>JBOHFG010000419.1:0-11798 GCA_050699575.1 Pseudonocardiaceae bacterium
CCGGTCCAGCGCGGCCGAGTCGATGGAGATCGGGAAGGCGCCAACCCGAACGGTACGGTCGCCGACGTCGACCCGCCCGGGCTTGACGCGAACCCCGACCGCGCTCTTCGTCACCGACATCCCGGCCAGCCGGCGGGCCAGATACAAGAAGTTCTGCGCGCCCCCGGGCAGGTGGAATCCGACCAGGTCAGCGCCGAGCAGACCGCGGACCAGCTCGGTGCGCCAGGGCAGTTGCATGAACAGCTCCACCGGGGGGAACGGGATATGCAGGAAGAACCCGATCCGCAGATCTGGGCGCAGTTCCCGGAGCATCCGGGGCACCAGCTGCAACTGGTAGTCCTGCACCCATACCGTGGCCCCCTCGCTGGCACTCTTGGCGGTGGCCGCCGCGAATCGCTCGTTGACCTCGACGTAGGCTTCCCACCACCTTCGATGAAAGGCTGGTGGAGCCACCACATCGTGGTAGAGCGGCCACAGCGTCCCGTTGGAGAAACCCTCGTAGTAGTCGACGATGTCCCGGCTGGACAGCATCACCGGACGCAAGGTGATATCGCCGTCGACGAAGGGTTCCACCTCGACGTCGGGCACACCGGGCCAACCGACCCACGCGCCGCGGCGGGACCGCAGGGACGGCTCCAGTGCGACAACCAATCCCCCCGGGCTGGACTTCCACCGCCGCGTGCCGTCGGGCAGCGGTTCCAGGTCCACCGGCAGCCGATTCGCCACCACCACGAAGCCGGCCTCGGTGGTGGGGGTACTCGTGCCGTCGGCCACGGGTTGGCCTCCCTCGTCCGCGCGGTCGTTCATCGAGACTAGCGGCGCGGCCCGCCACTCGCCTGCTGCTGATCTTTTCGGACGTGCGCATACCATGACCTTCACACCCGCCGGCGTAGCTCAACTGGCAGAGCGTCCGCCTTGTAAGCGGAAGGTTCGGGGTTCGAGTCCCCGCGTCGGCTCTGGTTCTACCAGGGGAAACATATCCCCGTGGTGATCGTGAACGGTCCGCGTGACATCACTTGTGACGCGAATCGTGTTAGTCTGCGCTCCGTGGCGCGATCGTCAGCGGCTCCCGAGCGTGTTCGGGGCGGCATTGATGAGCTGCCGAGCGGCGCGCTGCGGGTGCGCGTCTATGCCGGAGTGGATCCGGTGAGCAAGCGTCGTCATTACCTGACCGAGATCATTCCTGCTGGGCCTGGGGCCGACAGGCAGGCGCGTCGGGTCCGCGATCGGCTGATCAGCCAGGTCGAGGAGCGACGGAACCCGCGAACCAAGGCCACGGTTGATCAACTCCTCGAGCGCTACCTCGACCAGTTCGACGGCGCCGCCAGCACGTTGACGCTCTATCGTGGCTACATCCGCAACCACATCGCGCCGTTCCTGGGCAAAACCAAGGTCGGTGCGCTGGATGCGGACATCCTCGACTCGTTCTATGCGGAGCTGCGCCGGTGCCGGGACCACTGCTCCGGGCGGCCCTTCGTCCAGCACCGCACTGCCGTCGAGCATCGTTGCAATCACCGCTGTGTTCAGCACCGATGCCGGCCGCTGGGTGCGACCACCATCCGGCACATGCACTTCATCCTGTCGGGGGCCTACAAGCGCGCGGTGCGCTGGAAATGGGTCACGGTCAATCCGCTGCGTCAGGCCGAGCCTCCTGCTGCACCCATGCCGAACCCGCACCCGCCGAGCGCAGCCGAGGCAGCCCGGATCGTCAACGAGGCATGGAAGGACCCTGACTGGGGCACGCTGATTTGGCTGGCGATGACCACGGGAGCGCGCCGCGGTGAGCTGTGCGCCCTGCGCTGGTCGTGCATCGATCTGACCCCGGGTCGGGCTGTGATGTGGCTGCGGTGTGCGATCAGCAAGAGTGTGGACGGCTGGGCTGAGGGAGACCTCAAGACTCATCAGCAGCGCCGTGTCGCCCTCGACCAGGAGACTGTCCAGGTCCTCAGCGAGCACCAGGTCCGGTGTCGGGGTTGCGCCGAGGAACTCGGCGTTGAGCTCGCCGCAGACGCTTTCGTGTTCTCGGGTGCGCTGGATGGCAGCACCTATCTGACGCCTGGGGCACTCACGCAGCGCTATAACCGCCTGTCCGAGCGCCTCGGGATCGATACAAACTTGCACAAGCTCCGGCACTATTCGGCGACGGAACTCGTCGCGGCGGGCGTAGACGTGCGGACCGTCGCGGGCCGGCTGGGTCACGCCGGTGGGGGCACGACCACGCTCAGGACCTATGCCGCATGGGTGTCCGAAGCCGACCAACGGGCGGCCAGCGGCATTGCCACCAGGATGCCGAGCCGACCGGCGCCACTGGTAGCCATCGAGCGCGCCAAACATGACCCGCAGAGTCCGTACGAGAAAATCGCCGCGGAGCTACGTCGCAGCATCCTCTCGGGGGTCCTCGCTGATGGCGACCTCGCGCCGACCGAGAAGCAGCTCGCCGCCGAGCACCAGGTGGCAATCGGGACAGCGCATCGCGCCATGGGACTGCTCAAGACGTGGGGATTCATCACATCAAGCCGCGGTCGCCGAGCAATCATTGTCCGGCCTTCCGAGCCGTTGGCGACGCCGGGTGCTGAGCTTCCGAGCGACTCAGATGTCTTCCAGGGCGCGGTTCACGAGCATTCAGCACCCGACGCTACGACGTTGGCCGGGACTGGTCCTCGCTCTTCCGACGACCGCAACCACTCAAGTGAGACAGCGACGGCGGCCCAGCTGTGGGCGATCACTCTCCGCGGGCCCGATGGCCGCCGCTACCCGGCTCGGCACGTGTGTGAGGACCTAAACCGCCCCGACTCGTTCCGGGCGCACCTCCTTGCGATCGCCAGGATCGAAGAGCCGAAGGACACCAACGGTGGCGACGACTGGATCGGTGACTACGAGCTCGAAATCCGCGAACCTGGCAAAGAGCACATGGACCCGGTACTCACGTTGCGCTGGTAGAAAAGCTGATGTCGACTGCGCCGGGAATCTTCAGTGTCCCTGCTACCCGCCGCACCCCGTCCCTGATAGAGGATCGTCCAGAGGACGGAGCGGCCACGCACGACTTGCGGCAGAAGCGGATGTTCGGTTGCGTTCTGTCTTGCGACGACCTCATGGGCGAGACATGCCCGCCCTTGCCGACTTGGGCTACGAATACTGCTCCGTTGGCTGGTCCCACGATGGCCTGAACACCGAGAACGAACAGTAGCCAGTAGGTCAGTCCGTACACCGTAGCTGCCAGCACTGCGGTTCCTAGCCGTCGTGGTGACCAGTGCCAGTGCGCTGCTGGCTGGTCGGTGTCGATGTCGACCAATGCGAACGCCAGGCCGATCGCGAGCCCGACGGACAGACCGATGATCAGGCCTTGACCAAGTCCGAAGAGCAGTCCGTGGACCAGGCCGAGATCGGAGCTGTGGGTGAGGGCACGTACTACAGCATGCGCAGAACTGCCACCTCAGCACTCACGAGATCCAACATGCGGATCTCCTTACGGCACGCACCCCACTTATCGAGGATGCAGATAACGAACAGTCGTGAGCAGCGCATAGCCGATTGGAGTAGCGACAAGCCCGATGCTGTCATAGTAGCGGGGAGTGGTCACGAATACACCCCGCACGTTTGGCAGCGTCGACGCTTTGCTTTAACCCAATTTTCCCCGGCGAGCTTGACGTCTGCCAGATCAGTCCAGCCCTTAGACGATACGGGGATGGTAGCAAGAACCTCTACCCCCTCATCAGAGTTCGCCTCCGTCTGCTTGCCCTCGAAGATATAAGCTACCTTGTCACCACGTTGCCAACGAATCGTGCAGTGTGCCGAACGCAGGTACACCCAGCCCGTAGGACTGGTCATCGGCATGGCGCCGCCGCGACTCATAGCCTGTACCCGCGAGCTTCCTTGGTGGTCTGGTTAATCAGGTTCATCAAGCCGTCAGCCTGCGCCGGGTCGAGGATCGCCTCGCAGGTAAACGGGCAGTCATAAGAAGTGATCCATACCTTCCCCTGATATGCCTCTACAGAGAAGGTGACACGGCCATCCGGGCCTCGGCCCTTAACGGTGAGCTTGCGCCGTGACATGAGCACCGTCTCCGTCCGTGGGTGCCGGTTCATCGGGAAGCAGGCACAGGAGGCGGGGTGGCACGGGGATTGGTTGAGGACCGGCTGGCCGCCGGGAGCCGAGCATCGGGGGCCGCTCACTCAACCGACAGCCAGCCGATCTCGGGACCCATCCAGCGCGAGAATGCACACCCGACTCCACTGCTATCACCAGTCCCTCCCATCGCCGCGCCAGGCCGTTCTTGGAGGGCACCGGGTGGAGCGGGCTCGATCGCCAGCACCCCGCCCGGCGCCGAGACAGAGTTTCCCCCGGGGCCGTAAGACGCGAACACCTCCGCCATGTGCCGGTTCCATGACGTTGCTGACGTCCCCGACCCGTCCCACTCTGCGGCCGCCGGAGGCGTCAAGCTAGGGATGCTCGGCGCAGATCTGTCTCAGGACGGCACTGTCAACTTCGTGATCTGGGGGCTGGGATGATCGCCGGGTTGCTTCAGGGATGAGGAGGTTGGGTGACCGTCGGTGTGCCGTCCTATAAGGGGTTTCGCTTCCCGGCGGAGATCATCAGCCACCGTGTCTGGCTCTACCACCGCTTCCCGCTCAGCTTCCGCGAGGTCGAAGAAATGATGCTGCAGCGCGGGATCATCCTCAGCCACGAGACGGTGCGGCAGTGGTGCGCGAAGTTCGGCCAGACCTACGCCAACGGGCTGCGCCGGCGCCGGGCTCGCCCGGGGGACAAGTGGCACCTCGACGAGGTGTTCATCAAGATCAACGGTAAGATCCACTATCTGTGGCGGGCGGTGGACCAGCATGGGAATGTGCTGGACATTCTGGTCACCTCCCGCCGGGACACCAGGGCCGCGAGCAGGTTCTTCCGCAAGCTGCTCAAGGGCCTGGAGTACGTGCCCAGGGTCCTGGTCACCGACAAGCTGGGCAGCTACGCGGCGGCGCGACGACAGGTGCTGCGCTCGGTCGAGCACCGCCAGTCGAAGTACCTGAACAACCAGGCCGAGAACTCCCACCAACCGACCCGGCACCGAGAACGAGCCATGAAACGGTTCACCTCAGCCGGGCACGCACAGCGGTTCCTCTCCGCCTTCAGCAACATCTCCCCACACTTCCGGCCCCGCCGTCACCGACTCACCGCCGAGGACTACCGCCGCGAAATGACCGACCGATTCACCACCTGGAACCAGATCACCGGCACGGCCACAACAGCAGCCTGACCCAGCACCAGGGATCACCCAGCCGGACCGACCTTGCCTCCGTAACCAGGCAGACTCACCAAGTTGACAACGCCGTGTGCATCAGATCTCCCGTGATCACTGCTTGCGGAAATCCACTGGATCTGGAGACTTTCGATGCTCGATGAGTGCAGTTTGCTCATGAAGTCTGCCTCCGAGTTTTCCATCCCGGTCACCACTGCGACGAACCGGCGCTTGCCGCTGTGGGCGATTGCCACGGTCTGGGGTTTTACCGACTCGCGGTCCATTGGCCGGTGCAATCGCGAGGGGATGACGAATACATGTTCGGGGTCGACGTCATCCCGGTGAACGAGCTGCACAATCTCGGGGCGATATACCCCGTGGAGTTCAAGCGCGGCCCGCGCCGTCTCGACGGCCTGGCCAACCGACTGGCCGAACGCGATCGCCTGGTACAGCTCCGCGGCAAAGGCGACTCCGGTGCTGTCGGGTAGCTGGGCGGTCATTCCTACGGCACAGCCGCAGGCCCTCGCCAGCTCGCGAGCGAGTTCGCTGCTCCAGCACGAGTTGAGGACGGCGAGCTGCGCCTGCGGGCAGGTGCGCTCGATCAGACGACGTAAGCCACTGGCTTCGATAGGGACAAGTCCGCCGTCATCGTCACGCAGTAGGATCCCTGAGTCTTGGGTCCCCTTTCCGGAGAAGTGCACCACGTGCGGTTGGTGGTGGTGAAAAAGGTAGCTCACGTCGTTCGGCCGCACTGCCTGCTCAACGTGGATGGTGAGCGCATCGCGGTACCGGGCTCGGGACACTGCCAGGCTCACCTGCCGGTGCTCCTCGCCCAGATCCAGCCCTGCACGCGGTGCCCCGACTAGCAGCATCAGAACCCTGATCGGTCTGGTCGGGTTCACGTCGGTGTGGGCTGCAGCAGCATGCCGAGCAGGGCGCTGAGGCGCCCAGCGTGTTCCGGAGACCGGCCAATGAGTTCGGCGACCTCGGCTGCCACCCGCTGCCGATCGGCCACATCAGCCTGCTTCACCAAGGTGTCCAGTTCGTTGACCCGAGTGCTCAGTTCGGTATCGTCCACAGCCGTCGCCTCGCCGATGGCGTACGTGACGGCGAGGTGCGCAACGGCGGTGAACCACTCACCGAAGACGTGACCCTCCAGCGTGGCGACCTGCGCAATGGCGTACGGGTCCACGTCGATGAGGGCTCGCCGCATCCGACCGGCTGCCAGCTGGCGATCCGTCACGCAGGCGTAGGTGGCTGCCATGCCGTCACGCCGCGCGAGGCCGAGCATCGCGAGGTGCACCGCGATCACGGGCTCGTCCCCGAACCCGGCCAGCACGGTCTCGGCCTCAGGGGCGAGCAGTTCGGCCGCGTGTTGTTCGGCGAAGGATTGCGAGTCAGGCCAGCTTTCGGTGCTGATCCAGGCCCTGAGTAGGTCCTGGAGGACGAGTGGTTGGTAAGCGGCGTCGATGCCATGCTCTCGGGTGCGGGCCAGGACCTGCCGGTGCTGGTCGGCCAGCGGTGGGTCCAGCAGCACCAGCTCGTCAAGCGCGAGGTCAGCCGGGCTTGCCAGCAGCTCATCGGCATGTGCCGCCAGGAAGTTCTTCGACTCCGTCCACGTTGGTGTCCCGATCCAGTCGGCCACAAGACGAAGCTGCTCGTCGGTGAGGGCCAGCCAGCCAGGAGGCTCGGTACCGGTGGTCTCCCGCCAGACGCGATCCACGGCGGGCCCGTCCACCGTGCGATGGGCCCGCAGTGCACGCCGGGCGGATACCAGGACGGTGCTCATGGCCTCAGTGCCGCTGGACGTGAGGAGCACCGTGAGGTCGCGCAACCCGGCCGGCGCCTCACCATGACGAAGCTGGAACCGGGCGCGTTCGACCAGCAAGACATCCCTGGCAACCGGTGACGCAGCGAAGGCACCGATGCATCCCGTGAAGACCTCTTGGGCCTCAGCGATCCGGCCGACCTCAGCCAGCCGGTTGGCGAGGTTGTTCAGCGACATCGCGAGGTCGGGGAGGTAGGCGTCGGGGTTGGCCTGGGCCAGCTCGCGGTAGGTCTCGGCGGCTTGCTGGGCTGGGGCCAGCGCGGCCTGACGCTGCCCCACCTCAGCCAGCCGGACAGCGAGGTTGTTCAGCGAGCCGGCGAGGTCGGGGAGGTAGGCGTCGGGGTTGGCCTGGGCCAGGCGGCGCAGGGCGGTGATCCCGGGTGCGTTCGCCAGCGAGGCGTGCTGACCAAGATGGCGCCGCAGGTACGGGCTGGACTGCTCCGGTTCGCGGGCTCCGTCGGTCTGGGTCTCGGTCAGCGTGACCAGGGCCTCGGCGAGAGCCTGTACCGCCGGGCGGCCGGCGACAGGGGGAGACGAGCCGAGCAGGTGCTCGACGAATTCCCGGTGGTAGAGCCGGTAGACCGCCTGGCCGTCCGTGCCGTCCTCGACGATGTAGCGCCCGTAGTGCTCTAGCACCCAGTCCAGGTCGGTGGCCTGATACTCGACGCCCTCCGGACTTAGCGCGGTCGCGGCGGCCTCCCAGACGCCACGCCCTGGCATGCCCCGGCCCAACCCCCAGGCGAGCGCGCGCAGCAGGTCCCGGCCGGCGCCGGTCAGCTCCCTGCCGTCGCGGACCAGGGCGACACCGGCCGTCAGGTCGTGCTCCAGGGCCCCGCTGATCGTCTCGGCGAGCTGCTGCTCCCACCCCTGCGGTTGCACATCGACGACCTGCCGCACCACCTGGGAGGTCACGATCCGGGCGTAGAGGAACCCGCCACGGTCGCCAGCGGCCCGCCGGGACAGCACCGGGGCCACCCGCTGCTCGAGATCGCCACGACCGGCGACGCGCAGCCGGCGCGCGACGTACCGCTCGATGTCGTGCGTGGTGCCCGCATCGGCGTCGAGATCAACGACTGGTGCCGCCGGTCCGAAGAGTCCGCGCAGCCAGACGAAGCTCGGCTCGGGTGCGGCCGGCTGGCGCAGCGTGAAGGCCCGATCCCGGGTCGCGAGCAGCACGCGCGCCACCCTGCACAGCGGGACCAGCAGATCCGTCGCGATCTCGTTGACCTGTTCGGTGATCGCCTCGTCCAACCCGTCGAGCACGACAGTCGGTGGTGACTGCATCTGTGTCACCTGAGCTACCAGCTGCCAGTGGTTCTCCGGTGCGGGCAACCCGAGAGCCTCAGCCAAGGCGGTCGCGACGTCCTGCACGCCCCGGCCGCGCAGGTGCAGGGCGGCATCGACGGTGCCGACCCCCGGGTCCGGGTCCTGCGGCTCGAGTGGGGCGTGCTCCAGCAGTGCCGCTCGCTCGGTGGGGTCAGACAGCGCAGCGATGCGTCCCACCACCGCCGACTTGCCGCATCCCGCCGAGCCCGTGACGACGAAAGCGCCGGGATTGGCTTCTCCCATCCACGTCACGATCCGCTGGAGCACCGCGCGGCGTCCGGTGAAAAACCACCCCTCCTCCTGTGGGGCAATACCGCGCGAGGCCAGCACCAGATGCTCCACCAGCTGCGGCCGCTGCGCAGGCCGCCACCGAGGATTGTGGAACATCACCTGCGCGGTACCCGACTCGACGTTCACCGGGCGCTGCTCATCCTGCGCGAGCTCGCCCAGCAGCGTCTGGATCAGCTCCGGGCCGGTGATACCGGCGTTGCGTACCGTCCAGGCCCGGCGGTATCCGTTGGCGGACGGTCCCTGGCGCAGCACCCGGCCGGCGGCATCGAGCAGAGCCCCGCTGCCGGCCGCGTCTTCGTCCGGCTGGCAGCTCGCGAGCACACCCACCCAGCATGCTCGACCCGGCGGGAACGTCCGCTTAACCCAGTTGTGCAGCGCGACGGCGACCACTGCCAGCGCACCCTGGCCGGACTGGCAGGTGTCGATGAGCACCAGAATCTGGTCGGCGCCGCCATCCATCGCCTCCTCCACCAGCGACTCGGGCCGGTAGCTACCCGCGGACGGAAAGGCGGCTGGGCTGTCGTGGGCCGCGAGCCGAAGCTCATCGCGGACCGCCTCGGCGTGGCCTGACCAGGTCAGCAGCACGGGCGCATGCCCGAGGGTGGCCCGGCCGTGCCGCCACTCGTCGAGCCGGGTGCGAAGCTCGGCCAACGTTGGATTCTCCAGCACGGTGGGGCGATAGCCGAAGCCCGTGAGCGCGTCCGCCAGTTCCTGGGTCTGGGGCACCGCGCGGGGCAACGCCGGATGGTTGGTGTTCTCGTACTCGCCGACCGCGATGCCCAGAAACGATCCGTCAAGGTGCGGCTGGCTCACGGCCCCTCCTCCCACACCAGCAGGCTGGAGTGCACCGGCAGCTGGTCCGCCGCGGCCTTCGTGCACACCCGGTGCAGACCCGGCTCAAGCCCGTCGAAGCAGGTCCGGTACCGGCCCCCGCCGAGGTTGCGAAGCCGGTGGGTCACCGCGTGCCCCGAGCCCAGCGAGGCCACCGTCGTGCGTACCAGCAGCGTGTCGGACTCGGCGGTGACGTCCACGTCGAGCGGCTCTCCTCGCAGCAGCAGGTCGGGATGGACGACGCCCAGCTGGCCGGTCACGGCGGGCCCACGGTGAGTCGGCAGTTCCGAGGTGAACCACTCCCAGATCACGTCCCGGACCGCGAGGTTGGTCTGCAGCGACTCGTGCTGCTCGGTGTGCCCGCGCAGCGCGTCGTCGTCGCTGGCCATCTCGGGAGGGTAACCGGACAGCCGCGGGACGGTGCCGTCACCGCCCTCGTCCTGGCCCCGGATCGAGTTCACCGCCTCAAGCCCGTCACCGTGCACCCCGACTGTGGTGGGCGTGGGCTGGCGCAACCCATGCACGGGACGGATGCGGTAGCCACCATCCCGACCCCGCGCGGCCACCGCGTGGGCGATCTCGGCGTGAAACCGCTCGGCGTCGGCCAGCAGGTACGGGTCGAGCCCCTCGAACGCAAGCTCCCGGTGATGGTTGAGGTCCGGCCCGGACTCCACGCTGTCGTAACCGGGAAGCAGCTGGTACACCGACGGCATGCTCCGGGCCAGCGCGGTCAAGTCCAGCCGCAGCGGACCGATCCCCTTGCCGACACCGTTGACGAGGTTGAGCAACGCCTGCGCCGAGCCCCGGTAGGGGGTGCCCATGGTGAGCAGCCGGCGGGTCTGGGCGGCGCCTCCCAGCACCTCGAGGTAATAGCGGGTGAGCAGCCCGCCCATCGAGTGGCACAGGAACACCAGCTCCGCGTGGGAGTTCGCGGGGTCAGTGGCCTGCCACCGGGTCAGCACCGGTTCGACGGTCTCCTGGAGCCGGTGAGCGTTGTACCGGTTGGACAGCCGCCAGTCGTAGGCGAACGGCACCAGGTTCGCGGGCTGATCCGGCCGCTGCGGGTCGTACCGGGTCAGCGTGAAATTCTGTTCCAGCCAGCGAAGCAGCCCGGAGTAGCCGTCGATCGGGCGCCAGACGCCGTGCAGCACGTGCAGATCCCGCATCAGCCCGATCGGCTGCACTGCGTCGCCGGGATGGTCGTCGCCAATGTCGCGAGGAAGCTGTAGCTCCTTAATGGAGTGACCAAAGGTACGCAGGCCCTGTAGCAAAGCAGACCCCGAGAGTTCCCATACCGGTTTGCCGTCGACGGCCAAGGCACTGCCCATGATGCCGGGAACGACCACCACTACGTCGTTGCAGGGTCTGCGCTGCATCGATGGATCTCCTCGTGGTCACTGGACCCGGACTGTGACTCGATCGAGTGACCTTATCGTGAGTACGGGTGCGATGACCACGAGAAGTAACGTGATACCCCAGAGCAAACACACCGCGGAAGGATGTATTCCGGGGGCTGCCGGGGAGCGCGCCGAAACTTGAGTACGATCACCCTCTGCCACCCGGCATCCCCGCAACCGGCCGGCACGGGTGCGCTCGGGACGGTTAGCCACGCCACCATTCGACGCGGTCTCGGGCTGGTGTACGGCGATGTCCGCCGCGCCGAGGTGAGCGCAGTAGCCGTAGCTGGCCGATGAGTTCCGGGGTGAGCAGCAAGCGGGCAATCTCACCGCGAGTGCTGGTCGGTGCTGCCTCCCACCGCCGGGCAACGTCGGCACCAGGCTCGATCAGACCCGCAGTGCACTCGGAGTGCTGCGCTCCTTCGCCCGGGGCGATCCTGATTCGCTCTCGCTCGCCGATCTCGTTCAGCCCCCGCCACAACGTCGAATCCGAGGCCACCGGCCCGAACAGCTCGCCCTGGTCGCGCAGCATCGCCAAGTCCGAGAGCACCCGGCCACCATCAGCGATCAGCACCGCGGTGTCCACCAGCACCCGGCCCCGATCATGAACGGGCACGAACCCACGGCGAGCCAGCGCCCACGACAAACCGCTGGTCAGGCCCATCCGGTCGGCGATGATCCGCAACGCCGCCGCACCGACATGATTGATCACATCGTGACCGGCGATTTCCACGGCCAGATCCTTCGACCATGAGCTATGATCCCCGTCTGAGCGGTATCGCGTCAGCCACACTCAGATACGCACTTGGCCCGTCCCGCCACCCTTCCAGCCGCAATGACCCATCACCCATATCAGCCACGAGCACCGTTGGTGGCACGGCCGTACCGG
>JBOHFG010000420.1:0-1205 GCA_050699575.1 Pseudonocardiaceae bacterium
AACACCCCGAAAGGAGTGGCCCGACCGCGCATCCGCACCAGATACCGGGCCAGCGACACCACCATGCGCCGCACCTGACCAGCACCCGGGCGCAGCCCATCGCACACCGCCTCGACGCGGCCTGCCAGCACCGGGCTGGCCACCGCGACGGCCTCCGCGACCGGCGCCTGCGACCAGACCTGAGCAAGCCAGGCGCACCACTGCTCGATCTCGGCATCGTCGTCCAGCTCAGGCCATGGCCGGGAAACGACATCGCCGGTATGCACGCTCGCACGGATCAGTGCCGCATCGACGTATCGATACCACCGCGAACACTCCCGCACCGTCACCCCGATGCCTCCGCGCAGCCAACACAGCCGACGTGAAGCCTGCGGTCATCTCCGGCCGGTAACCCTCCAGAGATCGCCGCAGGTGGCCCTCAGCAGTCGCCTTGCTTCTGGGTGTCGCACCCGTTGTCGGTACTGCCCAGCAGCGCCTCAGCTGCGTCGCCGGACTCCACGATTCTGACGTCGAGGTCGAAGTCAACGCCGTCGGCGACCTGGATGTCGTCCATGGTGTCCTCCTTCTTTCCGATGCTTCCCGGCCCCCAACGGGTCCGGGGTGGTGCTGGCAGCCGGAGTCCTTGTGGACCGGCCGCACTCCGCGACCAGTCCGCGGCACGTCGCCGACGTGATCGCGCCCTCTCGGGCACCGGTACACCCACTTCTTCATGCGACGAACCGGCCGCAGCGGCGCCTGAAGATCGCGTTTCCGTACGCAGGACGCTCCTCCGCATGCTGCACCTCGATAATGACCTCGCACGAGCCGAACGGCAAGGCCATCGCAAAAGAAACTGTTTCCCTTTCGATGATTTGTCATGTGCACAAGCTGGCGTGGGCGCTACCCTTGCCCCGTCAGAGGAGGAGCGATGCCCGTCGAGCCCACCCCGCGCCGTAGGCGCCTGGGCGCCGAAATTCGGCGTGCCCGCGAGACCCTGGGCTGGAGCCAGGAGGAGGCCGCCGAGCGCCTGGGCTACAAGTCCATGTCGACGATCAGCAAAATCGAGAAGGGTGTGCAGGGGCTGAAGATCCAGCAGCTAGCCCACTTCTTCGAAGTGCTCGGCATCGACGACCCCGACCAGCGCGAGCAGCTGCGCGACCTGGCCCGCAAGGCCGGGGAGCCGGACTGGCACCAGCGCTACCAGGGCGTGGTCGACGACCCCCTCG
>JBOHFG010000421.1:0-8627 GCA_050699575.1 Pseudonocardiaceae bacterium
GCCGCGTCGAGGTCGGCCAGCGCCTTGCCCTGAGCAGTGAAATCGCCCGCAGCCTGAGCCGTCCGCAGGTTCCTCAGCGCAGTGGCAAGATCGGTGACGGCCTGGCGCATCTCCTGGCCGGGGGCAGCCGGAGCGGCCGCTGGGGGCGGGGATGCGCCCTGATTGGGTACTCGAGCCTGCTGGTCAGGCAAGACGGTGGCATCCCCGGCGCCGGGACCGAACACCTGGTTCAGCGCATCGCGCAACGTCGGGGCATACCCGATCCGATCACCGTAGGCCACCAGCACCCGGTTCAGCTGTGGGAACGCCGCCTGCCGGTTCGCCCGCTCGATATAGACCGGCTCCACATACAGCAGTCCACCGCCAACCGGGAGAGTCAGCAGGTTGCCGTAGCGAACATCGGTCTCGGACTGTCGCAGCAGGTTGAGCTCCCGGCTGACGTCCGCGGAAGAGACGAACCTGTTCTGGACCTGCTCTGGACCCAGTGTCTGGGATTCGCCGGGCAGCTCGAGCACCCTGATCTTGCCATAATCCTGCGGATCGCTGCCCACCGAGATGTAGGACGCCAGGAATGGCCGGCGCAGGCTGACCAGCGCGCTGGTCAGCTGGAACTCCGCCGGCCCTCGCCCGTTCGGCGGTCCCGCCAGTACGTAGTACGGCGGCTGGTCGACGCCCTGCTGGTTCTGCGTCGGGTCGGTGGGCACATTCCAGAAATCGTCGTTGGTAAAGAACACTGCCGGGTTGTTCACGTGATAGCGAGCGAGCATCTCCCGCTGCACCTTGAACAAGTCCTCCGGGTAACGGAAGTGCTCCCGCAACTCGTTGCTGATCGCACTGGCAGGCTGGACGGTACCGGGGAAAACGTTCATCCACGTCCGGAGTACCGGGTCACTCTCGTCCATCGCGTAGAGCGCCACGGTACCGTCATAGGCGTCCACCGTAGCCTTGACCGAATTCCGAATGTAGCTGATCTCCTCGTCCGGCAGGCGGGACACGCCGGTCAGCGAGTCAGTGGTCGCTTTGCCCAACATGGTCCGCTGCGCGTACGGGTAGTTGTCCAACGTCGTGTAGCCGTCCAGAATCCATTCGACCCGACCATTGACCACCGCGGGATACGGGTCGCCATCAACGGTGAGCCAGGGTGCGACCTTCTCCAGCCGCTCCCTCGGATGCTGATTGTAAATAATTCTGGAATCCGGCCCGATCGCCTGATTGAACAGGATGTTGCGCTCACCGTAGTAGGAGGCGAAAATCAATCGACTGGCCCAACTTCCGAGTGGTACCCCACCCGTTCCTTGATAGGTGTAGTTCTCCGGGCGTCCGTCGAACTCCCGTGCTGAGGCACCAGGGTTCCCGCCGACAATCGCATAGTCGTCGATCAACTCACCGAAGTAGATCCGCGGCTGCCGTACCGGGATATCACCTTGCCGCGAGGTGTCCGACACGGTGAACACCGGGTAGCCGCCCTCCCCCGAGCCGGCGTCCTTCAGCGCTGAGTTCACGACGTTGGCCGGAGCAGCGACGAAGCCGTTGCCATGAGTGAAGGTGAGGTGCTGGTTGATCCAGGTACGCTGATTCTCGGCCAACGACGCCGACTCCAGCTCCCGCACCGCAACAACGTAGTCCTGCTTTTTACCATTGATGGTGTAACGGTCGACGTCAAGCTTGTCCGGGAAACCGTAGAAGTTCTCCCGCTGCTGCAGCTGAGTAAATGTCTGTGACAGCACGCTGGGGTCCAGCAGCCGCACGTTCGGAATGGTGGCCTTATCGTCACGCACGTCAGCCGGCAACGCAACGCTCCGCCCGGAGTACTGGGAGTACAGAACCTGCCGGTCCGTGATCCCGTAGGCTTCCCGAGTCGCGATGATGTTGCGCAGGATGGACGGCGCCTCGCGTTCGTTGGCGTTGGGGCGCACTACGAACTGCTCCAGGACCGCCGGCCACGCCGCACCCACCAGGATGCTGGACAGCAACAGCAAAACGATGGCGATCGCCGGCAGTTGGAGGTTGCGCAGGACCGCACCGACAAAAAAAGCCACCGCGCAGATCACCGCGATGCACATCAGGATGACCTTGGCAGGGAGCACCGCGTTGAGATCGGTGTAGCTGGCCCCGGTGAACAGCGGATTACGCCGGGAGAACAAGAGCTCGTAACGATCAAGGAAGTAGCCCACTGCCTTAAGCAGCACGAATACCCCGGCCAGCACCGCGAGCTGGACCCGGGCCGGACCGGAAAGTTGACCACCACGGCCGGCCAGCCGCAACCCACCAAACAGGTAGTGAGTCAGCAACGCCCCGAGGAAAGAGAGCACGACGGCCACGAAGGCCCAGCCCAGCAGCTTGCGATAAAACGGCAGCTCAAAGGCGTAGAAACCGACGTCCTTGTGGAACTGCGGATCGGTAACATTGAAACTGGCTCCGTGCAGGAACATCTGGACGGTCTGCCAGTCGCCCAGTGCGGACAGCCCGGCCATCAACCCCACCAGTACTGGTACGCCCACGCCGAACAGACGTAACCGCCCCACGATTGCCGCCCGGTACCGCGCCACTGGATCTTCCGGCCCCACCACTGGCACGAACACCGGCCGGGTGCGGTACGCGAGCACGATGTTCAGTGCAACTAGTCCCCCAATCACCAGCCCGACCAGCAAGAACTGGACGAGACGAGTCACCAACACGGTGGAGAACACCGGCCGGAAGCCCACCTCGCGGAACCACAACCAGTCCACATAGCTATCGATGAGCCGCGAGCCGACGAGGAGCGCAACCAGCGCAACAACCCCGACGGTGATCAACATCCGGGCGCGGGGAGAGAGGGCGGGGACTCCAACGGGGGGCCGGTTGGCCACAGGACACGCTCCTGGAGACGACAGCGGTGCGGGGTGGACCCCCCGCGCAGCCGGTACCAGGCCGGGGTTGAGTCCTGGCCTGTCCAACTCTACGGAGGGCTCTGGAGTTCCAAATCCTGGTAGCCACACCGCTACAGCCAGTTGCCGCCACCAATGCGACGATGACCAGGTGAGCGAGCCGCAGCTACCGCTGTCCATGCTGTCCGATGCCTTGCCAACCGCGACACGGGAGGTCGAACAGTTCGTCGCGACCGCCGGGTGGGACCAGCTGCCCCAGCTATTTGCGCTGGTAGACACGACGACGTTACTGGCCGACCAGCCGGAACTGGCCGACCAGCTGGACTCGCAGACCCCGCTCACGCCGGTAGCCCAGGACGCTCTGCCCGAGGGCGAGCTCGACGTCGCGCTGGCCGGCATCGAATGGCCACACACGGTCGCGGGCTGTGCATTGGCTCAGGAGATCGTGGTGCTCCCGCCGGAGGCCGAGGCTAGTCTCGGCGAGCTTCCCGATGATCCAGTGCAAGCCCACCGGGCCGCGGCCCGGCACCCGCAGCGGCGGGAGGGCAGGCTGGTCGCGGCCGTACTCCGGGACGGCGCAAGCGCCTGTGTGCTGCGGTTGCGCGCCAACTCTGAGGACGGCCCGGGGGACCATGACGAACTGGTGGTGAACCCGCAGCTCGCACCGAACCTGCTCCGCGCGCTGCTGGCAACGCTGCGCTGACCTCGACGGTGCGCCTGCTCACAGAGTGCAGCCCGGTGGCTGCTGGCCGCCGCGGATCTCATCCAGAGCGTGCACCGCATCCGCCAAGGTGCTCACCCGCACCAGCCGCAGCCCTTCCGGGGCACGTTGCAGCGCCTCCGAGCAGTTGCCTGCAGGCACCAGGAACACCGACGCGCCCGCCTCCCTGGCGCGAATCATCTTGAGTGCGATGCCACCGATCGGACCCACCTGACCTTCCGGGGCAATCTCGCCGGTGCCCGCCACGAAGGTGTCACCGGCCAGCGCACCGGGTGTCAGCTTGTCCACGATGGCCAGCGCGAACATCAGACCCGCCGAGGGACCCCCGATGTCGGCCAGGGTGATGGTGACGTCGAATTTCACGTCGGGCCGCTCGGTTAGGCCGATGCCCAGGTAGCCACGACCTGGCTGAGCTCCCGCACCGAGCGTGATCACCATCTCCTGCGGCGGGACGTCGCCACGCTGGAAACGAAGCGGGACGAGCCGCCCAGGGTGGCTGTCGGCCAGCCGATCGACCACTTGCTGAGCGCTGCGGACCTCCACATCGTCGACGGTCAGCAACCGATCACCGTCGAGCAGCTTGCCGCTCGCGGCGCCATGGGGGACCACCTGGCCGACCACAACCTTGATCGGATAGCCCAGGTAGCGCAGCGCCGCAGCCTTGGCATTGGCCTCCGAGTCCCGGAACTGCTGCTGGTTCTGCTGCTGGACCTGCCGTGCGGAGAGCTCCGGCGGGAAGATCTCATCGCGGGGAATTAAAGCGCTACGCCCGGATATCCACAGGGTGAGCGCCCCGTACAGGGTCACGTTGTCGACCACGGAAACTGTTGTCATATTGAGATGGCCGCTGGTGGGGTAGGTCTGGGTGCCCTTGACATCCACCACTGTCCGGCCCGCCACCACGCCGAGGGTGTCAAACGTGGGGCCGGGACGAAGTGCGACGTAGGGCACCGTCGCCAACGCACCCAATAGTCCGAGCGCCATGGCGAGGCCGAGGCTGACCAGCAGGGTCCAGGTTCGGCGACTCACGACCGCACAGCGTACGTGGCAGGGGTCCGCGTACCGTGGAGTCATGAGCGACGTGCCCTTCGGTTTCGGTTCCCACGACCCACGGGACCCCGACCAGGGGAAACCTGAAGACAGCGATCCGGCCAACCCGTTTGCGGCCTTCGGCGCCGGTGGCTTCGACGTGGGCGCCCTTGGCCAGATGCTCACCCAGCTGGGTCAGATGCTCAGCCAGGGAGCGGCCAGCGGCGGTGGCGGCCCGGTGAACTACGACCTGGCCAAGCAGATGGCGGTACAGAAGCTGTCCACGACCGGGTTGCCCTCACCCCAGCAGGCCAGCGCGGTCACCGATGCGATGCGGCTGGCCGAGCTGTGGTTGGACCCAGCGACCGCGCTGCCCACCGGGACGCACAGCAGCGCCGCGTGGGCGCCGCGAGACTGGGTCGAGCACACCTTGCCTACTTGGCGGCGGTTGTGTGACCCAGTGGCCCGCCGGATGGCCAGCTCGTGGATCGACGCGCTGCCCAGCGATGTCCGTCAGGCCGCTGGCCCTCTGGTGGCGATGGTCGAGCAGATGGGGGGGATGGCGTTCGGCTCCCAGCTCGGCTCGGCGCTGGCCGAGCTCGGTGGCGAAGTGCTCACCTCAACTGATATCGGGCTCCCGTTGGGGCCGGTGGGTGTGGCGGCATTACTGCCGGCCGCAATCGAGCAGTTCGCCACCGGGCTGGAGCGCAAGGGCTCCGAAGTGATCGTGTTCCTGGCCGCCCGGGAAGCTGCCCACCATCGCCTGTTCGGGCACGTGCCATGGCTGCGCCAGCGGCTGCTGGCCACCGTCGAGGAGTTCGCCCACGGCATTCAGGTGGACACCGACGCGCTGCAGGAGCTAGCCGGTCAGATCGACCCCACCGACCCGCAGAGCATGGATCAACTAATCTCGTCCGGTCTCCTCGAGCAGCGGCACAGTCCCGAGCAAAAGGCTGCCCTGAGCCGGCTGGAAACGCTGCTCGCCCTGGTCGAGGGCTGGGTCGACGTCGTCGTCGCGGACGCGTTGGGGGAACGGCTCCCCAGTGCCGAGGCGCTGCGGGAGACCCTGCGGCGGCGGCGCGCTTCCGGAGGCCCAGCTGAGCACGCGTTCGCCACGCTGGTCGGCTTGGAGCTGCGGCCACGCAAGCTCCGCGCGGCCGCCGGGCTGTGGCGACAGCTCACCGAGCAGCACGGTGTCGAGGGCCGGGACGCCTTGTGGAACCACCCAGATCTGCTGCCCACAACCGACGAGCTGGACGAGCCCGCCGCGTTCGTTGATCGGGCCGCGCGGCACGCCGCCGATCTGGACGACCCGATCGCCGCGCTGGAGCGCACCGCAGCGAATGCCCCCCGCGAGCAGCAGCCCCCCGCTAACCCCGGGTCCTCCGGCGAGGACCCACCTCAGCGCCCTACCGAGTGATCGCTTCTTCACCAGGTCCACAGGCTGTCCACAGTTGTGGATAACCTGTGGACAGTTGGTTGCACCGCCGAGTTGATCCATCCAAGATGACCGGCATGAGCCCGTCGAGCAGCACCGCCGCACCATCTACATCCCACGTTGTGTCATCCGACCTTCCCGAGCGGTTGCGGCTTGCGCCGGGGCGCGCCGCGCTCTGGCGCTCTCCCAGCTCCCTCCAGATCGGGCTTGATCGGCAGCGCGCCATGGTCCTCGACAACCTGCCGGAACCGCTGGCCGCGCTGCTCACCAGGATGGACGGAATCCGCAGCACAGCCGAGCTGCTCACCGACGCGCAGGCAGCCGGCTCGTCCCGGGCTGACGCGCTGATGATGCTCGCCGAACTGCACCGTTGCGGCTTGGTGCAGGAAGCGTCGGCGGCCGACCACGTCTTACCGGGCTGGCACCGAGTCGCACTGGCCACCGAGGCGGCCAACTGGTCGGTGCACACGACGCGACACGTGCTGGCTCAGCGACGGGAGGCGGCCGTGCGGGTGGTCGGATCCGGCCGGGTGACGGTGGCGGTGGCCACCGCGCTGGCCGCGGCCGGGGTTGGTCACGTCACGGTGTACGCCTACGGGACGGTCGCCGCCGCGGACCTGGGCACCGGCTACCTTCCCGACGATCTCGGCAGGCCCCGCGCCGCAGCGGCAGCCGACGCGGTGCGCCGTTGCGCCCCAGGGGTGATCATGAAGGCTCGCCGCCAGCCGGACCTGATCGTGATCAGCGACGTGGTGGTCCCGGAGCCCGCAATGGTGACCGAACTGCTCGAGACCCGGATTCCCCATCTGATCGGCTACGCCCACGAAGGGACGGCGATGGTGGGCCCGCTGGTGTGGCCCGGTCGCAGCAGCTGCCTGCATTGCGCCGAGCTGCACCAGGCGGAACTGGACGTGGCCTGGCCGAAACTGGCCGCCCAGCTGGTCGGACAGATCCCGAACGCCGGGCTGGCGTGCACCCAGCTCACGGCCGCGCTAATCGCCGAGCAGGCGCTCGCCGCGCTCGCCGGACCAGAGTCTGGTCTGCCGATCCCGCCGACGTGGGGCGCCACGCTAGAACTGGACCCGGTACACGGCACCTTGCATCGTCACCTCCGGCCGGTGCATCCGCGTTGCAAGTGCGGCGCCAGCTGATGCCCACTACTGCGCAGGACACAACCGGGAGACAATCACCTGATGACCGACATCCCGCGTAGAGCTACGCAGCGAGCCGCCCGGCTCGCGAGCCTTCCGCTCGGGGTGGCCGGACGGATCGCCGCGGGCTGGGGCAAGCGGCTGGCCGGGCACGATGCGCATGACGTCAGCACTGAGCTCAGTGCGCGCACCGCCGAGCAACTCTTCGCGGTGCTTGGTGAGCTCAAGGGCGGTGCAATGAAGTTCGGCCAGGCACTGAGCGTGTTCGAGGCGGCGATTCCCGACCAGCTGGCCGCACCGTACCGGGAAGCCCTGACCAAACTGCAGTCCGCGGCACCGCCGATGTCCCCGCAGTCGGTGCGCCGGGTACTCGACGAACAGCTCGGCTCGGGGTGGCGTCGCCGCTTCGCCGACTTCTCCGATGAGCCTGCGGCAGCGGCCAGCATCGGGCAGGTGCATCGGGCGGTGTGGCATGACGGCCGTCAGGTCGCGGTCAAGGTGCAGTATCCGGGCGCGGATGAGGCACTGCGCTCCGACCTGCGCCAGCTGCAGAGGTTCAGCCGGCTGTTCCAGGTGATCGTGCCAGGCATGGAGGTCAAGCCGCTGCTCACGGAGTTGCAGGACCGGATGGTGGAAGAGCTCGACTACCGCGACGAAGCCGATAACCAGCGCGTGTTCGCCGTCGCGTTCCGTGGACACCCCGAGATAGCGGTGCCCGCGATCGTCGCCAGCTCCCCGAAAGTCATGGTGTCCCAGTGGGTCACCGGGATCCCGATGGCGCAGATCATCCGCAGCGGCTCACGGTCCGAGCGGGACGACATCGGTACCAAGCTGGCCCTGTTCCACTCCTCCTCCCCCACCCTCACCGGGCTGCTGCATGCCGACCCGCACCCGGGGAACTTCCTCCGCCTGGACGACGGACGACTGGGTGTGCTCGACTTCGGCGCCGCGGCGAAGCTACCCGGTGGGCCCCCGCGCACCCTGGGGGTAGCGACCCGGTTGGCGGTGGAGGAGCGCTCGGCGGAGCTGCTGGAGCTGCTGCGCTCGGAGGGCTTCGTCCGGCCGGGCATGCAGCTGGACGCCGAGGACGTGCTGGCGTACCTGAGTCCCTTCGCCGATCCGGTCCGCGCCGAGACGTTCCACTTCACCCGGGCCTGGATGCAGGCGCAAGCCGAGCGCGTCGGTGACTTCTCCGGCCCGGACTTCCGAACCGGGCGGGCGCTGAACCTCCCACCCAGCTACCTGCTGATCCACCGGGTGAGCACCGGGACCTTCGGCGTGCTGTGCCAGCTCGACGCCACCGTGCCGCTGCGCGGGATCACCCAACGCTGGCAACCAGGTTTCGCTGGCTGACCTACCCGGGTTGGCTACCGTTAGATGCAGGCATGACTGGGGTTGGGGGCTCTTCAAGAGCCCCCAAC
>JBOHFG010000422.1:0-5727 GCA_050699575.1 Pseudonocardiaceae bacterium
TCAACGGTGTTTCTATGGCCTTTCGACACTCGACACGCCGTATTATTTTTGGCACGATCACACGGCGCTGGCGACCCGGCTTAAGTCTCTAACTTAACGGCCTTAAGTCTCTAACTTAACGGCATTGCCGCTACCAGTCCGTTCGTCCTCACCTTACTGACGACGCCGGGATCGGCCGCACTGCAAATCAAGAATAAGGAGCTGCCAACCGCCATCCAAGTCGACGAGACGACCCACCGAGAAGTGGCAAGACGCCTCGGCGCGGGCGTCCAGGTCTATGACTGCAATCCAGACACCGGCACCTTCAAGTTCCGGAGCCGCAGGCAGATTTGTACGACTTTAAGACCATGACTCAGCGAGGGATTCATTTCGTGGGTCCTGAGCCCAAGACCGCACAGTGGACGGACGCCGACGGCAGCAGGGTGGTGGCCAGGGTGGACGACCGCAAAACCGCGGATGCCTCTCCACCGGCCGACCCCACCAAGGACGTCAAATGGCTGAAGGTGCAGGCCTTTCAGACCTTCGGCACCGGCATATTCAGCGATGTAACCTTCATCCAGCGGGTGCTCACCTACGGCGGCCAACCGCCACCGTCGTGCCACAACCCCTCGACGGTTAGCCTGCCCCTACACCGCGCTCTACATCTTCTGGGCGCGACGGTAGCGGCGTAAAACCACGCGTCCTACCCGGCCACTTCAGACCGGGTCGGTCCGAGGTCGTAGTGGCCGCCGGTCATCAGCTGGCGGCGGGAGGTGATGCCGAGTTTGGTGTAGATGTGCGCGAGGTGGTATTCGATAGTCTTGGTCGATAGGGATAGCCGCCCGGCGATGGCTTTGTTCGAGTGGCCAGCTGCAGTCAGCCGAGCAACCCGTTGTTCTTGAGCGGTCAACCGGGTGGGGTCCTCGCAAGCGCGGCGGCGACGCCCGCCGGCGACGACGAGCTCCGCGCGGGCCTGATCAGCCAGCCAGGTTGCCTCGCATTTCTCGGCGATGCCTAAAGCTTGGGCCAAGTGTCGGCGGGCCTGCGTCGGTTGCCCACGCCGACGCAGGAACGTGCCGTAACCCAGGAGAGTTTCGACGTGCTCCACCGGCAGCTCGACATGCCGATGCAAATCCAGCGCCTTCTGGTAATGGTTGTCCGCGACCTCGGTGTTGTTGCTGGTCTCGGCCAGCCCGGCCCGGCCGATGGCGGCGGCGATCCGAGGCCATCGGCACGGCAGCCGCGCGGCGCCGCGCTCGAGCCAGTCGATCACTCGGCGGGCGTCGTCGAACCGTTCACTGGCCAGGTAGGAAATCAGGGCGTGGCGAGACCAAGGCACCGCGCAGGGCTCAGTAATCCCCATTTGGTTGGTCAGCTGCATGATCTGGTCATACAGCACGCAGGCGCCAGCGTGATCACCGGCATCGTGTAACAGCTGAGCACGGACATGCCACAGCCGTAACAGCGCGAAGGAATGCCGCCTGGTGGCTGCAGTTGGCTCGATGCGCTGGCACCAGTCCGCACACTCGGCAAGCCGTCCCATCAACAGCAGGACTTCAGCCTTGACGTACCCGACGGATCCTTGGCGGTAGGGGATGAGCTCGGCCAGTGGACTCGCTCGATCCACCCATGCGAGAGCGTCGGCCAGCCGGCCCTGCCGCGTGGCGAGAAGCGCCTTGATGATCATGTGCCAGGCTGCTGCCTCGGCGGCACCGATCCGCTCGGCAGCAGCCAGGGCGATATCCAGGGCGTGTTCGGCATCGGCGAAACGCTCAGTGAAAAGACCTGCGAAGGCAAAGGCAGCCAACGGCCCGTAGCCCCAGCGCACCTCGGGTAACTTACCCGGCTCTGTCACCAACTCCCGGGCAACGGTGTCACAAACCGCCAAGCCCGCTGGATCTCCGGTCAGCAACACGACCAGCCCCCAGACCCCGGCAGCGTAACGGCGGAGCGGCCCAGGTGCGGTCCTCGTCAGCTCATACGCCCGGGTGGCCAGTGGTAGTGAATGAGTCGGGCCGAGGGTGGCCAAGCCGAGCGCCTCCTCACCAATGATCAGTTCGGCCAAGGTGGTCTCGCCGCAGGTCTCGGCCAGGGCAGCGGCCTGCGCAAACGGCTCGGTGGCCTGATCTTGCCCGGCGGTGAGGAACTGGGCCCGCCCCAACATCCGCAAAGTCTGCACCCGATCGGTGGTGTCCAGATCGGCGCGGATTCGCAACTGCTCGTACACAGCAATCGCTTCGGCCGGCCGGCCACCGACCACCAGCGCATCACCCAGGGCCAGGGACAGCGCAGGGGCAGCCCGGTCCCCGGCCAGTCGCACCGCAGCCCGGAGATGCTCGGCGGCGGTGCCCAACGCCCCAGCCGCCAGCGCGGCCCGGCCGGCCCGCTCCACCACCACGATCGCAGCCTGGTCACCGATCAAATCGGCCCGGATCGCCTGCTCGACAGCCTCTGCTTCCAAACCGTGGTCTAACAGCACGGCAAAGGCCCGGGCATGCAGCCCGGCACGGACCGGCGCCGCCAAGTCATGGTAGAGGCTCTGGCCGAACAGCGGATGCACAAACCCCGCCTTCATATCAGTTTCCGCGCGCACCAGCCCGCTGCCACACAGCGCCGACAACGCCGCCTCGGCCTGCTGGCGATCCAAACCAGCAACCTCGGCCGCCACGGCGGGGCGAAACCGAGTCCCCAACACGCTGGCTGCGTTCGCCACCCGCAACGCCCCCGCCGGCAGGCCAGCGAAGCGGGCTAACACGATCCCCTCGGCACCGACCGCGCTACCCACCCCAACCGGACCACCCATCCGCCCTTGCTGATCAATGGACACCGCGGCCTGTTCCAACAGCAACGGATTACCCGCACACAACGCCGCCATAGCATGCGACTCGGCCTCAGCCACCGGGCCACCCGACCGGGCCACGAGCAACGTCGCTGCGGCGTCCTCGCTCAGCGGCGCCAGCCGTTGCATGCTGCCATGCCCGTCATAGACCAACGCACTAGCCAGCTCATGCGCGCCTGGTGGCCACGGCCGCAACGTGCCCAGCACCGCCGCCGGCAACCCGACCAGCCGGCGACACAAAAACGATAGCAAAGCCAACGAGTCCGGATCCGCCCAGTGCACATCATCCAGCGCCAACAGCACCGGGTCAGTGACCTTTTCCAGCCAATGCAGCACCCCATAGAACCGGGCCGCCCGCACATCACCAAAACCCGCTCCCCCCGACGGGGCCATCGACAGATCCTGATAACCGACAGCACCCAGAGCCGAGGTGAACACGCCAAACGGCAGCGAGGCTTCCATCACATCCCCCTGACCCAACCCCACCCGTACCGCCGGACTGGCCAGCACGGCAGCCTGTGCCAGACAGGTTGTCTTACCCAGACCCGCCTCCCCCACCAGGAACAACGCCCCACCCCGCCCAGCCCGCACTCCCTCCACAAGACTCGCAATAGCAGCCAAGACCGCCTTGCGCTCCAACAGCAGCCCATCACCCACCGCGGCCACACCCTCCACCGGTCATCACCCATATAACAGAGCAACGGCACGGCCGAGAAATACCCACAGCCCGCACATGGCGTCTAACGGTGCTTTAAGGCATGAAAGGGGAGGGGGCTGCGAGTGAACGTCGCCTCATCATCGCTGTACAAGGGCTACCGCTACCCGGTGGAGATCATCAGTCACTGTGTGTGGCTAGCGCCGATGCCTACCGCGTAGTGCCCCCTCAGCCTCGGCGCAGGCCGGAAACGAGGTCCGCGGGGCGGATGACAACGGGGAATGGGCGCTGCGCCCGCCACTGACAATCACCCGAGGGGCACCCGACCTCGATGTAGTGGCCGTCCACTAGATCTAACGCCTGCAGCGTGGGCGTTTCCGGATCCGGATCGACCAGCCAGTACGACGCGACGCCGGCATCCTCGTACGCGGACAGTTTCGACAGCCGGTCAATTCGCCGGGTGCTCGGCGAGAGCACCTCCACGGCCAGCACGGGAGACGCTGCGAGGTACTTCCCGTCCTCCACCGCAAGCAGATCATCGCGCCGGGCGACCAGCACATCGGGTTGCAGCGCGGTCCGCCGGCTGCCGCGCCACTCGAACTGCGCGATCACCACGTGCAACTCTGGCGGGCACGCGCCGTACAACAGGCGGTAGAGCGTCCCCCCTACTTCCTGATGCCACACCCCTGGAGCCGGGCTCACCAGGAGAGTCCCGTCCAGTAACTCGTAGCGCAGGCCGTCATCAGGCATCCGCTCGAGATCCTCGACGGTGAACTCCCCCGCTGGGCCGAACCCGTCCAGCCCAGTGGCCATGCCCCCATGGTGCTCCCTCGCCGTGGTCATGGCCAGACAATGCCACCCGACCCTGACACTGTGGACGTCACGGTGTGAGGCACGGAACTGCGACTACGACGGGGTGAGCTGGTACGCGGTCACGGAGAACTACGGCGGGCCCGGCGCTGAATCTGGACGGTGAGTCCTTCGCCGTGGTTGCCGTTGCGCTCAGCGGAAGAGCTTGCGCAGCAACACCAGCACGATGAGCGCACCGACGCCGATCAGCGAGTAGCGCACCGTCGGGTTGCCGAGGGTGGCCTCCACCTGCTCCTTTCCGGCCTCGATCGCGCGTCCGGGGCGGGTACCGAGTTCCTCCAGGGTCGCGGCCAGCGCATCACGGGCCTGCTCGATGTCGCGTTCGATGGTGTCGGCGTCGCGGGCCATGCGTCCTCCTCGCGCGGGGGTGCGTGCGGGCACACCGTAGCCACGGGGTGCCCAGGTGGCGAAGCCACCCCACCCGCCGAGCGGTACCGTCGGACCTCGTGACCGATAACGCCCCCTTGTCTCCCGGTGACACCGCCCCGAAGTTCACCCTGCCCGACGCCGACGGCAAGCCCGTCTCCCTGTCGGACTACCGCGGCCGATCCGTGGTGGTCTACTTTTACCCGGCCGCGAGCACCCCTGGCTGCACCAAGCAGGCCTGTGACTTCCGGGACCAGCTCGCCGAGCTGGACACCGCCGGTTTCGCGGTCCTCGGCATCTCTCCGGACCCACCGGCCAAGCTGGCAAAGTTCCGTGACGCGGAGAGCCTGACGTTCCCGCTGCTCTCCGATGTGGACCGCTCGGTGCTCACCGCCTACGGCGCCTACGGCGAGAAGCAGATGTACGGCCGCACAGTCACCGGCGTCATCCGATCCACCTTCGTGATCGACCCGCAGGGCCGCATCGACAGGGCGCTCTACAACGTCCGCGCCACCGGCCACGTCGCCAAGCTCCGCAAAGACCTCGGAGTCTGACGCCGTATCCTGCACACCTGGTGCGCTCATCACCGCAAGCCGGCGTAGCCCAACGGCAGAGGCACGGGTCCTAGGAACCCGCCAGTGTGGGTTCGAATCCCACCGCCGGCACCATCGCTCCCCTACTCGAACACCCCCCACCCAGTGAGCGAGCAAGCAGCACAGCACCAGTCAGATCAGGGGTGACCTCCGTCAGGGCGATCGGCATCGCCGCGGCGAACGTCAGGACCAGCGCCTCGAACAGCAACGTGAACCCCGACCCCGGCCGCGCCCACGGCACCTCCCCCTGGCACACGCCGTGCTCGGGGCAGCGCACCCGCGGCAGCCGGGCGTGCAGCAACGCCGTGTGCTGGAAGAAGTCCCGATGCCGCCACGTCTTGTCCACGGTGTCATGCACCGCAGCGCACCCCTGCGCACAGTCCCTGGCCGGGCAAGCGAACCGGGCACCACACGCGAAGTCCAGA
>JBOHFG010000423.1:0-13200 GCA_050699575.1 Pseudonocardiaceae bacterium
TCCCGGAGCCTCCGCAGGCGGTCAGTTTTTTATGCTGGCCGATAATTGAACAGGCGCCCGTAGCTCAACGGATAGAGCATCTGACTACGGATCAGAAGGTTGGGAGTTCGAGTCTCTCCGGGCGCGCAGGTCAGAAGGGGTGTCCTACGTGGGACACCCCTTCTGGGTCTCAAATAGGGTCTCAATCGACCATCTAGGCGGGCGCGGGGGCACCTTGCTCGTCGTCCTCTGGCGCCTTCCAGAGGAGTCCGCCGAGCTGGGACGCGATCCGCTGCCGCAATTCGTCCGGTACGTGCATGTACCGCTGAGCCATATCGATTTTTGACCAGCCCATAATATCCATCACGGCACGCTCGGCCACCCCAAGCACCAGCAACATGGTCGCAGCTGTGTGTCTCGCGTCGTGTAGCCGGGCCTCGCGCACGCTAGCCGCAGTGAGTAGCTCCTTCCATTCGCCGTAGTCGGCGCGTGGGTCGGTCGGCTTCCCGTTCGGCTGCGCGAACACCCACCCGTCGCCCTGCCACAGGTCGGCCGCCAGGCGCCGTTCGTCTTCCTGGATGTTCCGGTGTGCGATCAGGGCCGGGATGAGGGGCGGGGGCAGACTGACTACTCGACGACCGGCGCGTGATTTTGGCTCTACCACGATCAGACCGCCCCCGTGCCGACTCGGGCAGTCCGCACCACGTTTCCGGCCGCACGTCTTATCGGGACCGCAACCGTGCTGCCAGGTCTGGCGCTGGAGCGCGCGGCGAACGGTGAGGGTGCCCGTCGCGTGCCGTCGTCCGCAGTCCTCCGGTCGCGTGCCACACGGGTTCGGTTCCGGACAGCCGTGGTGCCATTCGGTCACGATGTCCGGCCACTTGAGTCCTAGCGCCTCGCCCTGGCGTAGCCCCAGGGCGAGCGCTACAGCCCACCGGACACCGTTTCGCCTCTCCCGCGCCACCGCGAGAATCGCTTGGGCATCGTCCACGGTGAGCGGTTCGATCTCGGTTTCCTCTGTCTGTGGTGATCGGACCACTCGGATGGGATTCTTTGTGATGCGGTCCCTCCTTTCTGCCTCGTTGAGTGCCGCGCGCAAGGTACGGTGCACCTGAAGGAGCGTTGACGATCTGGCGCCGTCTTTACGTAGGCGTCCGTAGAGGCGTTCGATGTGCTCCGATTCGAGACGGTCAAGCCGATGGGCACCGATGCCGGGTAAGAGGTACTTGTCTATCGCCGTGCGGTAGTAGGTCCGCGTCTTGTACCGCACGGACGGCGCCGCGATCTGCTCGTACCAGTGGTCGAGCCACTTTTCGACCGTCCAAGCGGGTCCCGGCTTGCGGACGCTCCCGCTGTCACGCTCCCGTTCCAGCCGCCGGACTGCTTTGATGACATCTGCCTCGCTGGTCCGCTTGACGTGCCGCCGGTCGGGCTTTCCATCGTCACCCACACCCATCGTAACCCGCCCGTGCCACTTCTTGTCATACTCACTGTAGTAGACACTCGATGCACCATTCGGCGAGCGAGTTCCTTCGGGTCGCTTCCTGCGTGCCACAGGGATTCCTCTCTTATGCCGCGTCGCCAGCCCGGTTTCCGTTAACTGGCTGATTTGCATAATCCTGAATTGCGGCGGCGGGGACGCGGCGTAGACGACCGATACGGATAGATTCGATCTCGCCGTTGGCGATCAGCTTGTACACCAGGGTCCGGCCGATGCCGAGTTGCTCGGCCGCTTCCTCCACCGTGAGCAGCACGCGCTCGGGTAGTGGTCGGATGGGTTGCTGGGGCACCTCGTCCCGCTGGTCCTGGCTCATGAGTTGCCCCAACCGCGCCAGCAGAGCCGCTATCTCGGTGGTCCGGGTGTCAGTTGTCATCACGCCTCCCTGTTTCGTCCGCTACAGCCGCTACAGCCGCTACAGCCGCTACCTCGCTGGTCAGAGCGCCGCCGGGTGGGTGTCCCGTATCCGCTACAGCCGCTACATCCGCTACCTGGCCGGTCTGCTCGGTAGCGGCTGTAGCGGATAACTCCGCTAACCGGTCGGCATCCGCTACGTGGTTGACCTGGGCTGTAGCGGCAGTAGCGGATGTAGCGGCCCCTGGGAGGTAGCGGCTCCAGACGTCGGCGAGCCCGTCCTCGCCATCAGTGCGGTACCCTTTGACGACTCCTCCGGCGGGCAGCCTGAGGTTCTTGGGTTTGATGCCGTAACGGGCGAGTTCTTTACTTAATCGGCGACTGTCCAGTGGTTTGCCGTGCAGATCGGCCCAGGGTGATTCTTCGAGCTCGCCGAGGGCTGTCAGAATGTCGGCAGTGATGATCCTGTCCGTGCCAGCTCGGGTGAATACCTCTTGGAGGTCGGCGAGTAGTCGGATACCAATCGAGGTAATCTGTGGTCCGGCGGCGAGGGTGAAGTGTCGGCAGGCGTTGCGGGCGGTGGTGGGCCAGTGGCCTCCTGCGGTGTCGGCGATGGCCAGGAGTGGTTCCCATATCTCGGCGGGGCGGTCGGTAACTCCCTTGGGCATCTGTGGTGTAGCGTCGCCGAGTTGGCTGCCTACCGAGTCGATCCACACGGCGAGTTCCTCGCGGAGCGGGTGCGCTTCCTGTGACACGTGGCGTTCGCGGAAGGGTTCGACGGGTTCGTCGGTGCGGCGTCGGCGCATGTGGATGGTGATGGCGCGGGTGGTGATGGTGGTGGGCATGGCACCGGCGATCCCGGCGAGCGCGGCGGGGGCGTAGACGGGAAAACGCTCCACTTTCATGGTTTTGGCGTCCCCGACACAGCGGGCGATGGTGGCCGAGCGCTTGTACCCAGCGTTGAGCAACCCGCGAAGGTCCTCGTTGGTGCCGCCGTTTTTGGGATTAAAGATAGCGTCGACCTCATCAAAGAGGATCGTGATGGGTCCCATGGATACCAGCCGGAATAATGCGGCTGGAGTTGCGGAGATGGTCATCTCGGGTGCCCGGACGAGGTATTGGGCGACTTCGAGGACCCGTGTTTTGCCGGAGCCGGGTTCGGCGGAGTCCAGGATCAGCCGGGGTGTGACGTAGAACTGCTCGCTGGCGTGGGTGTGGGCGCACCACAGCGCCAGGGTTGGCGCGCAGTGCGCGGAGGGGAACACCGAGAACCGAGCCACGAACGCGGCCACGTCATTGAGCACCTCGTGACCAGCCCGGGCAGTGACCCTGGGTGGTGGTTGCCCGAGCCAGCCCAGTGACCGGGCTGGTGTCGTCCCGGACACAGGCGGCGGCGCGCTGGCTTGGTGTTCGTGCCAGGTCTGCTGGCAGCCCTCCGAGCAGAAATCCGGCGACGGTGACCCGCCGACGGGGTGGTTGCACTGTCGGCAGTCGCGGTTGCCGAGGGCGGCCTCGATCGTGGTCAGCGTGGTGTCGATGCCGGGTGTCATGCGGCCCCCTGGTGGCTGGTACGGGTAGTGGTGCGGCGGGGATTGCGGGCCCCGGCCGCGAGTCCGGCGGTGATGACCCGGGCTACCTCCCGGGGCGTGCAGTCACAGTTGGCGCGGATGAGGGCATCGGCGGCGGTAGTGAGTTCGGCCCGCGCAATGGCTTCGGGCAGGAGTCCGGCGCCGATGAGCTGGCCCAGGGCGTAGGCGGCGCGGCAGAGCACGGCGTTGTGCTGTCCCGGCGGGGCTGTGCGGACCCGCTGGGCCTCGCCCCGGACTGCGGCGGTCACGTAACTGCTGGGGTTGGCAGCGGCGGCCAGGGTGGGCGTTGAGGGCGTCGTCGGCGGTGTGGGCGTGAGGGTCTGGTGCAGCCAGCTGGGCAGTTCGGCGGGGTCCCGGTCGTCAATCAGCTCATACCCGCCCGGGGGTACTGGGCTGGCGGGGGCGACGATGTACCCGCCGTGGGCCCGGGTGTCGATCTTCCACCCGATCACGGCCTGGGTGTTGCGCAACGGCGTCCCGGGCGGGGCGGTGTAGTACAAGTGCCAGCCCCCCGACGGGGTGGACGCGGTAAAGGTCGGGGTGACGGTGGTGGCGTGCTGGCGGGCCAGGGCCCGCAGCACCCCAGCACCGGAGCCGATCCCGAGGGCGGCCCACCGGCTGGGCACGGGCTCGCCGGGCTTGGGGGTGTCGAGGTCCACCACCACCAGCCCCGACGGACCGGTCGCAATACCGATCGAATAGGGAATGTGGCGCCACCAGCGGGTGATCTGATCGGGGTCGGTGGTAGCCCGGGTCTCCCACCGGTCCACCACGGGGGGTTTCTTGGCACCGGGGGTGATGGGGAACACGTGCCAGCCCCAGGCGGCGAAGTGCAGCGCCCACGCGCGCAGGCTGGTTCGGGTGGCGTCGGCAGCCGGTGTCGTGGTCGGGTCGTTCAGCGTGGTCATGCGCGGAGTGCCTCTCTGATTACTCTCGGTAGCCGGGTGTGGGCATGCGGGATCGGTCCCGGACACCGGGGGTGACGCCGGGACGGTGGCGCGAAATGGGCGGGAAACGGGGTGTGGGCTGGCTGGGCCGGTGGGGGTCTACCCCCCGCTACCGTGCAGGTCGCAGCCCGCTACCCGGGGGGTCTACCCGGGTAGAGGCCCCCCACTACCCACCGGTGCGCGGGTAGGTGCGGGTAGCGGGGGGTGGGAGAGGGCGGGGGTAGACCCCTCCCCCTCTACCCGTCACCATCCGTAACCGGTTTCGGGGATGCCTGCGGGGGCAGGGTGGCCCCGGCGGGCACCGCGGCTTCGAGATCGGCCCGGCGGTACCCGGCCAGGTTGATCCCCTCGACTTTGACTTGCCGTCCGGAGCGGGTGACCCCGGCGCGGTCGAGTTCCTCGGCCAGGCGCTCGGCGGTGTAGTCGCCGTAGCCGTCCTCGTCCATGTTGACCAGCCGAGAGAGCAGGGTGGTGGTGTGCATGCGCTCGACGCCGTGCATGGCGTAGAGCACATCCGCGAGCACGGTGGGGATCGGGATGCCGGCGGCTTCCGCGGCGGCCACCGGGTCACTGGCCGCGTCCCCACTCAACGTCCCCGCCGCCACCCGCAACACCCGCCCATGCGCACACACCGTCGCGAACGTCGGGAGGTCCATGTAGTCGCAGCGGGCGATCTCGAAAGAGCCCGGGCCGGTGACCAGCACCCCCACGCCTTTGTGGTCTTCGGAGAGGATGGAGGCGTCGGCGCCTTGGGCGGCTTTGCCTTTGCCCAGGACCATGTCGGAGGAGGTGCGGTCCACGACCTGGGTGCAGTACCGGTAGGTGATGATCTCCCGGAGTTTCGCCGGCACACTCTCCGCATCCGGGCGCTGCGAGGCGGCGTTGAGGATGAACCCGGCTGCCGGAGCCCGGCGGGCGAGGCGGGCGAGGTTTTCCACGGTGTCTTCTTTGAGGGGTGCGGGCATGGCGGAGAGGTATTCCTGCAACTCGTCGATGGTGATGAAGATGACCGGCATGTCGTAGCGGCGGCTGATCTCCGGGGTGAGCTTGCCTTCCGGACACACCGACGTCGGCAGGGTCCCGAGTACGGCGAACCTCCGGCCCATCTCGGTGATCAGCTCCTCGAGCATCGCCAGGAACCCCGCGATGGCCTCCTCCTCAGCGCCGATGACCAGGCGGTGGGCGACGCCGCGCATGGGGCGCCAGTCGGCGCCGCCTTTGCCATCGGCGACGTAGTGGCGCACGTAGGGATCCAGCACTCCCGCCGCGGAGGGGAGTCGTTGGGCGAAGGTCTTGCCTCGCCGGGGTAGGCCCCCGAAGAACATGGACTGCCACATCAAGAACAGCGGGATGCGCCGTCCGCGGGCGTCTTGGCCAAACGGGATCGGGTCCCACACCGAGAACTGCTCCATCCCCGTGAGCGGGGACGGGTTCGGGGCCCCCAAGTACGGGTCATCATCAGCCACCCAGAATGAGACGCGTCCAGCGTGGCCCCCGGCCGCGGCGCGGACCCGGGTCATGATGACCTGGATCTCATCGACGCCCAGTTCGGCGGCGACGGTGTCGCGTTTAGCGATCACATCCGCCGCAGTCTTCCCACCCCCACGGGGCAAATCCAGGGTCACCGCCCACCCGTGACCATCCCGTAACGGTGGGGTGACCAACTGCGGGGTGGCATCAGCCTTGACCAACCCCGCCGCGCGCAGGGCGTCGGTGAGCATGTCCGCTGACAACTCCAGTTGCACGGGCAATACCGGGCCCGGCGGCAACACCGGCGCGGTGCGGGGACGGCCGGCCCACAGCGCGCCCAGGCTGGCTCCGGTCAGGGCCCACCACCCGATCACCGGCCCGATCAGGACGAACCCCGCGGCACCGGCTGAGCCCCCGGACACCGTGAGCCAGGCCGTGGTCCTCATCCGGACCCGGGCCAGCGCGCGGCGTTCGGTGATCAGGTCCCGGACCAGGTCCCACCGCTTGGCCTCCCGAGCAGCGGTGATCAACGGCCGGTACTCACTGCGCATGCTCACCCATCCCACCCCAGCGGCGAGGGTCCGTGCGGCGCCGCGCAGGGTCCACCACGACAGTGCCAGCCCGTAGGCCGGGGCGCGCCAGGCGTGGAAGGCCACGTGACGCCCGGCGTACTCCACCGCCCACCGCAGTGTGCCGAGCGCGGTGTCGCGGGAGCGCAGCCATGGCGGTAGCACCACCGGCATCGGCCGCTGGGTGTAGTCGGGCTCATCGACGAGTTCCCCGTCCAGTACCTCTGGCGCCGGCACCACCTGTCCACCCGCCGGGGTGGGGAACGGGATCAGCTTCCCCTCCCGCCCCGGCTGCCGTGCGGCATCAGGCTGCGGCTGGTCACCGCCAGGCGACTGGTGGGCGCCGGTGGGCTGGGTGTTGGTGTTCTGGTCGGGCTGGTCGGGGTTCATCACGCGGCCCTTCCCTTCGAGTTCAGTCCGGATCGTGGTGCAGTGGTGTGCCGGGGGCGGGTCGGTGTCCTGCGCCAGGCGCTGTCTTGGGGCCAGCGGCACTCGTCACGTGGCTGGCCGCATGTGGTGGGGGGTGTGGTCATCGCCGGGTCCCCTTGGTGGTGTGCACGATCTCGGTGACGGAGAACATGCGGGCGATCGCGCTTCCGGCGAACAGCGCTGGAACGCCCAGGGCCACCCCCCAGGCGCGGGGGTCAGTGGTGAAGGCCACGACCGCCCACTGCGTCCCGACGATCACCACCGTGGTGCCCAGGGCCCGGCCCAGGTTGCCGCCCATCCGGGTGACTTCCTGGGTCTGCCGCGCTATCTTGTAGGCGCCTCGGGCACCGCTGCGGAACGCCGCTAGGACACCCACACCGGCCAGCATCACCAGCCCGACCAGCATCACGTGTGTCTGGCTCATCGGGGTTCACCCCCGCCCCGGGGTGGCGGCGTGGCGGGCTCGCCACAGCAGCGAGACCATCGTGGCTGCGGTGGGCACGTCCCACCCGGCCAGCCAGTGCAGGATGCGCCGGTCATAGGCACCCAGCTCCACCCCGCTCAGCGCTGCCAGCAGCGCCTTCTGGCGCTCCTCGGGACGCTCGTGCTGGTACTGGCCACTGGGGTAGGTCACAAACGGGGCGTGCACGCTGACCGGTTCCCGCTCCAATGGCGCCAAACGCTCGGACATCACGCCACCTTTCCCGTGTCGGCGTGGGTGGCCAGCAGCCGCTGCCGTGTCGCGGGGTTCGTGCCCGGCCCGTTCATGGCATCGATCAGCCATCTGGCCGGGCGGGAGTCGTGGCGGCAGCACCGGCGGCAGTGCCGGTACTCCCTGCCCGCTGGGTGCCCATCTCGGGTGAGCGGGCGACGCCAGCCGCTGAACTCATGGCCTTGGGCCGCACACGTCAGCACTGGCGCACAGGCCGAGCACCACAACCACCCACCGGGACCAACCCGCCACCCGTCAGCGGCGGCCGCAGTGAGCGCGGTTTCCTCGAAAGGCCAGTACGCCTCACAATCCAGACTGGCTGGGCTGTCCCCACACTGGGCACAGTGGACACTGTTGCAGGGGACACTCACGCAGGTAGGGGCCTGTTCCGTTCGGGGGTAAGTGTCCGGGACTGGCGCCTTAGCGGCGCTGTGTTCTATCCTTCTCATTGTTCACTCCGGTCTTTGGTGTGGACAGCGCAGAAGCGGACAGGTTGGTAGCCAGGATTCCGCTTCTGCGCGTACGTCGTTCGTGCGCTGTATGAGGGCGTGTGGCATTACCGCACCACCCCCGGGCGCGTTGAGTCTTTTCTGAGATTTCTGTGTGGTGTCTGTTATTGCGGGCTGCGGCAGTTATCGCACAGCCCGCTTGTACCTGTCTGGTAGCCGTAGCGTCGGCACCGTCGGCAAGTCCGCCACGTCCCGCGCACCCGACTCCTCCGCATCCGCCGCCGTTCGACCACCCCAGCCCACCACTCGCGTAACCCCATCACCCTCACCTCCCCTCCTGGACCGTCTCGCGGGTCAGGCAGCAGCCCGGCTCACCTTCGTGGCCACGACCCCGCCCCGATCATCCCAGCCATTCCGTCAAGATGTTGCGCAGCGCCTTGGCCCCTTCCTCGTCGAGGGCGATCACGCAGCAACCCGTGACGTGGGGATCGAGTACGATCGTCCGGCCCTGCATACTCACCAGAAGGTTCGTGTAACCCGCGGGACCCCGGTGCAGTCCACACGTCGACGGTATCGCCTTACGGCGATCCCTATTCGGGCCGTCCGCGAAATAACTGCGCCAGTTCATCATGATTCATTTCCTTGATTGTGCGAGACACTCATTCCGGTCTTCCGTCAACGTCCTCAGCTGCTGCTGTCGCGCAGGCTTCGAACCTGGGGGAACGGGCTGGCTCCTCGGCGCCGGGCGCAGGGTTGTGGGTGTGTTCGGGCTGGTCGGGGTTCATCACGTGGCACTTTCTTGACTTCGGTCCGGGTCGTGGTGGTGTGGTGGGCGTTGAGCAGTGCTGGCACGGAGGGGGGCGGGTTCGTGACGTTGCTCACCGGCCCTTTCCCCGGCCGGTCAGCCGGGTGTGGGTGACGGTGGTCATCGTGAACATCGGGTGCACCGCGCTGCCCGCGAGCAGGGCTGGTGCGCCCAGGGCCACGCCCCACACCCACGGCGCGGTCATGGTCGCCAGCAGCGCCCACTGCACTACGGTGATCACCGCGCCGGTGGCCAGCACCCGGCTCAGGACACCCCCGGTCCGCATCGCTCTCCGCGCCCGTGCCACCGTCCGGTGGGCACCGCGCCGGGCGGTGGCCACCGCCAGCACCACCGCCGCCACCGGGCCCGTCGCTGTGGTCACTGTGGGGGCCATCACCGCGCGCCCCCGGGGTCGAGTTCATCGGCGCGGGCGTGTAGCACGCCCGCGCCCACGTACCCGGTGAAGGTGATTTCTTGGGTAGTGCTTGTGGTGGCCAGGGTGGCCAGGGTGGCCAGGGTGGCCAGGCGGCGGAGTTCTGCGGCGACGACTAGGGGGGCGCCGGCGTGCACGATGGTGGCTACGAGGAGGTCGAGGTTGGCCCGGGAGGGGTCACCCCCGTCCAGTACTGCCAGGCACGCTATTCCCGCCGCGGTGAGTGCGTCGAATGGGATGGCCAGCATCTCGGGGGTGGCTGCGGCTCGGGCGGTGCATTCTCCGGTGCAGGTGAATACCTCCTTCCCGGTGTGTGAGCGGCCTACTGGTACCCGGACCGGTGAGCGCCATACGCAGAAGTCTCGGCCGCACATGACACACGCCAGCCCGTTCGCTGTCCGGGTGTTCAGGCCCAGCCAGACTCGCTCTGCCATCACGCCACCTCCCCCGCCAGCGGGGCGCCGGTCAGCACCAGCGCGCGCCCTTCGTGGAGGCAACACCGGCGGCAGTGCCGGTAGGCGCGCTCGCCGGGCAGTCCCTGATCTCCCGGGGGCTCGTGCCAGTCGCTGAACTGGTGGCCTTCGGCCGCACACCGGAGCGCCGGACCGCACGCCGAGCACCACCACCGCCCACCCGACACACCACGCCGCGCCGCACGCCGGTACCGGCGCTGCGCCGCCTGCACCTCCACCAACACCGAGGCCGGACGCGGTCTGGGCGCAGCGGCCACCTCCACCTCCCGCAGCAACACGTTGATCAGCTGCTCGGTCAACCCGTCCGGACTGAACCCCGCCGGATACTCGTTGTCGTTCAAGGGTGTCCTCCTCGTGATAGGACAGGCGCTCCAGGGGACCGGGGACCTCAAGCATCTAGACCACCTGAAACGTCTGTTTCGTCTGTACGAATCAGTACGTTCTCATGGTAGCGTGGCGTCTGTCAAGGCGTAGAGATGGATTCGTATAGACGCATCAACGGGAGTGGGAGGCGCTGTGGCGCAGGAACCGAGGTACCGCGAGCTCGCAGACGAGCTGCGAGGAGTGATCATCTCCGGGGGGACGCTGCTCGACGTCCAGCTGGTCGACGGTGCGCAACTCCCCACCGAACCGGAGCTTGGCACCCACTTTCGAGCCAGCAGAGGCACGATCAGGCAGGCCCTGCGGGAACTCGCGGCTGAGGGTCTGCTCGAAACCCGTGGTCGGAGCGGAACGTACATCCGACGCTGGCCGGTGCTTGCGTACAACGTAGACGCGGAAGATCCGCATCGCCGAGATGACCATCCTGGCATCACGGACACGTGGTTTTCGGTTGTGAAGCGAGCAGGGCAGGAGCCAAGCCAGGATTTCCGGTTCAGGATCGAGCCCGCCGCCGACCACGTTGCGTCGCGGCTGGGGATCTCCGTTGACGACCTTGTTGTGGTCCGTGAGTGCCAGCGTTTTGTCAATGGCGTCGCGTGGTCCGAACAGATCACGTACTACCCATACGACGTGGCCAGGCAATGCGGGTTAGACACGCCCCAAGACATTCCGGAGGGGACCGTGCGCCGGATGGCGGCACATGATGTCATCGAGGACAGGCTCGACCACGAGATATCGAGCCGACCGGCACGAGAGGACGAGCGGCGACGCTTCAACCTGGCGCCCGGTGTCGCCGTACTCATTTACCAGCGCATGGGCCGGTCACAAGGAAAGTTGGTCCGATATACGCGTGAAGTTCTTCCCGCGGATCGAAACGCCATTACCCACGTGACAGCTAACAGTAAAGAAACAGTACAGTGAAGGTACGCCTAGCTACCACCGACGACATACCCACCATTATGCGGTGGCGTGAAGACGCAGCCCACTGGCTAAACCAGCGGGGCAGCGACCAATGGAACAATGCTGGCCTCAACCAGGACGCCTTCCGTCACCGCGTCACGAAATCCATCCACGATGGTGATACGTGGATAGCAGAAGACGATGACGGCACACCCCTCGGCACAATCGCCGTGGACTCCACCCCCGATCCGGGTTTGTGGAGCCCAGACGAATTGAGACGGGCATACGTCATTCACCGCATGATCACAGTTCGGTCAGCCTCAGGACGCGGCATCGGCACACTGATGCTCGACCACGCGGACACCCTAGCCAGGGCGGACGGTCGCACGGCACTTATCTTAGACGCGTGGACTTCGAACCGTGACCTACACGCATACTACGAATCACAGGGATTCCGCCAGGTCCGAACCGTGACGGACCATTACACACCAAGTGCGACACTCTTCGAACGCGCAGTCCCCCCCACCTCAGAGTGAACCGGTACTCCCCAACCCTTCGATACCTTTGCAGTGGGTTAGCGAGCAGTGAGCGCGGTCACCGTCGCCCCAAGTGGTGGGTCTGGACACACGTAATTACTGCACCACACTCCAAAGTGAGCAGGTCCGGGGTTCGATTCCCCCGAGGCGGCTCGCACACCTTGCGCCCGTCCAGATGGCGTCTTGTGTCGTGCCCGCCCAGTGAGTAGTAGTAGCTGCCGAGTTCATCCCCTGCTTGACCGGCCGCAGCAGCCTGGGGGGCTCGTCTCGTTCATGTTCGTTCACTACGCGGTGTGTGGACATTCTGCGCGACAGGAACCGGGGCCACACCGGCAGACCCGCTCAGGGGGCCATCCCGCGTAGTTCCCGGCCAACCGCGTCGCGCCGTGACCGGGCCAGCAGCTCGGTGATCCCCTCGCGGGCTCATGGGTCCCGCTACACACGGTGCGGGTGGATCGTCTCTGCGCGGCGGAAGGCCAGCATGGTGTCGTCCTGGTGTCCCTACACCCGAGCCAGCACCCGGCCATAGTCGTGCCCAGCAGGCCGACCGGGCGCGACCGGTAGGGATGCACGTCAGGGTCCAGACTCCGATCAAGGTGTGTTCCTGAGTCCACGCAACTGCGCCGGTTGCATTCGTGGTGGCGTTCGCTCGTGATCAGCGACGGCCGCGTTAGACCACGCCAGGCGGGTGAGCTGCTGATACTGCCCCGGCGGTCGCCGCTGGTCAGGGTGTCCCGGACCTCGAAAGCGCGTGACCTAGCGCCCCGTCTCCGAGGTGCTGCCCGCCCGGCGAAGCTCCCGCCACACCGGCCTCCCCCGTGCCAGATTCGTGCCAGACAGGAAGGGCGGCACCGGAGAACGGCGGTTACAGCTCACCTAACACGCTGGTCGGAGAGTTCGCAGATCAGCCCCCAAGTAGAGCGCTGAACTTCCAAGCTGGCCATGCAGCCAGGCTATCGACCAACGCGAATGGGTAATGATGCTAATTCGCGTCTCAGGCTCCTGCTGTGGATCCGTCGAGCCCCCTCAAACTGCCCGACGGCCTCGAAGGGTCTCAGTTTGGGTCTCATTCATGAAGGTTCGCGGCGAGACGGGTACGTTCACCACACCGCCACAACCTGCGGACTTACGTCCCCCGTACAGTCGCGGACTCAATTTCGAACAGCTACGGATCAGAAGGTTGGGAGTTCGAGTGGGGCTGTTGCGTTGTGCGGAGCTGGGGCAGGCGAGATCGTTGATCCCGGTTAGTCAGATCGCCAGGGTCAGCTCGTTGAAGGCAGTCATGACCCGTAGGTTTGCTATTTCCTCAACTCCGAGTTCGTAGTGACCGCGGCGGATGTTCCGCACGAACGCGTGCCCGGCGCTAATCACCCGTGCGCAGCGGAGCTGTTTCAGCCCTCGCATCGGCCGCAGCCGGGACTTCAGGCGGCTGTGGTCGGATTCGATCGGGTTATTCGCTACTTGTGCGTGACATGGCAGGCGGCGGGCACCAGGTCATCCAGTACCCGGGGGTAAGCCTGCGCGCGGTCGGTGGTCACTTCGACCGGGCGCGAGCCGTGCTGCAGCGCGCGGGTGACGAACCGGCGGGTGGCCGCCAGATCCCGCTTCTGTGACACCAGCACGTCGATGACCTGCCCGAACTGGTCGATCGCCCGGTAGAGGTAGACCCACCGCCC
>JBOHFG010000424.1:0-2448 GCA_050699575.1 Pseudonocardiaceae bacterium
ATACAATTCACCGGCCACCCCCACCGGCACCGGCTCCAACCCACCATCCAGCACATACACCCGAGTATTGGTGATCGGCCGACCGATCGGCGGGGGCAGGGGCGTCGTCTCTGACAGCGCATCACTCATCGTGGCGCACACGGTGGTCTCGGTAGGACCGTAGGCATTGATCATCCGCCGGCCCGCTGACCAGACCGCGACCAAATCCGGTGGGCACGCCTCACCCGCTATGACCAATGTCACCGCCGGTGGCAACCCGTCCTCGGTCGGCAGGACCGCCAGCACCGAGGGCGGCAACGTCACATGCGTCACCCGCTGGTGTTCGGCCAACGCGACCAGCGACGCTCCCGGCAGCAACTGCTCCGGGGAAGCCAACACCAGTACCGCACCGGACAACAGGCCCATACACAGCTCCCAAAACGACGCATCGAAGCTGGCAGAGGCGAACTGCAGCACCCGACTATCGGCACCGATCCCTAACCGCTGGATCTGCGCGGCCAGGCTGGAGACACCCCCATGGCAGACCACAACGCCTTTGGGGATGCCGGTGGAGCCGGAGGTGTAGATCACATACGCCGGATGCGCGAGGGTAAGGGGGGTGATGCGGTCGGTGTCGATGGGGTCGGTATCGGGGTAACCGCCTAGCATCGCCACGGTGTCGGGGTGATCCACGAGCAGCCGGGGGACCCGACCGCTGTCACGCAGGCCGCCTTCCCGCTGTGCGCCGGTTAGCAGTAGTACTGGTCGCGCGTCGTGGAGCATGAAAGCGATCCGCGCCGCCGGATACTCCAGGTCCAGCGGCAGATAACTCGCCCCCGTCTTGAGCACCGCCAGAATCGACACCACCAGCTCGACCGAGCGGGGCAACGCGAGCGCCACGATCCGCTCGGGACCCACACCGCGGGCGATCAACACGTGGGCGAGCCGGTTCGCCGCGGCGTTGAGCTGCGCGTAGGTCAGCGTGACAGCACCGAAGACCACCGCGGTCGCCTGCGGTGTGGCCGCGGCTTGGGTTTCGAACAAGGTGGGCAGGCTGGTAGCAGGGATCGGGGCCGTGGTGGTGTTGTAGTCGACTAGTAGCTGGTGGCGTTCCTCGGGGGTGAGCAGGTCGATCCGGTTGATCGGGGTGTCCGGGTCAGCGACCACCGCCTCCAACAGGCGTACCCAGCGCGCGAAAAGAATCTCGACAGTGGTGGGGTCGTACAGGTCACTAGCGTACTCCACGAACCCTTCCAGTCCCTGGGGTGTTCCGTGGGGGTCGCGTTGTTCGGAGAGGCTGAAGCCCAGGTCGAATTTGGCGGTCCCGGTCGGTGCCCACATGCCCGACACCTGCAGTCCGGGGAGGCGGAAGTCGGCCTCGGGGGTGTTCTGCAGCGCCAGCAGCACCTGGAAGAGGGGGTGGTGGGCGAGGGAGCGGGCGGGGTTGAGGACCTCGACGAGGTATTCGAAGGGGATGTCTTGGTGGGCGTAGGCGCTGAGCGCGGTCTCCCGTACCCGCGCGAGTAGGTGGGTGAAGGTGGGGTTACCGGAGGTATCGGTGCGCAGCACCAGCGTGTTGACGAAAAACCCCACCAGATCGTCCAAGGCCTGATCGGTGCGCCCAGCGATCGGACTACCCAGGGGGATGTCCTCACCGGCGCCCAGCCGAGACAGCACCGCGGCCAGCCCGGCTTGCAGGACCATGAACACACTCGCCCCGGCGTGGCGGGCCAGGCCCACCAGCCCCTGGTGCAACGTCGCATCGAGCTGGACAGTCAGGTAATCACCCCGGTAGGTGGCGATCGCCGGGCGGGGCCGGTCGGTGGGCAGTTGCAGTTGTTCGGGTAGCCCGGCCAGGGTCTGGGCCCAGTACGCCAGCTGAATAGCGAACAGGCTGTCCGGATCGGCCTGGTCGCCTAACAACTGGTGTTGCCACAGGGTGTAGTCGGCGTACTGCACCGCCAAGGGCGCCCACCCTGGTGCTTGGCCTTGACAGCGGGCCGTGTACGCGGTGGCCAGATCCCGTGACAGGGGGTCCATGGACCAGCCATCACCCGCAATATGGTGCACCACGATCAGCAGGACATGCTCATCCGGTGCCAACGCGAACAACTCGGCCCGCACCGGTGCTTGAGTGCCCAGATCGAACCCGTACCGAGCCGCCTGAGCTAGCACCTCGGGTAACTCAGCCGGGGTTGTCGGAGTCACCCTCACCATCGGGCGGGCCTCTGGGGTGTCCAGGACGTGTTGGCAGGGCACGCCCTGGGTTTGGGGGAAGATCGTGCGCAGGCTCTCATGCCGGGCGACCACATCACCGAGCGCGGCCTGCAACGCATCCTGGTCCAGATCCCCGAACAGCCGTAGCGCCAGCGGGATGTTGTACGTAGCGCTGGGGCCTTCCATCTGATGCAAAAACCACAACCGGCGCTGCGCGAACGACAACGGCACCCGATCCGGACGCTCGTATCG
>JBOHFG010000425.1:0-1136 GCA_050699575.1 Pseudonocardiaceae bacterium
CCGGAACTCCAATCCACGTGCGGCGTCGGCTCATCCACGTGCAGAGTCTGCGGCAGCACGCCGTGCTGCATCGCCATGACCATCTTCATGATCCCGCCCACACCCGCAGTGGACTGAGCATGCCCGATGTTCGACTTCAACGAACCAAGCCACAGTGGACGCTCGCGGTCCTGTCCGTAAGTCGCCAGGAGCGCCTGCGCCTCGATCGGGTCGCCCAAGCGGGTTCCGGTGCCGTGCGCCTCCACCGCATCCACGTCACCTGGCGCCAGCCGAGCCTGGGCCAAGGCGGCGCGAATGACCCGCTGCTGCGCCAGGCCGTTCGGCGCCGTCAAACCGTTGCTGGCGCCGTCCTGGTTAACCGCACTCCCACAAACCACGGCCAACACTCGACGACCCTCACGGCGAGCGTCCGACAGGCGCTGCACCACAAGCACACCAACGCCCTCAGCCCAGCCGGTTCCATCAGCGCCCGCGGCGAAGGACTTGCACCGCCCATCAACCGCCAGGCCGCGCTGACGGCTGAACTCAACGAACACGACGGCATGCGGCATCACCGTCACACCACCAGCCAGTGCCATCGAGCACTCGCCAGCCCGCAACGACTGCATCGCCAAATGCAACGCCACCAACGACGACGAACACGCCGTGTCCACCGTCACCGCCGGACCTTCAAGCCCCAGGCTGTACGAGACCCGGCCCGACACGACACTAGACGCGTTCCCGGTGAGCGCATATCCCTCAACACCTTCCGGGGCTAACCCAGCCATGTACTCCCGGTGGCTCGCACCGACGAAGACGCCGACCTGCTCCCCACGCAACGACAACGGGTCAACCCCAGCGGCCTCGACCGCCTCCCACGACACCTCCAGCAACAACCGCTGCTGCGGATCCATCGCCAGAGCCTCACGCGGCGAAATCCCGAAGAACCCCGCGTCGAAATCACCAGCGTCATACACAAACCCGCCATAGCGCGTGTAGGACTTGCCCACCACATCCGGGTCGGGGTCGAACAACCCGTCGACATCCCAGCCGCGATCCAGCGGGAAACCGCCAACAGCGTCCCCTCCCGACACCACCAGGTCCCACAGACCCTCCGGCGACGACACCCCGCCGGGGAACCGACAGCCCATCCCCAC
>JBOHFG010000426.1:0-3567 GCA_050699575.1 Pseudonocardiaceae bacterium
AGGTGGACGGCGGGGTTATGCGTCCTGTCGGCGTGTTTCTGCTGGTGGGGGCCGCGCCGGTAGTGTTTTCGTCCGCATAACCTGGTGGTCGGTGTTACCGGGCCAGCGAGTCGAGCCAGCCGATCAGAGACTGCGTGGGCTGGCTCGCAGCGCTGCTCGCATCGGCGAAGAATCGCTTGTCTGTTCATTCCCTACCGAATGCAGAGGTGATTCTCGTGGGAGAGGCAGATGTCAGGGTCTCCGTCGGCCGCGTCTTGGCGGTGTTGCGCGGTGCTGGTAGGGCCGAGGACACGGTCCATCGCCAGCAGGTCGTACTGGACCGGTTCGCGGCCTTCTTAGCGGGGCGCAGCCTGGACATGGCGAGTGACCGGGTGTGCATCGACTTCATCGCGAACCAGACCGGGGTCAGGTTGGGGTCATTACGCGAACCGGTCAAAGACAGAGCTGTCCAGGCGGTTCGCCGGCCGGTGGTGTTGATGGCAGACGTGCTGGCTGGCAGGGCGGTCGAAGGTGACCGGACGGTGGTCCCGGCGAAGGACGGTTGTCCCGCGAAGTTCCGTCCGCTCAGGGACGACTACCTCGCCTTGTGCCGTCGGCGCGGCAACGCCGAGGCGACCGTGGTAGCGAAAGACAGGGCGGTCAGCCGGTTCTTGGCCTACCTGGACGAGGTGGGCGTCGATGATCTCGCGGCGCTCGGCGTGCGGGACGTGTCGGGCTTCTTGCTGCGTCAACGTGGGCTACGACGCAAGACCATCGCGGCCATGAGGTCGTGCCTGGCCGACTTCTTGGACTTCTTGGCCGCGGCGGGCCGGACACCGCGCAGTCTGGCGGATCGGCTGCCGCCCTACCGGCACGTCCGTCACGAGTCCGAGCCGCACCTGTGGACCGCGGATGAGATTCGCCGGACGCTGGCCGGGATCGATCGTCAGTCCGCCACCGGCAAACGCGACTACGCGATGATCTTGACGACCGCCCGGCTCGGGCTGCGGATCTCGGATCTGCGTCGCCTCGAACTGGGCGATCTCGACTGGCGGGCGAAGAGGATCACGATCGTTCAGTACAAGACGGGCCGGCCGTTGAGCCTGCCACTGCTGGACGACGTCGGCTGGGCGATCATCGACTACGTCAAATACGGCCGCCCCGAGACGGTCTGCCCGAAGGTGTTCGTCAAGCACCGTCACCCGTTCGACACGTTCGGGTGCGCTTCGTCGGTCGCCTCCCGGTTGTCGCGGCACGCCGCCCGCGCCGGGATCACGTTCCCGCCGGGCCAGGTCTGCGGGATGCATTCCCTGCGGGGCGCGCTGGCCGTTGCCATGATCGGCGACGGCACGCCGATGCCGGTGGTATCGGCCGTGTTGGGACACGCCTCGAGCGATACGACCCAGGCCTACTACCTGCGGTTCGACGTCGAACGGCTGCGGTGTTGCGCGTTGGACGTCGAAGACGTCATCGAACGGGCCGAGGCGGGTGAGCGCGATGCCTGAGACGACGCTGCCGGACCTGGTCGCTGACCTGGTCGCTTCACGCCACGCCGGCGGATACAGGTTCAAAGTCCAACAACGGGTCCTGCGCCAATTCGCCGACCACTGCCGGCGGCAGGGCTACCCGGACGGGTCGATCACCAAAGAAGCGATCGACGGATTCCTTTACGGCCGTCACCTGCGGTCCTCCACGGTCAGGCGTAACGAGTTGGCGCTGCGCCAACTGGCCGACCACGCCCAAGCCTTCGGCTGGGACGCCTACACGCCGGCCGCGGCAACTCGCGTCCGGGTCCGCCACCAACCGCCGTATGTGCTCACCGACGATGAGGTGCACCGCTTGTTCGCCGCGATCGACTCTCAGGCCATGTCCTGCTACTCGAACAAGGCGCTGGTCGACTCGGTTCTGTTCAGGGTGTTATACGGCGCCGGGCTGAGGGTCTCCGAGGCGCTGAACCTGACCCTGTCGGACGTGGACACGAGCGCTGGGACGCTGCGGATCCGCGATTCGAAGAACGGTGAGGGCAGGACCATCCCGATCACCGGCCGGCTTGCCGCGACTCTGCACACCTACACCGCGGCCGCGCACCCCGCCCCCCAGCACAGCGATTACGTGTTCTACAGCAGGGCTGCGGGCAGGCCGATCAACCAGGCGACCGTATACACCCGGTTCCGCGGCTACCTGACCGATGCCGGCATCCCCCACTTCACCGGCGGCCCCCACCCGCACTCGCTGCGCCATGGCTTCGCCGTCGCCAACCTGCGACGATGGGTCGCAGACAACGCGGACCTGGCCGTGATGCTGCCCTACCTGGCCTGCTACATGGGCCACGCCGACCTTCGCGGCACCCAGTACTACCTGAGGCTGACCGCGGACGCCTACCCCGAGGTAATGGCGAAAGCCCAAATCCGGTTCGGCTACGTCATCCCCGCCCCACCCGAGGACGAGCCGTGACCCCGCGGCCCGCGCCGCCCCCGGATCTGGCCGGGCGCTGGCTAGCGAAGTTCTTCACCGACCACCTGGCCGGGGAGCGCGCAGCCTCTCCCAGGACCGTCGCCGCCTACCGGGACGCGATGAAACTGCTGCTCACCTGGTTCAAAGACGCGGAACGCATACCGCCCGAAAAGCTGCGCCTGGCCGACATCGACCGGCCCCGGGTCCTGCGGTTCCTGGACTGGTTGGAAACCGAGCGGTGCTGCTCGGCGGCCACCCGCAACCAGCGCCTCTCGGTGATCAAGTCGTTTTGCCGCTACACCGCCGTCGAGCAGCCCGAAAGGCTCGACCAGATCACCCAAGTCCTCGCGATCCGGCAGAAGAACACCCCGGCCGCGGATCTGGGGCACCTGACCGGGGACGAGGTCAAGGCGCTGCTCGCCGAACCCGGCACGGCCAGCGCACGCGCTGTCAGAGACACCGTCCTGCTCGCCCTGGCCTACGACACCGCCGCCCGCGTCCAAGAGCTCTGCGACCTCAACGTCGCCGACATCCGCCGCTCCAAACCGATGACGGCGGCGATCCGCGGGAAGGGATCCAAAATCCGATACGTGCCCGTGATGGACCCCACCGCCCGGCTCGTCGCCGACTACCTGGAACACCGTGACCCGCACCCCGGCCTCGGCGCCGACGCGGACCCGCTGTTCCACGGGCCGAACCACTCCAGGTTGACACGCTCCGGGATGGCCAAACTCCTGGCCCGCCACGTGCGAGCCGTCCAGGCCCGCGACCCCGGCTGGGCCCCTGGACTGCCGGTCACGCCCCACACCCTCCGGCGCAGCCGGGCGATGCACCTGATCCAGGCCGGCGTCAACCTGATCTACATCCGCGACCTGCTCGGCCACGCCGACGTGTCCACCACCGAGATCTACGCCCGCGCAGACGCGGAGACCAAACGCAAAGCGATCGAAAATGCCTACCAGCCACTCACCCCAGACGTCCTACCCGACTGGACCTCGGACACCGCCCTGATCGGCTGGCTCGACTCGCTGGCCCGGTAACACCGACCACCAGGTTATGCGGACGAAAACACTACCGGCGCGGCCCCCACCAGCAGAAACACGCCGACAGGACGCATAACCCCGCCGTCCACCT
>JBOHFG010000427.1:0-2011 GCA_050699575.1 Pseudonocardiaceae bacterium
CTCACCAGCGCCGGGCCGGGAAGCGCCCGGATGATCGGCACCAGCAGCCGGGACGTCTTGCCCCAGCCAGTCCGGGCCACCACCCGGATCCGTTGCTCCCAATCAGCCCACAACCGCAGACCCGTGCGTGCCTGGAGCGGGTGGCCGAGGAAATAGCCGAACGCGTGGGTCGGCAACCCCCACCGGGCCCACCACGGCGTGCCGGGCAGGGTGAACCGCCCGGCCCGGCGCACCACCCGCGCCCCCAGCGCCCGGCGGATCCCGCGCGCCGGGGCGAGACCGCGGTGGCGCGCTTCCTGGCGCAGCCCCGCGCTCAAGGGCCAGACGGTGCAGCGCAGCCACACCAGCCACAACGGCACCGCCACCACCGCCGTCCAGGCCGGTGAGACCGGCCAGGTCAGTGTGAGTGGGACCTGGGGCCGCTGGGGTGGCGCGGCCGGCTCACCGGCGTGCGGCAGCCCGAGCAGCCCACCACCCTCACCGCCCCCGGTCACGACCGGGCGGAACCCGACAGAGGGGAACGTGAACCCGGTCCCCTCGACCCAGGACACCAGCGCCGCCGCCACCCAGGCCGAGCCCACCACGCCGAGCAGGGCCACGAGCACCGTGGCGAGCCGGCGCCGGCGCTCGCGCAGGGTGGAGAGCCGGGTACGGCCCAGCTCCGCCCACTGTGACACCGTTGATCACTTCCCTCACTCAGTCGCGGCGACCGCGGCGTAGGGCTCCACCACGGTGCTGGTGAAATCCCGGTCGCCGGTGCGGACCTTCGAGACTGTCACCACGTCACCGGACTGGGGGGCTTCCACCATGTACGCCGTGCCCCCCACCCGCCCGAGGTACAAGGCGACGTGATGCGCTGGTGAACCCCAGAACACCAGGTCCCCCGGGCGCGCGTCCTCCCACCGCCGCGCACCGCCGATCCGCTGCTGCTCAGCCGCGGTGCGCGGCAGGCTGATCCCGGCCTGAGCGTAGGCGTACTGGGTCAGGCCCGAGCAGTCGAAACCCACTTTGGTGTCATCACCGTGCGCGTCGGCGACACCGCCGTCACGGATGCCCCGGCCCGGCCCGTTCGGCCCACCGCCACCCCAGGCGTAGGGCGTGCCCAGGTAGGACAACGCCGCGATCGCAGCCGTGGCCGCCCGCTGGGTCGGGAAGGTGACCTCACCCGTCACTCCGGCCTGCGCCGGCAACTGCACCGTGAGGCCGTGCGCGAGGACGCGGATCGGTCCCGAGCCACCGCCCACCGCGCAGCTCACCCGCGCGCCGCCGCCTTGGCCTGGCGTGCCGTCGTAGAGCTGCTGGGCCAGGGCGCTCGCCCACTGCTCCCACTGGGTGTAGTAGGACGCCCCGGCACCGGAGCGCTGCACCTGCTGCGCGGCGTCGGCGAAGGCGATCCCGCCGTGCGCCGGGTCAGCGTTGCCGTAGTTCAGCACCCGCGCGAGTAACTGCCGGTAGAACGCTCCGGCGGCCGCCGCCGGGTCTTTCTTGGTGACGTTCGCGTACAGCTCACCCTGCTGCTGGAACACCCCGGTCCCGTACCCATCGGTCGCTTCCGGGTCCAGGCCGCTCTCCTGCATCGCGGTCCCCAGCGCGATCGCCGCACCCCGCTCGGTCACCCCCATGCCCTTGGCGACCCCGACGATCGTCCGGGCCACCGCCATGCGAGGCGCGGTGAGCGTGGCGCCTTTCTGCTTCGCGGCGACCGTGGCGGATCCGGTGACCGGCCCGGACACCCGCACCGCACACCCTCCGCTCGGCGCCTGCGCGGAGGCCACCCCCGCCCCGCCCGCGAGCGTGATGAACGCCAGCGGAAGCAGCGCGAGACCACCGACGGCGCCCAGCAGCGCCTTGCCACCCATCAGGCGCTCACCCGCCGGTGGTGGAAGACCGACCAAAACCGTGGGAGATCAACTATTCGGGCGCTCGGGGGCGCTGGCCCACGCCACAAGCTCGACGGGCCCGTTGTGATGGGTGAACCCGGGATGCCAGCGGGCGAAGTCATCGGCGAGGT
>JBOHFG010000428.1:0-5057 GCA_050699575.1 Pseudonocardiaceae bacterium
CCGGGCATCGACGCGCCGGCCGTCGCGGGCCGGGCCGACTCAGGAGACATCGAGATCGACCTGGTGGAGCTGTTCACCGAGGTCGCCGAGCTGGCCGCCGACGTCGGCACCGGGGTGGCGCTGCTGATCGACGAGATGCAGGACGTGGCGTCGGACGACGTCTCCGCACTGTGCGCCGCGTGTCATGAGCTGTCCCAGTCCGGGGCGCCGCTGGTGGTGGTCGGTGCCGGACTGCCGCACCTGCCCGCGGTGCTCAGCGCGTCGAAGTCCTACTCCGAGCGGCTGTTCCGCTATATCCGGATCGATCGGCTGGACCGCGCCGAGGTGGACCGCGCGGTGGTCGCGCCGATCGAGCGGGAGCACGCCGCGATCACCCCTGACGCGCTGGACACCCTGTTCGCGACCTCCGGGGGCTATCCCTATTTCGTGCAGGCCTACGGCAAAGCCGCATGGGACGCCGCGCCAGCATCGCCGATCGGGATCCTCGACGTCCAGGTGGCCGCTCCCGAGGCCGAGAACGAGCTCGCCGTCGGGTTCTTCGGCTCCCGGTTCGAGCGGGCCACCCCGGCCGAGCGGGAATACCTGCAGTCGATGGCCGAGCTCACCGGCGGCCGGGACGAGCCGGTCGGCACCACCCAGGTGGCCGACCAGCTCGGCCGCCGGGCCTCGTCGCTGTCACCGGCGCGAGACAGCCTGCTCAAAAAGGGGCTCGTCTACTCCGGGGAACGCGGGCAGATCGCCTTCACCGTCCCACATTTCGGACGTTTTCTGCTCGGCGGGCTGGCCAGCTGAGGCTGACGACTACGCCGAACGAGTGAATGCTCCGGCGGGTCAACGAAAGCTGTAACGGTGCCGTGGCGCACTGCGATGACACTGGTAGCCCCGTGATGCTGTTGGACCCCCGACCCGGCAGCCTCACGGGGCCTTCCTCTGTCCAGGGTTTCCTACCTGGAGATCCTCGCGGAAAACGTTATGGTATGGGCCGTACTCAACGGTGTCGACGGCAACACGTACCCTCGTCGCCGTGCCTGACAGCAAGCTCGAAATTCAGATGCTCCACGACCGCGTGATGGTGCGTCTCGCGGGCGACGACGGCGAGCGCCGTAGCAGCGGTGGAATCCTCATCCCGGCGACAGCGCAGATGGCCAAGCGGTTGTCCTGGGGCGAGGTGTACGGAATCGGCAACCACGTCCGCACCGTCCAGGTAGGTGACCAAGTGCTGTTCAACCCTGAAGATCAATACGAGGTCGAGGTGCACGGGAAGACCTACCTGATAGTGCGGGAACGGGACCTGCAGGCCATCGCCAGCGAGCGCACCGAGCACGGGACAGGCCTGTATTTGTGACCCCCTACGGTCGGTCACTGCGCCACACGGGCATCGTCGCGGCTGCCGTGCTCGGGCTGTTGGGGCTGGTCTATGGCCTCGACCTCGCGATGTCGTCCCGCGACGTTCCCCGCGGGGTCACCGTCGCTGGTGTGCCGGTCGGCGGGATGACCCGGGCCGCCGCCGAGCAGCAGCTTCGTGAGCGGCTCGAGCCGCGGCTGGCCCACCCGATCGCCTTGCGGGCCGGTGACGTCGATGCCACCCTGGAGCCCCGGCGAGCGGGGCTCACCCTCGATTGGCCCGCCACCCTCGACCACGCGGGCAAGCAGCCACTCAACCCCTGGAGTCGCCTCGTCTCACTGTGGCGAACCCGGGAGGTGGGCGTCAGCACCGCGACCGACCGGGCGGCGCTGACCGCGGCCCTGCAGGGACTGCACACCCAAACAGACCGGGAGCCGATCGAGGGCAGCATCCACTTCGCCGGTGCCCGGCCGATTCCGGTGGAACCGCGATCCGGGCAACACCTGGACATCCCCGCCACCGCGGACCTCATCCTCACGCAGTGGCCCCATGACGTGACAATGCACGCCCCGGTCACGACTCAACCGGTACGCACCACTGCAGAGGGCATCCGGGCGGCGCTGCGCGACGTCGTCGAGCCTGCGGTGTCCGCGCCAGTCAAGGTCACCGGTGACGGCCATGACGCCGTGCTCACACCGGACGTCATCGCGACGGCACTGCGGTTCGCACCAGATAGCCGGGGTGGCCTGACCACCACCATCGACAATCCCACCGTGATCGCCGCGCTGAACCCGCAGCTCACCGCCACCCAGCGACCGGGCAAGAACGCCGAGGTCCTAATTCAGGGTGGTGCGCCGGTGGTGCTGCCCTCGGTCGACGGCCGCGGCATCGACTGGGCAGCCAGCCTGCTGCCACTGCTCGACGTGCTGCACCACCCCGGTGCCGAACGTACCCTGGCCGCCAGCTACGTCACGCTGCCCCCGAGCCTGAGCACAGCGCAGGCCACCGCGCTTGGCATCACCACCCAGATCAGCACGTTCACTACCGGTGGGTTCGCCAACGACTCCGGGCAGAACATCCGTCGGGTGGCCGAGCAGGTCAACGGGGCTCTCGTGCGGCCAGGAGAGACCTTCAGCCTTAACGGGTACACCGGTTCACGCAACGCCGCCACCGGATATGTGGAGGCTGGCATCATCGACCACGGCCGTCCCAGCCGGGGCATCGGCGGCGGCATCTCCCAGTTCGCCACCACGACCTACAACGCGGCGTACTTCGCGGGCATGACCGATGTCGAGCACAAGGAGCACAGCTACTACATCAGCCGCTATCCCGCGGCCCGGGAAGCCACCGTGTTCGAGGGCGCCATTGACGTCAAGTTCCGCAACGACTCCCCCACCGGCATCCTCATCCAGACCGTGTGGACCCCGTCCTCGATCACGGTGACGTTGTGGGGCACCAAACACGTGGACGTCGAGTCGATCACCGGCCCGCGCACCGACTACACCGACCCGCAGACCGAGACGATCCACGGCCAGCCGTGCACCGCCTCTCCCGGCGCCCGCGGCTTCACCGTCACCGACACCCGCGTCATCCGCGACGCAAACACCAAAACCGAACTCAAACGCCACACCCACAAAGTGGTCTACGACCCCATCCCCCACGTCATCTGCACCCCCTAGCACTCCGCCGCATTCAGCGGGCTCAGCGGGGTTATTGGCACCTCGTATACCCCGCTGAGCCCGCTGAAGGCGGTCAGAAGGCCGCCTCGGGGACGTCCATGAGGGCGTTGTCGGTTGCCTCGACGATGGCGCGGCGGGCGGTGAGCTCGGGGAGGATGTTGTGGGCGAAGAATGTCGCTGCCGCGACTTTGCCTTGGTAGAACGCTTGGTCCTGCGGGGATACCGCGTTACCCAGTGCAGTCAGAGCCACCTCGGCTTGGCGCAACAACAGCCAGCCGATCAGGACGTCGCCGGCGCTCATCAGCAGGCGGACGGTCTGCTGGCCGACCTTATAGGTGTTGCGCGGGTCCTGCTGGGCCGTTATCGCACAGTTGAGCATAAAACCGATCATCGCCTGGAGGTCACCCAACGAGGTGGCCAGTAACGCCCGCTCTTCCTTGAGCCGGCCGTTGCCGCTACCGGCGTCCAGGAACGTCTGGATTTCGCTGTGCAGATGCTCGATCGCTCGACCTCTGTCCCGGACGATCTTGCGGAAGAAGAAGTCAAGGGACTGGATGGCCGTGGTGCCCTCGTACAGACTGTCAATCTTGGCGTCACGGATGTACTGCTCGATGGGATAGTCCTGCAAGAAACCCGACCCGCCCAAGGTCTGCAGCGACAGGATGAGCATCTCCGAAGCCCGCTCCGAGCCGACCCCCTTCACGATGGGCAGCAGCAGATCGTTGACCCGCACGGCCAGCTCGGCGCCCTCGCCACCGAACTCCACCGTGTCCTGGTAGCTCGCGGTGTAGAGGTATAGCGCGCGCAGGCCCTCCGCGTAGGCCTTCTGCAGCATCAGCATCCGGCGCACGTCGGGGTGGTGGATGATCGTCACCCGCGGCGCGCTCTTGTCACGCATCTGCGTAAGGTCCGCGCCCTGCACGCGTTGCTTGGCATACTCCAGCGCGTTGAGATAGCCACTGGACAGCGTCGCGATCGCCTTGATGCCAACCATCATCCGGGCGTACTCGATCACCTGGAACATCTGCGCGATGCCGTTATGCACGTCGCCGAGCAGCCAGCCGACCGCAGGCGTGCCGTGCGCACCGAAGGTGAGCTCGCAGGTGGCGGAGACCTTGAGGCCCATCTTGTGCTCGACGCCGGTCACAAACACGCCGTTACGCTCGCCCAGCTCCCCGGTGCCGGTGTCGAAGTGGTATTTAGGCACCAGGAACAACGACAGGCCCTTGGTTCCCTGGACCGGAGTGATACCGGGGCCTTCCGGCCTGGCCAGCACCATGTGCATGATGTTGTCGGCCAGATCGTGCTCAGCTGAGGTGATGAAGCGCTTCACGCCCTCGATGTGCCACGAGCCATCGGGCTGCTGGATCGCCTTGGTCCGCCCGGCGCCCACATCCGACCCCGCGTCGGCCTCGGTGAGCACCATGGTCGAGCACCAACCCTTATCGATCACAAACTGAGCCCATCGCTGCTGCTCAGCGGTACCGTTGTCGTGCACCGTACGGGCCGTGCTAGGACCAGTCATGTACATGAACACCGCCGGGTTGGGACCCAGCATCAGCTCCGACGCCGCCCAGCGCAGAGTGGGCGGCGCACCGAAGCCGCCCAGCTCCGCGGGCAGGTCCAGCCGGTACCACTCACCGTCCCACAACGCCCGGTACGCCTTCTTGAATGCCGCGGGCAGCTCGACGGTGTGCGTCTGGGGATCGAAGGTCGGCGGGTTGCGGTCCGACTCGGCGAAGGAGTCCGCCAGCGGGCCGCGGGCCAGCCGGTCGATCTCGCGGAGCAGGTCGTGCGCGGTGTCGCGGTCCATCTCGGCGTACGGGCCGATACCCATCCGTTCCTGCACCCTCAGCACCTCGAAGAGGGTGAACTCCAGGTCGCGGAGATTGCTCTTGTAGTGACCCATGTCCTCGCTCCGACGCAGTCGTGACACCGACCCTACCGGTCAGTAACAACAGCATATTACCGACTGGTAACCCCGGCAAAGTGTCCCCCGTTACAGACAAGGGGCGAGCTGGCCACGATACTCG
>JBOHFG010000429.1:0-15103 GCA_050699575.1 Pseudonocardiaceae bacterium
GCTTGGCCATCTTGAACTCGGGGATGCCGTAGCGCAGCAGCCCACCGATCCGGTCCGCGCGCTCGTAGACCACCACGTCGTGCCCGACCCGGGTCAGCTGCTGGGCCGCGGCCAGCCCAGCCGGGCCAGACCCCACCACAGCGACCGACCGCCCGGTACGGACCTCGGGCGCAACCGGTTGCACCCAGCCCTCATCCCAGGCCCGGTCGATGATCTCGATCTCGACCTGCTTGATGGTCACCGCATCGTCGTTGATGGCCAGCACGCAGGCCGTCTCGCACGGTGCGGGGCACAGGGTGCCGGTGAACTCGGGGAAATTGTTGGTGGCATGCAGCCGCTCAGCGGCATCAGCCCAGTCTTGGCGCCAGACCAAGTCGTTCCACTCCGGGATCAGGTTGCCCAGCGGGCAGCCCAGATGGCAGAACGGGATCCCGCAGTTCATGCACCGGCCGGCCTGCGCCTCCAGCGCGTCGCGGCCGAAGTCCTCATAGACCTCCCGCCAGTCACGCAACCGCAGCTCCACCGGACGCCGCGGCGGATTCCGCCGACCCGTGTTGAGGAAGCCCTTGGGGTCAGCCATGAGCGGCTTCCATGATGGCGTCGTTGACGTCCCGGCCGTCCCGTTGCGCCGCCGCCTGGGCGGCCAGCACCCGCTTGAAGTCCTTCGGCATGACCTTGCCGAACCGGTCCACCGCGGTGTCCCAGTCCGCCAGCAGCGCGTACGCCACCACGGATCCGGTCTCGGCGTGGTGCCGCGCCACCGCGTTGGTCAGCCACGCCCGGTCCTGGTCGTCGAGCGGGTCAAGGTCGACCATCTCCGGGTTGACCCGACCGGCCACCCCGGCCAGGTCGAGCACGTAGGCGACCCCGCCGGACATCCCCGCGGCGAAGTTGCGCCCGATCGGCCCGAGTACCACCACCCGCCCGCCGGTCATGTACTCGCAACCGTGATCACCGACGCCTTCGACGACGGCCAGTGCGCCGGAGTTGCGCACGCAGCAGCGCTCACCGACCACCCCCCGCAGGAACAGCTCCCCGGATGTCGCGCCGTAGAGGATCACATTGCCAGCGATGACGTTGTGCGACGGGTTGATGTTCTCGCCGGTGGCGAACGGCGCTGTGGGATCGGGGCGGACGGTGATCCGTCCGCCGGACAGTCCCTTGCCGACGTAGTCGTTGGCGTCACCTATCAGGCGCAGGGTGATCCCGCGCGGCAGGAACGCTCCCAAGGACTGGCCGGCTGTTCCGGTGAGGGTGATGTCGATGGTGTTGTCAGGCAGCCCCGCACCACCCCAGCGGCGAGTCAACTCGGAGCCGAGCATGGTGCCGACCGTGCGGTTGACGTTGCGCACCGGCAGGTCCAGCCGCACCGGCGTACCGTCGGCCAGCGCACCCTCGGCCAGCGCGATGAGGGTGATGTCCAGCGCTTTGTCCAGCCCGTGATCCTGCTTCGTGGTCCGGTGCCGGGGGGCGTCGTCGGTGGTCTGATCGCCGGCTCGGCCGGCGGTGCCCGATGGGACGTGCAGAATCGGCGAGAGGTCCAGCCCAGCCGCCTTCCAATGGTCGATCGCCGGGCGGGTGTCCAGCAGCTCGGTGCGCCCGACGGCCTGCTCCAGGCTGCGGAACCCCAGCGCCGCCAGGTGCTCACGTACCTCCTGCGCGAGGAACTCGAAGAAGGTGACCACGTACTCAGCCTTGCCGGTGAACTTCGCCCGCAGCACCGGGTTCTGGGTGGCGACCCCCACTGGGCAGGTGTCCAGATGGCAGACCCGCATCATGATGCAGCCCGAGACCACCAGCGGGGCGGTAGCGAAGCCGAACTCCTCCGCACCCAGCAACGCGGCGATCATGACGTCGCGGCCGGTCTTGAGCTGGCCGTCGGCCTGCACGACGATCCGGTCCCGCAGCTTGTTGGCAATCAGCGTCTGCTGGGTCTCGGCTAGGCCCAGCTCCCAGGGCGTGCCGGCATGCTTGATCGACGACAACGGCGAGGCGCCGGTACCGCCGTCGTGACCGGAGATGAGCACCACGTCGGAGTACGCCTTGGCCACCCCGGCGGCCACCGTGCCGACCCCGACCTCGCTCACCAGCTTGACGTTCACGCGGGCCAGCGGGTTGGCGTTCTTGAGGTCGTGGATCAGCTGCTTGAGGTCCTCAATGGAGTAGATGTCGTGGTGTGGCGGCGGTGAGATCAGCCCTACCCCGGGAGTGGAGTACCGGGTCTTGGCGATCCACGGGTACACCTTGGTGCCGGGCAGTTGCCCGCCCTCCCCGGGTTTTGCGCCCTGCGAGATCTTGATCTGCAGGTCGTCGGCGTTGACCAGATACTCGCTGGTCACTCCGAAGCGCCCGGACGCCACCTGTTTGATCGCTGAGCGGCGCAGGTCCCCATTGGGGTCCGGGAGGTAGCGGTCGGCGTCCTCGCCGCCCTCACCGGTGTTGGACTTTGCACCCAGCCGGTTCATCGCGATGGCCAGCGTCTCGTGCATCTCCTGGGAGATGGACCCGTAGGAGATGGCGCCGGTCGCGAACCGCGTGACGATCGACTCGACTGGCTCAACCTCGTCAAGGGGGACGGGCTCGCGGACCCCGTGGCGGAAGGTGAACAGCCCGCGCAGGGTCATCAGCCGCTGCGACTGGTCATCGACCAGCCGGGTGTACTCCTTGAACACCTCGTAGCGACCCGCCCGAGTGGAGTGCTGCAGCTTGAACACCGTCTGCGGGCTGAAGACGTGCGGCTCACCCTCGCGGCGCCACTGGTAGTCACCGCCGATCGCCAGCTCTCGGTGCGGGGCGTGCACCCCGTCGGCCGGGAAGGCCCGGCGATGCCACCTCGCGACCTCCTCGGCCAGCGTGTCGAACCCGACCCCGCCGAGCCGGGAGGTGGTGCCGGTGAAGCAGCGATCGATGACCTCATGTCCTAGCCCGATCGCCTCGAAGATCTGCGCACCGGTGTAGGAGGCCACGGTGGACACGCCCATCTTGGACATCGTCTTACGGACACCCTTGCCCAGCGCCTTGATCAGGTTGTGGGTGGCGGTCCTGGCGTCGATACCGCCCAGCAGGCCCCGCTCGGCGAGGTCCTCTACGGTGGCCATCGCCAGGTAAGGATTGACCGCGGCTGCGCCGTAACCGATCAGCAATGCGACGTGGTGCACCTCACGGGCGTCCGCGGCCTCGACCACCAAACCGACCTGGGTGCGGGTCTTTTGCCGCACCAAATGATGGTGCACCGCACCGGTGAGCAGCAGGGACGGGATCGGGGCATAGTCAGCGTCCATGCCCCGGTTGGACAGCACAATCAGCCGAGCTCCGTTCTGGACAGCTTCGGTGACCTCGACGCAGATCTCAGTGAGCCGGGTGACCAGTGCGTTCCCGCCGCCGCGCACCCGGTAGACGCCCCGGACCGTGAAGGTCTGGTATTTCGGCTGGTCACCGTCGTCATTGATGTGGACGATCTTGGCGAGCTCGTCGTTGTCCAGCACCGGGAACGGCAGCACAATCCGCCGGCAGGAGTCAGCACCCGCCTCCAGCAAATTGGGCTCTTCACCGAGCTGCACCTGCAGCGAGGTCACCAGCTCTTCCCGGATCGCGTCCAGCGGAGGGTTGGTGACCTGGGCGAACAGCTGGGTGAAGTAGTCGAATAGCGGCCGGGAGTACTGGGAGAACGGGGCCAGCGGGGCGTCATTGCCCATCGACCCGATCGGCTCCGCACCGGTGCTGGCCATCGGGGCCAGGAGTATCCCGATTTCTTCCTGGGTGTATCCCAACGCCTGCTGGCGGTGCACCAGCGAAGCATGGCCGAGCACCTCCCGCTCACGCTTGGGTAGGTCCGCCAGCCAGGTCAGGCCCTGGTCCACCCACTCTGCGTAGGGTTGCTCGGCCGCGAGCTGACCCTTGATCTCGTCGTCGTCCACGATCCGACCGGCGGCGGTGTCAGCGAGGAACATCCGGCCCGGCTCCAGCCGCCCCTTGCGCACCACGGTAGCGGGGTCGATCTCGAGTACCCCGACCTCGCTGGCCAGCACCACCAAGCCGTCCTCGGTAACCCAGTACCGGGCCGGGCGCAGGCCGTTGCGGTCCAGCACGGCGCCGATCACGGTGCCATCGGTGAACGCGACCAACGCGGGCCCGTCCCACGGCTCCATCAGCGTGGAGTGGAATTCATAGAACGCCCGGCGAGCCGGGTCCATCTCGGTGTGGTTCTCCCATGCCTCTGGGATCATCATCAGCACCGCGTGCGGCATCGAGCGCCCGCCCAGGTGCAGCAGCTCGAGGACCTCGTCGAAAGACGCGGAGTCGCTGGCCCCCTGCGTGACGATCGGGTAGATCCGGTTCAAGTCACCGGGGATGAGCTCGGTGGCAAGCTGGTTCTCCCTGGCGAGCATCCAGTTCCGGTTGCCGCGCAACGTGTTGATCTCACCGTTGTGTGCCACGATGCGAAACGGGTGGGCCAGTGGCCAGGACGGGAAGGTGTTGGTGGAGAATCGGGAGTGCACCAGCGCCAAGGAACTGGTGACTCGTTCGTCGGATAGATCAGGGTAAAAGCTCACCAACTGATCCTCGGTCAGCATTCCCTTGTAGACGATCGTGCGCCCGGACAGGCTCGGAAAATAGACGTCGAGGTCACGCTCGGCGCGTTTGCGCACGCAATAAACCTGTCGCTCCAGGTCTAGCCCATTCTGGTTGTCGTGACTGGCTAGGAACAGTTGCTGAAAACGGGGCATCGCTGAGCGGGCTGTCGGGCCGACTCCCTCAGGGTTGACCGGCAGTTCCCGCCAGCCCAGCACCCGCATGCCCTCTTGCACCGCGATATCGCCGATGGCCGCCATCGCTGCCGCGGTGTCCTCGCTGAACAGGAACGCGGTGCCGACCGCGTACCGGCCCTGCTCAGGTAACTCGAAGTCAACGATCTGCCGGAAAAAACCGTCCGGTACCTGGAGCAGGATGCCGGCACCGTCACCGGTGTGTGGTTCCCCGCCGCGGGCCCCCCGGTGTTCGAGGTTATGCAGCGCGGTGAGAGCTTTCTGCACGATGTCGTGATCACGGCGGCCGGCGAGGTCAGCCACAAATGCCACGCCGCAGGCGTCGTGTTCAAAGGCGGGGTCGTACAGACCCGCTGCCGGGCGCCCCCGGTATCGGGGTTGCGGGTTGGACCCTGCAGGTAGGCGCTGAGCGCTCACGAGCACCTCCCGTCGTCTCGAGTGCAGCTCGATACACGCATCGGGACGACGTGCACCCATCTGCGGTTACCCGCAGGCTACCTCAGCGGGTTACCAAGTCGTTATCACTTGTCACCAGTGGCCACACCAACGAGTGCGCGTCGCGCGGGAGCTCTCGCTGGGAACCTAGGAACACCGACGCTGGTGCCGTGAACCGGCGGCTCTCCATTGTACCCCCTAGGGCTACCACCAGGGTTATCCGAAGCGCCCTGTCCGTTGGCAATGCGCCGGGGTGGGGTCACCGTGCAACGCCCCGTCCGGGTACACCATCATCCTCGACCGGGGGCCGCCAGCCGGGGCAGCGACGCTGTCCGGAAAGGATGTGTGGTCAGGGTGAACGACCGCCGGTTGCTCCTGGTAGAAGCCCATCCCGAGAACGTCCGCGAGGCGCTGAGGCGGGTGCGCCGGCGCGGCATCAGGCGGTGGAGGTCCAAGCGGGCCGCGATGGCCGTGACCGTCGTCACCGGCACCAGAGGCCCCGCGGTATTGCTCACTCGGCGGGCTGGGCAGTTCGCGCTGCCGGTCGCTCTGACTGATCGCTGGGAGTCAGCATCCGACGCGGCTCGTCGGCACCTCGCCGAGGAGCTCGGGATGTGCCTGCCACCGGAATCGGTGCTCGGGCGGCTCGACGACTACCCCGTCCAGGCCAGACTCGTGATCACGCCGGTGTTGCTCTGGGCCGGCGAGCCCGCTCGGCCTCCAGCCGCTGAAGTCTGCATCGTCCCGTTCACCGACCTCGACGTCGAGCCGGTGTTCGTGGCGACCTCGGCGTCCGACCGCCCGATGATCCGCCTGCCGCTGCACGGTGGGTGGTTGCACGCCCCGACGGCGGCCGTGCTGCACCAGTTCCGCGAAGTGGTCCTGCATCGCCGCCCCACCCGCGTCGCTCACCTCGGCCAGCAGCTGCTTTAGCTGACGCTAGCGCGCGCCATCTCACGGGAAGCGCCAGCTGCATTAGGTTCCTTGGCGTCAAGTGGTGGGTGCACCACCACTTGACACCAAGGGCACACCACGACTATCAGCCAGCTGAACAGCTACGAGGCGTTCACCGTCCAAACCGCCATGCGCGGGGCCGCCCACCCACTGTGCGGGCTCAGCACCCAGTTGGTGTGGCGGGTTACCCGCCCCGAGCCAATGGGAACGTTCGACTGAACGATGTCGTAACGGCCGTTGCCATAGTTCTGCACGACCACGACAGTGTGGGCGTATGTCCAGTCATCGTCGTTGGCGTTGTTCGAGTGCTGGTATAAAATCGCCTTTTGCGGCAGAGTCGAGGCTTACCTCTTGAGCTCCGGAATTTGTATAACTAGAGATCGTGCCCCCGGTTCAAAATGTCCCCCAGCGGTGGCTACCCCACGTTGTACACCCAATTGACGAGAGTACTGCGGAAGCAGCGCGTGGTCCCGGAAATCTTCAGCTGGCGATCGTCGAACCGGTACTGGACGCCCTACCACACTCGATCGACGTTGCAGAATCGAAACCGCGGGTGTGGTGGCTGTCCACCGGCCTGCTTGGCCTGTTTCCCCTGCACGCCGCCGGCCACCCCGGACAACCCGGCGCGCTCGACCATGTCGTGTCCTCCTGCATCCCAACCTTGCGCGCACTTGCCCATACCTGCACCCGGCCTGGTTGACCTCGCTGCCTCATGCCACTCCTGATTCGCCGGGGTCCTCAACCCTTCTCGGGTCGAGGACCCCGGTTCTCGTGGGAATCGAGCTATCGGCGGTCAGGACTACTACAGGCACCCTTTGGTCATCGATGCTGCACGTCCGCTGCTGCGTAAGACGACTGCCCGTTGCGCAAGCTACCTGCACTCTTCGACGCCGGGAATCCGTACGGGATGGCCGGTGTCGACGTAGTAATCCGCCATGAGTCCTTCGGAATTGTCCGCGAACTTCACGTAGTCCCACAGGTTGTTGCCGGAGATGTCCTGTCCAACCCTTTGGCAGATGACGTGGGTCGAGGTTCCTGGCGGGACGCGCTTGATGAAGGTGCAATTCGTGCTTGGTGGCAGCTGCACGGTGGGGTGGTAGCAGTCACGCAAGACCACTCCGTCCTCAGTGTAGCTACCGACGGTGACGTCGTGCCAGCTCGCCGCACTGGCCACCCCGGCACCACCAATCATGATCGTGAACGCAGCGCTGAGTGCACCCATTGTGCGCAGCATGCGTTTGCCGTTTGCCCGTCGTTGTCTCATGACACCCTCTCCTTATCCGTTCGAGTAATAGATTTTGTTGCGCTACGAGTGCTCGACCCCAATGTCCTTTAATTCCTCGATTGTTATCGTTGGCAGAACCAGGAATAGGGATTGCGTGTGTCCCGGAGGCCGGAGTACGCACTGGGGTCGTATTGGACGGCACATTCACGGTTGACATCGATGCCGTAGCTGGAGCGATCCCAAGGAGCCGTGCACCGCCAGGTATAGGCGTTGTGTTGGTCGATAACCTCAGCGCGGAGTCCCCAACCAGGGTACTGGGTATCACACGCTCGTTGCATGTCGACACCGCCCAAGTAGGTCGACACAGCAGAAGCCGCCGGCGCTGCTCCAAAACCCGCGCCCAGCGCGATGGCCAGCGCGGTGATCATGGTGATCTCTTTCATGTGTTTCCTCCTTGCCGGGAACATGACTAACTTGGTCTCGAAAGTTTGCCTGCGAGCTGACTTCCTCCGACGTATCCCGCAGGAATGCTCCAGACCGGACCCACGTCAATTTCCGTGGGCTCCTGATCAATAGAGTAAATCGGCTGGGCCGGGCTGCCTGTCAGGTGATCACCCCACACCCACACACTTGCCGGAGAGATGATGTGGTCCGGATCAGCCCCGACTGATCAGGGCAGATCGATGATGCCGTCCTGCTGGGCGCGTTCGAACAGGGCTGTTTTGGTGGGCGCGTCCCGGCCGGCTGCGGCGTACTTGGACCGGACCCGGTCGATGTGGGTCTCCACGGTCTTGACCGAGAGATAGAGCTTGGCTGCGACGAGCTTCTTCGATGCGCATTTGAACCAGGCCAGCAGGACCTCGGTCTCCCGGGCGCTGAGGACGGGCCGGCCAGGTCGGTTATCGGTGCCCAGCGCGCCGCCGAGCGACGGCGACGTGTAGGGCAGCTGGTGGGCTGCGGCGTGGATGGCCGGGATGAGATGTGCCTTGCCTTCGGCTTTGGTGAGGTAGGTGAACGCGCCGAGATCGAGGCAGGTGAGCGCGGTGACGTTGTCGGCGCGCTGCGAGTAAACGATCACAGTCCGGCCGGCCTTGACGAGTTGGCCCAGGTCGTGGAAGGCCGGCGGCCGGCCACCGAGCTGGAGATCGAAGATCACCACGTCGGCGGAGCACCCGGGCTCGGTCCAGACGTGGGCCAGCCGGTCACCGGCGTCGATCAGCCGGATCGGGGGGTCGGCTGCGGTACACCACGCCTCGACACCGGCGGTCACCGCTGGGTGATCGTCGAGAATGACGGCGGTCAGGACAGGTCCGCAGCCCACCGGGCCTCCACCCACAGACATGACTCATCAACGACGGAACTCACCTGAATACCTTCCGCGGCTGGTTCGGGCAGTTCGGCGGTAACCGCGTCGGCGACCACGCTGACCGTCACGCCGGCTGGCGTGCCGACGACGGTGACCCGGGCCTGCGTGGTCGCGGTGGCCAGAGCCGACGATGGAGCGTCGGTCAAGGCCCGACGCAGGTCGCGCGGTAGCGAGGGCCAGTGACCACTGGTAGCCAGCGCGACCACGACTCCTCGGCGCTCGGCCAGGTCGATGCAGGCTCGCAGCTCGTGCAGCAGCGGGTCCTCGGTATCGTCAACCTCGGCGAACAACCGCCGCATCCGGGCAGCCTCAATGGCGCACCGCCGCCTGGCGCCAGGGTCGGTAGGGTCGACGGTGCCGTCAGCCAGGCCAGCGAGCAGCGGCCGGGCGGTGTGGGTGAGCTCCCCGTAGCGCTGCCGGCGATCCGCGTGCAGGCGAGCTGCGACAGCCTCACGAATGAGCACATCGTGCTCCTGGCGGGCTGCCGCGACGGCCTGCGATGCGACGCGGCGCAACGCAACAGTAGCCGCACCCACCGCCAGCTGGAACGAGCACGTTCCCACCGTCACCACACCGAAGGCGCACAGGGTGTGCTGATCGGCGTGATCCATAGTGATCAAGATAGTGCCGCTGAACAGGACCTGAAGGGCAATGAAGGTCAACAGTACTACCAGCGGCTGATCGAACAGAACCAGAACCCCCAGCCAGCCAATCTGCCCGGGGCCCCAGTCGCCAACGGGCAGCGGATCGCCCGGCGGTAGGTCGAGTCTGCTGGCGACCGCGACCGCGACCGCCAAGGTGGCGACCGGCCAGCGCCACGGTCCCCAGGAGCGGCTCCAGTAGACCAGCACCGCGTCCAGCGCGATGATCAGCACAACAACCAGGTATCCACCGACCTGAACACCTGCTGAGGGGTAGTCGCCGAGATGACTCAGCAGGATGGGCAGGCTGAGACCGACCATGATCGCCGCAGTGATCGCGCTCGCAGCGATCCGCAGGCTCCGCAGGAAACCGAGCGAGGTGGCGTCGTCGGGCATCTCAGCACCGGGTCCATTCGAGCCGGATCGTCGTGCCGAAACCCGGCGCCGAGATCACCGCGGCACACCCGCCGACGGCAACCATCCTGGCAGTGATCGACCGGGCAACGCCGTAACGAGTAACTGCCACCGCGAACTGATCGAACCCACATCCCTCGTCGACCACCTCAAGGCAGACCCGCCTACCGCTGGTCTGGCACCGCAGCAAGGCCTCTTTCACCCCGGAATGGCGAGCGACGTTGTTGAGTGCCTCGCGCACCGCACCGCACACCGCTGCGGCTACTGGCGGTTCCACCAGGATCAGCTCGGGCAGTGCCAGGCTGACCCGCACCGGGTGGGCGTCGGTCACCTCGGTCAGCACCGCCACCAGATCGTCCGAGTGGTCCACGACCGAGGTGAGGGCACCCAGATCGCGGCTGGCCTGGGCCGGCAGCCACGCATCACTGCGCCCCACCTCGCCCAACCCGACCATGAGCAAGGTGGTGGCCGCGGTGTCGTGCAACGTCGCGGCGTACGCGCGCTCCTCCTCCCGCCGGGCGGCCGCTACCGCTGCCACTCCGCGCGTGCGTTCCGCGCGGACGATCGACACGTCGGCAGTTGTGCCAGCCCGCTGAACCAGCCGCCACAACAGCCGGGCCAGGGCAGCCTCGGCGAGCACCCACAATGCCTTCCCGACCGAACCTGCTCCCCAGCTGGACGGCGAGAGCGCAAGGCCGGTCAGTAACGCAGCGTCGATCACCAACACCGAGACGGCGCCCTGCCCGATGGTCGTGTAGAGCTGCAGGACCACCGCGCTGAACGAGGCAAATACGATCACCCAGCCGCTGCCGCCTTCCAAGGATGCCGCAGCCGGCACCGTCCAGTGCTGGGTCAGGCAAGTCACGACGACCACGCCAACATCGATAACGACCAGCCAGACGGTTGGCCCACGCAATATCCAGGCGGTATAGGCCGTGCTCCACGCCATCACGAGACCACCGACGATCAACATCGTCGTGCGCTCGGTCTCTCCGGCGGCGACCACCCCGAGCAGCACGCTCAGCAACCCCACTGCGCACCGCCCCACGGCCGCGTACTGGAGGCCCAGCTGTAACAGCCGCCGGTGCGCCACATTCTCCTGAGCCCTCGGCAGACTCACCGGCACCCCCATCAACCCGGCCTCGGCTACGCTGTGTGCACGCTTCACACGGCAATCGTTCGTTCCACCCGCGCCGTTACCGAGGTCGGCTAGCGTGCACAGCGTGCGCTTGGCGACCTGGAATGTGAACTCGGTGCGCTCCCGGCTGCCCCGGCTGCTGCCCTGGCTTGACGCGCGAGCGCCGGACGTGGTGTGCCTGCAGGAGACCAAACTGCCCACGGATGTTTTCGACGACCTGGTTCGCCCTGTATTCACCGAGCGTGGGTACGCCGTCGCGCATCACGGGGAAGGCCGATGGAACGGGGTGGCGATCGCTTCTCGGGTCGGCTTGGACGACGTCGTCACCGGGTTGCTCGACGAGCCGGCCAATCCAGTCGGGCAGGGTCCGGATCCCGAAGCCCGTGCGGTGTCGGCGACCTGCGCGGGGTTGCGGGTCAGCTCGGTGTACGTGCCCAACGGCCGCGCTCCCGACGACCCGCACTACCGCTACAAACTCGACTGGCTGGCTGCGCTGCGAACCACCGTCGCCGCCGGGGATCCCGCGGTGACCCTGGTCTGCGGTGACGTGAACGTCGCCCCCTCCGACGAGGACGTGTACGACCCGGCCGTCTACGCCACCTCCACCCACGTCACACCGCCGGAACGTGACGCGCTGCGCGCCCTTGGGCTGCACGACGTGGTGCGGGAACGCTGGCCCGGCGAGCGGATCTTCACCTACTGGGACTACCGCGCCGGCATGTTTCACCAAGACCTAGGGATGCGAATCGACCTGGTACTTGCCGGTGCGGACGTCGCGCCACGGACCCGCGCGGCGTGGGTGGATCGCCAGGCCCGCAAAGGCGCCGCACCCAGCGACCACGCGCCGGTGATCGTGGACCTCGACGAGGCCCCGGACGGGGACTGCGGTCCCGTCGTGCCGCCCCCGTCGACTCGGCGCGCAGGCCCATGGCAGAGCTGAACGGCGTCCCCGCCGACGTCGGCCAGCTCACGGCTCTGGCTTTGGTCAACTATGGCCATTTCACCTCGATGCGTGTCGAGGACCAGCGGGTACGCGGTCTGTCACTGCACCTGGAACGCTTGCTGCGGGACTGCCGCCGGGTGTTCGATACCGACCTGGACCCCGACCGGATCCGGCACCTCGTTCGCCACGCGCTGACCGACGTCAGCCAGCCGGTAGTGGTCCGGGTGACCGTGTTCGATCCCGCTCTCGAGCTCGGGAATCTCGGTGCGGACGCGGCACCGCAGGTCCTGGTCACCACCCGAGCCGCCGCGCATACCCCGCTTCCCGCGCTGCGCCTCCAATCGGCCATCTACCGTCGAGATATGCCTGACGTCAAACACGTCGGGCTGTTCGGTGCCGTGCAGCGCAGGCGCGTCGCGCAATGCAACGGCTTCGACGACGTGCTGTTCACCGGCACTGACGCCACCATCTCCGAAGCGGCCACCTCCAACGTCGGATTCGTTAATGGCGACCGGATTGTCTGGCCCCGAGCGGATTGCCTACCCGGCGTGACCATGACACTGATCAACCAGGCGCACGGTGAGCCGGCCACCACCGTACTGATCACTCTCGGCCAGCTGGCCGACGTGGATGCGATATTCACCACCAACGCCGCGACCGGAATTCGCCCCGTCAGCGTCATCGACGATGTCCACTGGCCGGCTGAGCATCCCGCCCTGCGCGTCCTGCGCAAGGCCTACACCAGTGTTTCTGCTGAACTGTTATGACAGTGGCTTTCCGAGGTGCTGGCGGAGTACGCCGATGACCTCCCTGCATACCCGGATGTCGATGCTCCGTGAGCGGCCGCTACGCGGCCGAGTTCGAGCGGTCAGCTATCTTCTGCGCACCGATGAGACCGGCTGTAGTCGCGATCAGCGGTAGGCATCTCGCCGGTGGCTGATGTCGAGAACGTGGACGGTTTGGGTGTTGTCGTTGATGGTGTACCGCACTCGGTACTCCCCGCGCCGAGCGCGCCAGTAGCCCTCGAAGGGTTTACGCAGCGGAGCTCCCACGCGATGGGGGTTGTTGGCCAGTGGTCCATAGAGGAACTCCACGCATGCCGCGGCGACGGCTTCGGGTAGGTGTTCGGTGAGTTGGCGTGCTGCGGTACGAGCGACGTGCACCTGGTAGGTCACTCGGGCTGGGTCCGGTGTCGCTCGCCGATCAGGGCTCGTAGCTGCTGCTCGTCGAGCACATCACTCCGAGCGAAGTCGGCTTCGCCGGCGGCGATGCGCTGCTGAGCGTGCGGATCGGCGAGCAGTTCCAGGGTGGCCTCGATGGACTCGAGATCCTCTGCGGCGAGCAGCACGACGTAGTCACGGCCGTTACGGGTGATGTGAACGCGCTCGTGAGTGCGCCCGACCTCGTCAGCGATCTCGGAGAGTCGGGCCTTCGCTTCGGACAGTGAGATCGTGCTCATGAACCAGAATTATAGTCTAACAGTTTGTCAGCCGTCCACCGGTGTCAGTTGGCCACCCCGTGGTGGTCGCGCGACCACCGCACCTCGTCCTGGCCTCTCACTGCCGGATGCCGTTAGGTTCTCCGGAGCCTGCTTCGTCCATGAGGGCCAGCGGAAGCAGGAGAATCGGACAACCAGTTGGACAGAGATCGATTGAAGATCGCCCCCCAAGAGCATTGGTGCTGGTTCACAGGTGGTGGCCAGAGAGGGGACCAAACCGTCGACCTTCCGATTTTCAGGGCTCGGGATACGAGTCCGCCAAGTGAGATCAAAGGTGAGCCCACCACACTTGTCCTGTCTCGGCAGATGTTTGGCGAGCTGATCAGCTTTCTGCGGTGCCGGCGCGGATCAACGGTGTGCTGAGCGCGGTGCGGGGCAGAGTGGTGCACGCGGTCGCTGCCGGGCAGGCACCGGCGGGTTTGGTGGCGCCGCTGCTACCCTGCGGCACCGGCTGATCCGGGTACCTGCTTGACTGGTCCGCCACGCTGGCGCTTTCGACTGCGCCTACCCCCGGGCCACCACCTGCTTCACGAGGTCCTCGCCCGGCTCCCCGTCTTGCCCGCAATGCCCTGACCAGGTCATACCGGCCCCGAGACGACCGGAACCTCGCTCACCCGAGGCGACACTCGGGCCACCGAGCTACCCACAACCCAAAAACCAACCCTAAATGATCAACGCGATTGGTCATAGATCAACTCGTCGCCTACCCGCGGATTCGGGTCTGAGATCAACACATGAGAACTGTAACTCCGATGAAGTTGTCAAGGCCAGTGCCGTCAGACGCTATCTCCGGGCTTAGATCTGGGGCTTGCGCCGGCAAGTCAGCAAGCTGCACTATCAGGGGGTAAACGCGCTCTCGCGCCGTTTCACACTGTGGTCGTAGAGTCACTGCCGGTATAGGAGCATACTTTGATACGTACGAGCGTCATCATCGCTGCACACAATGAGGGACCATCGCTCCGAAAGACGGTGCAGTCGTGCCTCGAGACATCTGCCGATCTCGACTACGAAATTATCGTCAGTGACGATGCGTCCAATGATGGATCGATCGAAGAGGTCGAGCAGCGTTTTACTCATGTGCGGATACACCGCCATGTCACGCGGCAAGGTGCCTCGCAGACCAAAGCTGACGGTGCTCGCCACGCTCGCGGTCAGGTGCTCGTCTTCCTCGACGCACACACCAAGCCTGAAGGGAACGCTATCATGCAGCTCGTGCGTGATGTCGAGGACCTCAACGGAGAAGCGATAGTCACTCCGGCTGTGCCATCTCTCGATACCACAGAGTGGAAGAATGATGTCGACATAATCGGCCACGGCTACGGGATGGACCTGCTCAACTTGTCCTGTTACTGGCTTGAGCTACACCAGATGCGGAGAGTTGCTGGCATCGGGCGACCAATGTATGAAACGCCGGCGCTGATCGGTTGCGCCCTGGCGGTCAGTCGTCAGCTCTACGACGAAATACGGGGTTTCGATCCCCATATGCAGTCCTGGGGTATCGAAGATCTTGACTTCGGACTGAGGTGCTGGCTACTAGGAAAGCGCATCATTCATGATCCACAAACACGCATCGGACACCGATTCAGAGATAGTTTCGACAATTACGAGGTTCCTGTTGGAGATGTTATTGCAAATCAGATTCGGATGGCCTACAAGAATTTTACGCCCAGCGTCTGGGCGCAGTGGATGGATCATTGTCGGCTTCACAGTTCAGACCGCCTGG
>JBOHFG010000430.1:0-2719 GCA_050699575.1 Pseudonocardiaceae bacterium
CCGTCGGGCAGCGGGGCGATCATCAGCCCGGGAGCCGGCGCCGGCGCCGGGGTACAGCGCAGGATCTGCGTCCGGTAGGTGGCGGCGCGGGCGATGTCGGTGCTGTCGAGCGCGCACTCCCGGACCATGGTCCCGATCGCTCGCGCGCCGACGAACCGCGCTGAGGTCAGACGCGAACTGTGCAGCTCCGCGCCGCTCAGGTCGGCGCCGCTCAGGTCGGCTCCGGTCAGGTCCACTCGGTGGAACGTCGCGCGTCGCAGGTCCGCCCCGGTCAGATCCGCCCCGGCCATGGGCAGCCGCGGGTCGTCATTCCCCTGCATGCCGATGGTCCACCCGCTTAGTTGGGCGCCCGTCAGCCGGACCCCGACCAAGGACTGGTGCGGGTGCCCGTGCTCGGCCGCCCGCAGCGCGTAGGCGAGGGCGAGTTCCGAGGCTTGCGGCACGTATTGGCGCCCGATCCGGTCCAGCCCCGCCAGCGCCGCGGACCGGTGCTCGGCCGACGCTGCGGCGATCGATTGGCCGAGGAAGTCCAGCGTCTCCGGGCTGGGCACCGGCATCGCGAGCACGTCGAGGCCTCGGCCGGTGGTGGAGCCGGCCTCGATCAGGGTCCGGGCCAGGTAGCGGGCCAGGAAGTACTCAGCCAGTGACCGGTGGCCGAACGCGAAAGTGTCGTCCTCGCGGGTAAGGAAGGTGGCGGTTCGGAAGTCGGCCTTCCATAGGTCGGGTACCCGCTCGCGGTAGTGCCGCTGCAGCTCGGGTCGGCGCTCGAGCACGTCGAGGAGCCAGTCGTCGACCTCCGCCGCCCCCCAGGAGTTTCGCCCGGACCGCCACAACCCGGCCGCGATCTCCTCCATCAGCAGCTGCTTGTGCTCGGGAATGAGGGTGTGCTTGCCGCTGTCGCGCGACAGCCATTGCTCGATGACCTCGCGGTAGAGGTCCACCGAGCGCAGCGTGCGGTCAGCCAGTTTGGCGGTCTCGATGAACTCCACCTGGTCGGCGATCAGCCGCAGCGTCAGCGGGCGGCGGGCGAGATCGTGCAGGTCGTGCACGGCCCCGATGGTGTCGAGGAACCCGTCCACCCAGCTTGCGTCGCGGTCCAGGTTGGCTGCCAGATACTCCCGCACCTGATGCTCCCGAAACGGGAGCATCAACAGGGCCAGGTAGTCCTCCCCTCGCAGACCCTGCCGGCCCGCACCGGTGAAGAAGGTGGTCCTGTCGCGAATCGTGCGGAAGTACTGGGTGCGGCAGGTGAGCAGCATCTTCGCCCCCGAGCCCTCGCTGAGGGCTCGCCACAGCTGCCGGGTGAACAGCTGCTGGTCGTACGGGTTCAGGTGGACGAGCACCTCGTCGAGCCCGTCGAACACGACCACCGCGTCACCCTGGCCCAGCCGCCGGCGAACGACGGCGGCGGACAGCCGGTCTTGCGGGACGCTCGGGAGCCGGTTGGCGTCGAGCATGCCGTCCAGGATGTGGTCGAGCGTCATTGTTTCGACCAGACCGGTGATCCGGACGTCGCGCAAGTCGAACAGGATCGGTAACGGGCCGGGCGTGCCGCCGGCGCGCAGCTCGAGCAGCTTCTGAGTGAACAACTTCGCGGTGGTCGTCTTGCCCATGCCGACGTCGCCGAGCAACGCGCACAGCCGCGGCGCCCCCGTCCCCTCGGCCGTGGCCCAGTCCACCAGCCGGGCGACCGCGGGCAGCGCCGGACCGCGCGCCGAGGCCGGGCGGTCCAGCTGGGACTCCCGGAGGGTGGTCTCGGCCAACTCAGGCTCGATCAGGACTGCGCTGTCCCCGGCCCGCTTGCTCCGGGCCAGGCTCGCCACCCACTGGGTCAGTGGGTCGTCTGGCGTCCGGTCTTCGGCGGTGACCCGCAGTGGTCGCAGCGCGCGTCGGAGCTCGTCGACCACGTCGGCGACGTAGCGCCTACGCTGCTCGGTGCGCGTCAACTCGTCCCAGGGCTCCGTCCGGCGCCGGATGTCATGGAGATGCAGCAGGCCCAAGCCCAGCTGGCCATCCGGCAGGCCGCTCAGCGCGAACGCGACCACCCGGCCGGGCGAGTCCAGCGCCCGACGACGCTCAGGCGCGGCGAGGTACCCAGGGCTGACTAGCGCCAGCCGGACGTCGGCCTGAGCGCAGAGCCGATCGCGCATTGCCTCGCGATCCTCGCCCAGCTCGACCGAGCCCGAGTCGGTTACCTCCCATGACCGCTCGCGATCCGGGGCCAGCACCTCGCGCAGCTGCCGCAGCAGCATGCCCACCTTCCGGGAGTTGTCCGTCGGGGCGAAGCTGACGTACACCCGGGTCCGGCGGGAGCGCCCGAGCTCCGCGACCTCCGGCGCGACCGGATGATCGATCCCCGTCCGCCCGGCGGCATCCTCGGTAAAGGAGACGATGCCCTCATCGACCAGGTCGCCCCCCGTGAACCAGCCGTGGCGCTGATCCGGAGGCGCCTTGCGGGAGTCCAGCTCGAGCCGCAGATCGACGCCGGCCTCGGCCGCGGCCTGGTTCACCCGCTTGCGGAACTCCTGGAAGGCCTCCTGGCCGCGAGCGTCGCCCACCGGGAACTCGGCGGCGTCCAAGACGGCCCGAAGCAGGAACCGCCCGTCGTCGGCCAGCGTGTCGAGGATGGCCGTCAGCCGGGCCGACTGTAGTGCGGTGAGCGTCTTTTGCAGCGCGGCGAGGTGGTGGGCGATCTGGTCACGGAGCAGTCGAGCAGTCA
>JBOHFG010000431.1:0-4595 GCA_050699575.1 Pseudonocardiaceae bacterium
TTCTGTGGCACTGTCCCGCGGGTCACCCCGGGTTGCCGTTAGCAACCACCCTGCCCTGAGGAGTCCGGACTTTCCTCGACGGGCCCGTCTCCGAGCCCGACGCGACCGCCCGGCCAGCTCGTCCGCCCCATGAGTATAGATCGTCCCCTACCGGGTTAGCGTGGTGCCTCGTGCCGACTGCCCAGGTTGCCCTGCTGGTCGTCGCGGGCGTGGTGTCGGGCGCGGTCAATGCGCTAGCCGGTGGTGGGTCACTGTTGCTGTTTCCGGCGCTGCTGGCGGTGGGCTTCCCCCCGCTTGCAGCGAACGTCACCAACTCGGTCATCCAGTGCCCCGGCTGCCTTGGCCTGGTGCTGGGCAGCCGCCAGGAGCTGCACGGCCAGCAGAGCCGGGTGCTGTCGGCCACCGGCGTCGCGGCGGCGGGCTCGCTGGTGGGCAGCCTGCTGCTGCTGGTGCTGCCCGCCACGGTGTTCGACTCGGTGGTACCCGTGCTGGTGGCGCTGGCCAGCGTGCTGCTCGGGGCGCAGCCGTGGCTGGCCCGATGGTGGGGCGAGCCCGAAGCGGGCGCCCCCGACCGCCGTTCGGTCCTGCTGCCCGCGGTGTTCCTCGGCGCGATCTATGGCGGCTACTTCGGCGGGGCGCTCGGCGTCATCCTGATCGCCGTGCTCGCCCTCACCGCCCACGACGACCTGCGCCGGCTCAATGCCGTCAAGGGGGTGCTCTCACTGATCATCACTTTGGTCACCGTGGTGGTGTTCGCCCTCGGCGCACCAGTGGACTGGCTGGCCGTTGCGCTGCTCGCTCCCACCACTCTGGTCGGGGGATTCCTCGGCGCGAAGCTCGCCGGTCGGCTGCCTGCGCTGGTGTTGCGAGTCGGGGTCGTCGTGGTGGGCCTGGCGGTGTCGAGCTACCTGTTCGTGAGGTGACCGGTGTCGTTGACCAGGCGCACGGTGGCCGGACCGTCGGGATAAAACTCCGCGATCGACAGCGATGCGATATCCAGATGCAACCGGTGCAGCAGCGACGGTCCGGCGTCCAGCGCCATCCGCAGCAGCGACTTGATCGGCGTCACGTGGCTGACCACGATCAGGGTGGCGGCGCCGTGCTCGGCGATCAGCTGGTCCCGCACCCGGCGCACCCGGCGGTGCACCGCGTCCATGCTCTCCCCGCCCGGCGGGACCATTGAGGTGTCGGTGAGCCACCTGGAGTGCAGCTCCCGATCCCGCGCGCTGGCCTCGGCGAATGTCAGCCCTTCCCAGGCCCCGAAATCGGTCTCGATCAGTCCATCGTGGACGGTCAGCGGCACGCCCAGCGCGTCGGCCACCGGCTCAGCGGTCTGCCTGGCCCGCAGCAGCGGCGAGCTCACTACCGTCACGACGTCGTCGGTGGTGGCCAGTCGAGCGGCCGCACCGGCGGCTTGGTGCTTCCCCAACTCGGTCAGTGGCAGGTCCGCGCGCCCGGAGTAGCGGCGCTGCGCGGAATGCTCGGTCTGCCCGTGGCGCAGCAGCAGCAGCCGGGTCGGGGAGCCGGTGGCGCCGGTCCAGCTCGGCGGTGGGACCGCGGGCTGACGGGTGACGCCGGCCTGGGCGTCCATCGCCTCGTTGGCCAACCGGTCGGCGTGCGCGTTGCGGGCCCGCGGCACCCAGGTGTATCTGACGTCGCCGAGCTGGCGGGCCAACTCGGCCGCCTCGCTGACCAGTGGTCGCAGGTGCGGTTGCTTGACCTGCCAGCGCCCACTCATCTGCTCGACAACTAGCTTGGAGTCCAGCCGCGCCTCGGCGCCCTGGGCACCTTCCTTGACGGCGGCGCGGAGCCCAGCGATGAGGCCCGAGTACTCGGCGACGTTGTTGGTAGTGCTGCCCAGCCCTCCGGAAGCCTCCACGAGCAGCTCCCCGGTGTCGGCGTCCCGCACCACCGCCCCGTACCCGGCCGGGCCGGGGTTGCCCCGCGAGCCACCGTCGGCCTCAATGATGACGCGCCGGGTCACAGCCCGGACTCCGCGGTACGCACCAAGACGACGCCACACTCCTCGCAGCGCACCACCTCGTCGGGGGGCGCCTCCCGCAGGTGTCCGATCGCGGTGCGATCCAGCTCTAGCCGGCAGGAACCGCAACGGCACTCGCGCAGCAACGCCGCACCAGTGCCGTTGCGGGCCCGAAGCCGCTCGTAGAGCGCCATCAGGTCCGCGGGCAGTTCGCCGACGAGCGTGCGACGCTCCTGCTGACCGTTCTCCTCGGTGGACGCCAGCTCCGCGAGTGCCGCATCCCGGCGGCGAGCGGCATCATGGCACCGCTGCTCGATGCCGGCCAACGCGGCACGGCCCCGCTCGACGTCGGCGGCGGTGGCCTCGCGCCGTTCCATCACCTCGAGCAGGTCGTCCTCCAGCACGGTCTGCCGGCGCCGCAGGGTCGCCAACTCATGTTGCAGATCTTCCAGCTGCTTGCCCGAGGAGATCGACCCGGAGTCGAGCAAACCACGGTCGCGGTCCTCCCGGGCCCGCACCTGATCGATCTCAGCTTCCAGCTTGCGGATATCGCGGTCCAGGTCCGACGTTGCCGTCTCCGCCGCGACCAGCGAGTCCCGGGCGGACAGCAGAGCCTGCTCGGCCTGCTCGACCTCGGCCAGCTCGGGCAGCGACCGGCGGCGATGCACGGCGCGGGTCAGCTCGGCGTCCACCGCGGCCAGGTCGAGCAGCCGGCGTTGTGCGGCGGGATCGGCGTTCACCGCGAGACCCTCCCAAGTGATGGCGCCGAGCCGATCGTCCAGGGATCAGTGCGGCGGTACGAAACGTGGACACCGACCGTACCGCCGAAAGCCGCCGAGATCACCGCCGCGGCCTGTGCGCACCACGGATGCTCAGTGACCCAATGCGCGACGTCCACCAACGCGGGTCCCCCGGCGGCCAGGTGTTCCGACGCCGGATGGTGCCGGAGGTCAGCGGTGACGAACGCATCGACTTCCGCTGCACCGGCCACCCCGAGCAGTGCGTCCCCGGGCCCACCGCACTGCGTGCACCCCGCGCAGCAGCAGTGGATGGTGCGTGGCCAGCAGCTGCGCGTTGAGCTTCAGTGCTTCCGCGACGGTCTCGGCGACTGGGTCGACCGCCACCAGCACCCGCTGCACCGGCTCCCCCGGGTCACCACAGACCAGCCCCACCGCGTCCCAGCTCGCGGCCAGCGCCGGAGGGTAGGCGTCCTCCAGCGTGGCGACCACGTCCCGCACTGTCGCGGTCACCACGCCGTCTCCGCGGGAATCGCTTTCCCAAGCGCCGTCCACAACTCGTCGACGAGCACAGCGGCGATTTCGGGGGGCCGTACCGCGACCCGCAGGTGGTCGGGGGTGAGCCCGGGGAACGTGTCCGCCCGCCGCACCGCGATCCCGGCGCCGGCCAGCGCGGCCCGCACCCGCTCCCCGCCTGGCACCCGCAGCAGCAGGAATGGTGCCGCGGCCGGCTGATGGACCGTGACGCCGGGCAGGCCGGCCAGCTGATGGATCATCCACTCACGATGCCGCACGGTCTGTACCGCCGCCGCAGCGGCCTCGGCGACCGCGGCCGGGGAGCTGCACGCCCGCACCGCCTCCAGCACCAGCGTGCTGACCGGCCAGGGCGGGCGCGGCGCGGCCAGCCGGGCGAGCAGATCGGGTGACCCCAGGGCGTAGCCGGCCCGCAGTCCCGGCAGGGCCCAGGTCTTGGTGAGACTGCGGAACACCAGCAGGCCGGGCGTGTCACGATCGGCTGCCAGCGATTCTTGTTCACCGGGCTGCGCGTCGGCGAAGGCCTCGTCCACCACGAGCACCCGCCCGGGCCGAGCCAGCCCGAGCAGCACCTCAGCAGGATGCAGGACGGACGTCGGGTTGGTGGGATTGCCGAGCACGACGAGGTCAGCCTCGGCGGGGATCCGCTCTGGCCTCAGCCGGTGCGCGGCGTCGGTGAGCACCCGTCTGACGGCGAGTCCCGCACGGCGCAGCGCCACCTCGGGTTCGGTGAACGACGGGTGCACCACCACGGCTGACCGGGGCGCTAGCGCGGGCAGCAAGGCGAAACCCTCCGCGACGCCGCTGAGCACCAGCACCTCGGCAGGATCCCGGCTGTGCCGGGCGGCCACCGCGGCGCGGGCAGCGGCGTCCTGCGCGGCAGAGGGATAGCGGCCGAGCCCACTCACCGCCGTGACCAGCCGCTTGTGCAACCACTCCGGAGGGCCGCTGCCGTGCACGTTCACCGCGAAGTCGAGCATCCCCGGTACGGCGTCGGCGTCGCCGTGGTGACGCAGCAGCTGGTCCGGCTGTGGTGTCAAGTTCATGAGGTGCGCATGAGCTTGGGTGGCACCCGCACGGAGTGCTGCTGCCCGGGCGGGCCGGCTACACCGGGGTGGTCGTAGATGGGGCCATACCCGCCGAGCTGTGAGCGCACCGCGTGGTCGATCTTGATCGTGGGCGGGAGCAGCGACACGATCCGGGGTTGCGTCCTCATCGTGTTCCACCCTAGGCCGGACGCAAGTTACCTGAGTTTGTGAGTCACGTGGGGCATGTCCTGTCGATCTCGTAGTTGGTGATCAGCTCTCCGGTCGCCGAGTTCGACACGAGAGCTGTTGAAGACC
>JBOHFG010000432.1:0-1749 GCA_050699575.1 Pseudonocardiaceae bacterium
CACGGCCAGCGGGTCGTCGAGCACCATCACGGGATCGGCGTCGTCGAGCATGAACGCGACCCGCGCTTCGGGTAGATCCGGGTCCACCGGCAGATACGCCGCTCCCGCCTTGAGTACCGCCCACAACGCGACGACTAACTCCACCGACCGCGCCACCGCCACCGCGACACAGCTCTCCGGGCCCACCCCACCAGCGATCAGCTTGTGCGCCAGCCGATTCGCCCGCGTATCCAACTCCGCATACGACAGCTCACCACCCTCGAACACCACCGCCGTGGCGTCGGGGGCCCGCACCACCTGCGCCTGGAACAACTCCGGCAACGTCGCCGCGGGAACCGCACGATCGGTGGCATTCCATTCCACCAGCACCTGCTGGGCCTGCGCACCGGTCATCATGGGTAGCGCGCCGACTGTGGTGTGGGTGTTGGTTGTGATCGCGTGGAGCAGCATTTCCAGTTGCTGCGCCATCCGTTCGATTGTTACGGCATCGAACAAATGGGGGTCGTAGGCGAGTTTAAAGCCGAGTCTTTCATGGAGGTAAGCACAGAGGGTGAGCGCGAAGTTGGTGGTGTCCACCGCGTCGATGTGCTGTATCCGCAAACCGGACTGAGCGATCAACGCCTGGTCAACCGGGTAATTCTCGAATACTACCGCACTGTTGAACAGGTTAGTCCCGGGGTTGAGGTCGCTCCAGGACTGGAGTTGGGTCAGTGACACGAAGTCGAACCGGCGGGTTTCGATCTGTGTGGTTTGTAGTTCTCGTAGCCAGGGCACCACAGTGTGGTCATCGCGGATGGTGACCCGGGTCGGGATAGTATTGATGAACAACCCGACCATCGACTCGACACCGGAGAGTTCTGGTGGACGCCCGGACACAGTGGTCCCGAACATCACGTCGTGTACAGCGCTGAAGCGTGAGAGGACGAGGGCCCAGGTGCCTTGGATGACGGTGTTGACGGTCAGCCCATGGTGTTGGGCGAATGCCCGTACCCGAGTGGACTCGTCCTCGGTGAGCGTTACGCTCACGTTGCGCGATGATTCTGTGTGGTGCGCTTGGAGTGGTGTCCGGTCATATGGTAGTGGGGTGGGTGAGGTGACTCCGGACAGCACCCGTTGCCAATATTCCTGGGCTTGGTCGTGGTCCTGGGTGGACAACCATTGCAGGTAATCCCGGAACGGGCGGCGAGCCACCAACTCGGGTCGCCGGTTCGTCACCGATGCCGCGTACTGCTCACATACCTCACCCAGAACCTGAGCCAGGCTCCATCCGTCTAACACCACATGGTGAAACGCCCACACCAGCAGGGCCTCATCCTCCGCTAACCGGGCGATCGTGACCCGCAGCAAGGGCGCCACACCCAGGTCCATCCCGGCCGCGCGGTCGGTGGCCACCAACTGGTGTTGTCGGTGGGTTATCTCCCCCTCCGCAAGACCACGCCAGTCCTGGTGGGTGACCGGCACCGTGACGTGGCGGTGGACTATTTGGAGGGGTTCGGTGACACCGGTGGCATCCCAGACCATGCTGCTGCGCAGCACCGGTGTCCGGTCGACCACCCGTTGCCAGGCCACTCCCAACGCGTGTGGGTCTGACACTCCCGACAGTCGCAGGCACACCTGATCGAGATACGCCCCTGATGCGGTGTCGGCCACGGTGTGGAAGACCATCCCGGCTTGCATGGGGGTGAGGGGGTAGATGTCGTCGATGTGGTGGGCGTTGCCGGTGAGGTGGTCGAGGGTGGCTTGGTCGAG
>JBOHFG010000433.1:0-2127 GCA_050699575.1 Pseudonocardiaceae bacterium
GCTCACCCGCCGGTGGTGGCGGTGTCGACCCGCCACAGGCCATCAGCACCGCGCAGCACGATCCGCGTCCCGGTGAGCGTGTCCACCCAGCGGGCACCGTCACCCGCGGTGATCACCCGCTGGATCTGGCCGATCACGATCGCCGAGGCCTGCGAGCGCGGCGCCTCCGGGGAGACCAGCGCCGTGGGCGCCGAACACCGCGCGGTCTGGGCCTCGGCCACGATCGTCTGCCAGCTCCGCTGGGCCCGGTCATTGCCTCCCGGGTCGAACACGGCCCACCCCGCTGCGGTCATGGCCGAGCGGGCCCGCCGCTCAGCGGCACCGAACGGCTCGGTGTGCGAGTACGGGCACCACCGCGCCAACCACGCCGCGACCGCGCCCTCAGGCGAGCCCAGCTCCGCGGCGGTCACCTCACCCACCGGCGGGGCGGCGAGCCGCACCAAGGCCGGGTTGACCGTGGTGCTCACCGGTGGCCTGATCGGCGCGACCCCACCAGGGGGAATCGGCGGCAATCCCGGCAGCGACACCCCCGCGCCCGGCACCGGCTCGGCCACGCCCGGCGGTGCTGAGGAACGTGAGGTCACCGCAATCCCGGCAGCGGCCGGGGCGGGCTGCTGGGCCGGGGCCCGGCCGCTGAACCACACCGACAGCACGAACACCCCCAGCACGACCCCGGCCAGCGAGGCGATCACCACGGCGTTCGCGCGCCGCTCCACCGGCCGCCACCGCACCGGCCGCCCAGTCACTGGTGCCGCCCCGGACTCGAATGCCGCCCGGAACTGGCCCCGCCGCCGGCGTGCTTCCTCAGCGATCTCCCGGTTGCGCTCCTGGCGGGCACGGGCCCGCGGGCCGAAAGGCCACAGGCCCGGCCTGGCCCTGATGAGGTCACGGCCCACGAACGCCGCGCGGGCCGCGCGGGCCACCTCCCCCACCGAGGCATCCGGGCCCAACGCGGACCCGCCGGGCTCCTCCACTGGGGGAACGCCCCCGACCAGCTCCTCAGGTGGCTGGGCCGCACCGTGGTCCCTGTCCCCGGCCGGAGGTCGCGGCGAGGACCCACTCGGCGGGTGATGGGGATCGGAGCCGTACCACCGCGGCGGAGCAGGAATTTCGTCGCCCTCACTCACCAGCCACTCCCCCCTGGCGACCGGCCCGGCGGGGACGCCGGGGCACCGTCGTGATCTGGTGGACGCCGTCCTTGCGGCGTGCCGCCGGTGTCTGGTCCAGCGAGGACAGCCCCGAGCCCTTCTTGTCCACCCACACCCGGCCTCTCGCACCGGTCTTGGCTTGCGAGGCGGCGACGTTCCTCGCCACCGTGCCGTCGACCACCCCGGGCCTCGACGACGCCGCGCCCGCCCGGGTGCCCTGGGCGCGCACCGGCGCCGGCCCACCACGCCGGGCCCCGCCCGACACCACCACCGCGCCGGACCCGGAGCTACCCGAGGGCAGCGCTGGCCGCGACCCGGGGAGCGCGGGCTCGGTGCCCGGCTGGCGCACCCGCCACGCCGCGGCCTGAACCGGGCCCCCCGGATCGAGACCGGCCATCCGCGGCACCGTGCCGGTGTGGGTACCCCACCGCGAGCTGGTGGCACCCGGCTGATTGCCCCAGCCAGGCCCGCGGTTCACCGCCTGGCCCGCGCCGCGCAGACCGGCCCCGGCCAGGCCCAGGCCCGCACCGGCCAGCCCGGCCACACCCCCCACCACGGCCCGCGCCGCCGAGCGGGCCAGCAGCGCGGTCGCGAAACCCATCGACCCCGCTCCCCCGGAGGTGGTCAGCATCTCCAGCCACGACCGTGCCTTCGCGGCCGCCACGAACAACCCGAGGTTCAGCAAGGCGACAATGAAAAACCCGTACTTCCCCGCCTGCGTGGTAATGATCGCCGAGACGACCATCACACCGGAAATGACGACCGTGATGAACAGCACCTGCAACTGCAGGCCCAGGGTGTACACCCAATACCGGGTGCCCATCTGCCGGAACCACCCCGGGATCGGCCAGAACGCCAGAAACACCAGGCCGATCACGAGCATCAGCAAGAAACCGATCACCGCGACCAGGCCCGAGACCACCAGCCGCAGCAGCATGAACCCCATCGGGATGGTGATAAGCGCCAGCAGCAGCATATA
>JBOHFG010000434.1:0-3082 GCA_050699575.1 Pseudonocardiaceae bacterium
TCGCGCTACGGAAGTTGAGCCGCGTCGCATCCGGCTCGCCGGGGGATGGTGTCCACTCATGCCGAGGCCGTTTCATAAGTCAGCGGCCCAAGTCCTCGTTGTCCGGGGCCGGGTTCTGGCAGAATGGGTAGCAATTACTGCGCTGCGGTCTGGCGGGCCTCGTTGGGGGCTCTTCCGGCGTGGGTTCGCTGTTCTGGAAATCGGGTTGTGGTGGTGCGAAGGGATCAGTGTCCCGGAGATCACGTTGTGGCGGTGCGAAAGGATCGGTGTTGCGCCGTTCATGGGTGCGCCACGCGGGGGATCGGGTATTCCGTGGAGGCGGGCCGATCAGCTTAAATGGAGGGAACATCTCCATGCGGGTGTTTTGCAGGTACGAATTAATAAATCGCTGCCAGATCTCTCCGGGCAGGCCTCGTCCGAAGATGTCGGCTCCGTCGGCGTTCTTGATCGCTGAATTGACCGGATCGCTCACCCATACCGCGGTGGAAATCGAGGAAGTATAGCCCACTGTCCAGGCAGCGGAGTTGTGGCGAGGTCTTTGGCATGGTGGGGGATGGGAGTGGTGGCTGCCATTACATGCAGCTGGGTGCCCAGCCTGGTGGCCGTGTCGATGTCCTTCTCGACTTGATCATTGGTGAACCGGTCGCCGGACATCTTTACCTCCGCACTGACCAACATGGCGTCGCAGAGACCAAGCACGTCGACCTCGCGATTCACCCCGTTGCGGAAAACGAGATCCACTCCGGGGACTAGCCAGGTTTGCGCATAGCGTTGTTCCAATGCGCCGATCACCATTAGGTGCACCACGACACCTTGATCGTTGGCGTGGTCGACACGTCCGTCGAGCCGGTAGTGGACCGTCAGCGCTTGTTCGGTCTTGGTGTAGTCCGCTGTCATGCCACAGACAGGACAAAGTCCCGAACTGCGGGCGAGGTCTGCGGAGAAGGGCGCGAAGCGCTTGAGCCCGCAGCTGGTGCACGCGGTCTCCAGGCCGCGTTCGGCCCAGCTGACGCCGACGAGCCGCTCCAGGGCGGTCAAGGCTGCTTGTTCACTGCCGTGGCCCAACCGGGATGCACTGCGGTAGACCTGCTCGCCGCGGCCAACGAACTGGTCCGCGAATTCCTTCTGCTCTTCGGTGAGCGGCTGGTCCTTGCCGAACAGAGTCTGCAACTTCCGGGCGACCGCGTCGCTGCGGGGAGTCGTCAGCTGGCGGATCGCCTCATAGACATTGGCCTCGCCCAGAGCGTCGGTCGCGCTCTCGTCAAGCAGGCCCATGCCGATCGCACCCTTGTGCGAGGTCGCATGAGAGCGGGTGCGCTCGGCCAGTACAGCCTCGCACGCGGCAGCCAGCCTCGGAACGCGAAGCTCAAGCCTGTAGTCGCGGTACAGGGGCGCGGCCAGCTGGATGGCCTGGTCGTGCCAGGTTGCGTTGTCATCGACGAGCTTCGCTACACAATCGAGTTTCGGCAGCGCATCGAACGGCTCGCTGCTGACGCGCAAGAGCGCCATGCCGACGGCGGTCGGTTTGACCGGGACCGGGCTGAGAAACCGCAGTGTGGTCGTCTCCTGGACCACCGGTACATCGACGAACTCCACCTCGCCGTACTTCCGGTCGAATGCGAAGTAGGCGACCGGCACTCCGGTTCGGTAGGTGAACGGCGCCGGGCGCATCGACATATCACCGGACCCGGTGTAGCAACGGACCACGTCCTCTGCGGTGCGTTCAAGGCCGATCTGCTGGGCAAACGCGGCCAGACCATCCTTGCCGACCGTGGTACTGGTGAGGATCACATCGGGGGTGAATCGGTCAGGGCGACGCAGCGCGGCGTGTAGTCAATGCCACGTAGCTTGGTTTGATCGTGGTATTGGTCTGCTGTTTCTTTCTCGGCTCGGCGTGGTGTCGTGATGTTGACTGGGTGTGGTGACTCGGTTGTCGATCATGGGCGAGGGTGTGGTGGTGCGGCCGGATCAGGTGTTGTTGGGGGTGTTAGTCACGGCGGTGTCCCGGGATGTGGTGGACGCTGCGGTGGTGGCCTGTGGGGTTGGGGGCAAGCGCTGGGGTGGGAAGCTCTCGGCGTACGTGATGGCGTATCTGATGATGGTGTTGTGCCGGTTCGCTGATGATGACTACATCGAGGTCGCGACCGTGGTCACCGGGTCGTTGTCGGCGTAGAACTGTGGGGACGTGGGATGGTCGGTGCCGACCGTGGGTGGGATCACCCAGGTCTGTAAGCGGTTGGGCCCTAAGGTGTTGGCTGAGGTGTTCGAGCGGGTCGTGGGGCCGGTGGCGAACTCCTCGACGCGGGGGGCGTGGTTGCGGGGGTGGTGGTTGCTGGCGGTTGACGGGTTTGAGGTCGACGTGCCCGACAGGGGAAGAACGTCGCGGAGTTCGGTTATGCCGGGTCCGGGGACAATCGTTCGGCGTTTCTCAAGGCGCGGGTGGTGGTGTTGGTCGAGTGCGGCACGCGCGCGTTTGTGGCCGCCGAGGTCGGTGGGTGGTCGGTCGGGGAGAAGACCCTGGCCAACCGGTTCTACCCGCGGCTGCGCCGCGATGAGCTGCTTACCGCGGACCGCAACTTTTACAGCTTTGATGCCTGGGGCCTGGCCGCCAGGTAGGGGGTGGCGCTGTTGTGGCGGGCCCCGACCCAGCTGTGGCTGCCCGTGGTGCGGGTTCTGCCCGACGGCAGCTACCTCTCGGTGCTGATCAACCCGGTGATCCGCGGGGCGCGGCGACGGGCAGTGATCCTGGGCACCGCCGAGGAGCTCGCCCACGGCGGCGACGCCGAACTTGACCCCACCGAGGCGCATCTGGTTCGGGTCGTGGAGTACGACGTCTCGGACCGTGAGGGCAACGGCACTGGTGAGCTGATCGTGGCGCTGTCCACGATCCTCGACCCGGCCCACGCCGGCGCCGACGAGCTCGCCGTGGCCTATCACCAGCGATGGGAGGAAGAGACCGGCAACGACCAGCTCAAGACCCCTCTGCGCGGGCCGGGGAAGCTCCTGCGCTCGCGGCTACCGGAGCTGGTCTACCAGGAGATCTGGGCGTGGCTGCTGGTCCATCACGCGCTCAGCGCCCTGG
>JBOHFG010000435.1:0-7822 GCA_050699575.1 Pseudonocardiaceae bacterium
GCTCGGGGGACTCGCGTTCTCGAAGCCGGTCGATGTCTGAGCGTTCTATGCGTCGGTGCTGCCCGATCCACAGGAACGGGAGTTCGCCTCGGGTGCACATGTCCACCACGTGCTGCCGCGAGGACCCCAGCAGGCGTGCGGCCTCGCCGGTGGACAGCAGCTGCTGTCTCACCCCTTGCGGCTGGCTATTCATGGCATCCAGTGTGTGGTGTAAACACCAAAAACACAACGATCGACGGCGCTGGCTGGCCCCGGCGAGCAGGGTCGGCCCCGGGAGACGCGGACCACGATTTCCGGCCACGTGACACGACTTGTGACGCAAACTCACGTCCAACTGTGCCGCCGTGGCGACCAGAACGATCACTATGAACATTGAAATACCTGGTATAAACCCTGGTCAACACAGATGAGGCGCCTCGGTTGACCAGGGGAAACACATCCATTTAGTGATTATGAAAAGTCTGCGTGAAACCATTCATGACACGAATCCTGTTATCTTGCGCTCCGTGATGCGATCACCGGGGCTTACTGCGTGACGGACCCGGGGCAGCATCGACGAGCTCCCGAGTGGAGCGCTGCGGATCCGCGTCTATGCCGGGCTTGACTCGGTGAGCAAGTGCAGGCACGACTTGATCGAGACCATCGCTCCCGGACCCGGGGCCGTTGACCTGAAGGACTCGGTGGTGATCCTGATACGGTGTCACGAGCGAGAGCTACGGGAGGTAGCGAGTGGTTGTTGTGCGCCGGGCGGCGTTGGTCGGTGCGCGCAAGGCGGCGGGTTACACGCAGGAGGGTTTGGCTGCGGAGCTGCATGTCGACCGGTCGACGGTGGTTCGATGGGAGGCTGGTAATCATGCTCCGCTGCCGTACCTCTGGCCGCAGTTGGCTCGGCTTTTGGGTCAGTCGCCGGAGCAGCTTCGGGAGTTGATCGGTGACGGTTCCAATACTCGGTCCAAGGATGACGGTGCTAAACCCGTTACCGGTGCGACGTGTGTTGACAAACTCCCGCCGCACGTGATACCTAACCGGCCGAATCCTGCGGCACTGCTCACTGCTCCGACTGAAGAGACTATCGCTTATCTCGGAGAGCAGTGGCATCTGCTGGTTCGAGCCGACAATCTATTTGGTCCGGCCCATACGCTGCGCCTTGTGCATGAGCAGATTGAGCTCATTGAGGTGTTGCTCCGGGATGCGAGTGACGGGGTTCGTGCCCCACTGTTATCGCTCGGGGCTCAGTATGCCGAATCGGCCTCCTGGCTGCATGAGGATGCTGACGACCAACTGGCGCCATTGTGGGCGAATCGCGCACTGGAGTGGGCCCATGCTGGGAATGATCAGCGACTGGTGGTGTGGGCGCTGTTTCGGCGTAGTCAGCAGGCATTCTGTGACGGAGACGCGGCTTGGTCTATCGGATTGGTACAGGCGGCCCAGCGCACCGGTGGACCCTTGCCCCACCAAATGCGGGCCGCTCTCGAACAGCAGGAAGCCTGCGGTTTGGCGCTGGATGGGGATGAGGCCGCCTGTCATCGTAAACTCGATGAGGCGCTGCAATGGGCCGAGTCAGAGCCCGATCGGCACGGGGATGCCCGCAGCGGGCATGGTGCGTTCTGCACGACTACCTACATCGAGCTACAACGGGCTGACTGCTGGCTAAGACTGGGTTGTCCGGGGCGAGCTGTAGCGGCCTATGAGACAGCGCTGGCTGACCTACCGGCTGCCTATCACCGGGATCGCGGTTACAGGCTGGCGCAGTTCGGTAGCGCGCTCGTGGCCACCAACGAACTTGAACACGCTACGAGCGTGATCCGTGAGGCGCTCGGCATTGCCCGTGGGTGTGGCTCAGGCCGGACGATGCAACGGATTCGAGCGGTCGGTGGCTTACTGCGATCCCACGCCAAGCTGCCCTCGGTGGCGCGGCTGCTCGATGAGCTGGCTTCGGTGGGGTAGGCACATGGCCTCAGCTCGTGAACGTGCCGCTATGCGGCGAGCCATCGTGCTTTCCGCTTTTGGACTGGGCACGACCAGCCCTAACCCGCCGGTCGGTTGCGTGATCCTCGATGTAAACGGGCAGATTGTGGGTGAGGGATACCACGAACACAAGGGTGAGCCGCACGCCGAAACCCAAGCGCTCGCGGCTGCTGGTGGACGTGCTCGTGACGGCAGTGCAGTCGTAACGCTGGAGCCGTGCAACCATGATGGCCGCACACCGCCGTGCCGTCAGGCACTGATTGACGCTGGTATTGCCCGAGTCGTCATCTCCGTCATTGATCCAACCTCACGCGGTGAAGGTGGTGCCGCGGCGTTACGCGGCGCGGGTGTGGATGTTGAGGTGTGTGTTCTCGATGATGAGGCCCGGCTGGTCCTCGGCCCGTGGTTGACTGCACTCGAGCATAAGCGTCTCTTTGTGACATTGGGCTATACCGTGGATGGGGAAGGATCACTGGGTGGGCTGCCTACCGCAGGCCGGTCCTCGGCACCTGAAGCCGTGATGGACGCGCTCGATCTCAGGTTCAACCACGATGCCGTCCTTTTGGCTAGCGGTCGGATCGAAGAAGGCGTATTGAGCGGGCACGGGCGGGATGTTTTCAAGATTGTCTCCGAGAGCCCGGAGGAGTCGAGCGAGTTGCTCGCATTGCTGGCTAACGGTGGAGTGCGGTCTCTGCTCGTTGACGGCGCGAGCCCGCTGGCCGACTCACTATTAGAAGCTGGGTGGGTTGATCAGGCGGTAGCGTACATCGAGAGCAACGGGCCAACCAGCATCGGACAGGCATCGGCTGACGCTAGGCACTTCGCGGGTTTGGTGACAGGTCTTGCACTGCAGGATGTCACACGAGTCGGCCAGTCTGTTCGCGTGAGCAGCATACGTCGGACGCATGCGTGACAAGAGGCCGATGTCGCGAGACAAATAATTGATGGCGACACGCGCCGGTGTTCTACGACGTCGACCTCGGACACATCCTGGCCGGCCGGACTACGCACAGCGGACACCGTCGGCTCAGTCGCTGTTGGGTGTCGTGTGGAACGTGAACATCCGATCGGCGTCGATGCGGGCATAGACTGGGCCGGAGTCAAGGAATTCTTCCCATTGTGATCCGTAGCGGGGGATGTAGACCTCGAGCAGGGTTTGCCGGAGTTCCGCTCCCGCGTGGCTGTGGATGTCGATGAGGTGGGCGCGACCGTGGACGGTGACCGCGAGCTCCTCTCCGGGCAGGTGGGTCGCGCTGACCTGCGGTCGATTCCTGATGTGGCGAAAGCGTACCGAATCCGGTGACGAGCCGAAGTGGAAAGCACCGCGAAAGAAGATGCCGTCAACCGGTCCGACGATTGGTCGCCCATCGGCGGTGACGGTCGCCAAGGCTAGCGGGCGCATACCGGTCAGACGGTCGGCAACTTGGCCGGCACTCAGACGCCGCTCCGGAGTGACGATGCTGAGAAGGTGCGGCCCGGCAGCCGCGTAGCTGCGGTCGAGAAGGTGTTGCAGCGTGGCCAGGTCACCCAGCGTCTCGTGCACATCAGCAGTGAACCAGCGTCACCCGCACCGCGGTGCAGCCCCCGGATGACGGCGCTGTCTCTAGCACTCTATGAGAACAGCAGCCTGGACAAGCTGTGCTGTGCACCCCTGGCGTGGTGCAATGCTCGAGCCGTCGTTCATGCCAGCCGCCCAGCTGTCCAGGGAGTTCTACGCGGAGGTCCGTGCTGGGTGGCCCGTCCGCATGGCGCGGCGTTGCTCGGCTGGGACGCCGTGGAGCCCACCCACCATGTCACGGTCACCACGCTTGCGAGCTGGCTGATCGGCTGGCTACCACCGTGGCCAGGATTGCACCCAGTCGCCGATTGTCGACGACGCCCGGCCAGGTGGTAACGGCTGCTTGTTCGACAGGGATGCCCCGGTAGGGTCCCAACGGCAGGTTTGGGCCGATCAGATAGCTGGGAGGGTGCAGAGTGGCGCTAGCTGGTAGGCCCAGGGTGCCCCAGCCTGGGCCGTTGCCTGCGCTGAAGCGTTGGTTTCAGGAGCGCCCGTCCGAGTATGACTGGGAACAAGACGGGCTGGACCACATCAAGGGCGTGATGCCCAAGGCTGAACCTTACCGGGCATGGGCAACTCTCTCCTTCACTGCCGCGTCCGGCCGGATCAACGAATGTGACGTGTTCATCGCGGTGCCCGGTGGCTTGTACCTGGTCGAGCTGAAGGGGCATCCCGGTCACGTGGTCAACAATGGCGAGACCTGGAGCTTCCGCGACCCGGAAAACCGCCGAGTGCGGGCGCTGCGCAACCCGTTACATTTGACTGACCTGAAGTCCAAGGAGCCCTAGCTAACGCCTCGCCCGGGGTCTATTCATCGTGAACTGCCGTATTCTTTTTCAATGTCGAAGCCCGCTCTGGTACCCTTTAACCCGGGCCGGGACTGTGGGTGTTGGTACGCCCACATCGCCCTGTCGATGGCCGCGCACGCCTGGCTCAGCGGCATGACACCACGTGTGACGCGAACTCACGTCCTCCGCAGCCACTGTGACGATCAAAGCAGCCGGGGATGACACTGAAGTAGCTGGTAGAAGCCATGGTCAACACAGATTTGGCGTCTTGGAAGCGGTAGGTTCGGAGGTCGAGTCCCCGCGCCGGCTCTGAGCAGCAAGGATGGTGTCCAATGGCGGCCCCGCCGCGCGGCACAGCGCTCGGTGAGCGCGACGCGACACGCAAGCTGATCGACTGGCTCGCCCGCAACGCGCCCTGCAGGGTGTCGTTTCTCTTCAAGTGGTGGTGCAGTCGGAACTTGATCGTCAGGAACCTGCGTCTTGGGCCGCATAACGGTCCACCGGTTCAACCGTCGACTGGGTGGGTACTTCGTAGTCGTCATCGAAATCGAGCTCGACGGGCCTCACGGTCACTATGACCTTGTCGAGGTCTGCTTCCCATCCTGGTCTAGCCGCACCGGCGTTGTGTGCAGCGGAGGGGATAGCCACGAGCGCCGTACGTAGCGCGCTAGCTTCGTCCTCGCCTCCGACCACGGTGCACACATCCGTCCAGCCGTACCTCAGATCCGCGCCGACATCCGCGTCGATCAGATTCGGCTCGACGACTAGAGCGTCCATCATCGCGTCGGTAGGAAGGGTCTGAGGGTGTGAGATGGATCGTCTTCTTGTGGTCACCGCACGGGCAATATCCCTTGAAGTACTTCCGGGCCTTCTCGATCCTCCAGCCTGCTAACTCCAGCGATCGAAGCAACGCCTCACGATCCTTATCGGGATGCTTCGGCCTGGCCACAGTGCCCCTCTGATGGACCCTTGCGGACGTGTACCACACTTCCTGGACACACTACGTGTGTCAACGGTTCGATAACGACCTGCCCGTCACCTGGATATGGACAGCATAGGTTCGGGGTTCGAGGCTCCGCGTCGGCTCCGGTTTTACCAGGGAAAACGCACTGATGTAGTGATCATGAATGGCTCGCGTGACACCATTTATGACACGAATCGTGTTAGTCTGCGCTCCGTGACGCGATCACCGGGGCCTACCGCGCGACGTACCCGGGGCAGTATCGACGAGCTGCCGAGCGGGGTGGCGCTGACGTCGTCATTGCGGTAACCAACCGAAGGTATTGGTGGTTGGTCGTGCCTGTGTCGTCTTTGCTGCGGAATCACGCGACGCTGCGGTTTGGCTGGTTGTCCCCGTGTTGCACGTTGGCAAGCCGCCTCTCGTCTCGTTCTGCCTGGAAGGCACCCAGGACCGGGGCAGGTCCATCCCGGAGCAGCGCGCGGTCCGGGGGGGGGTGCCCGGCCGGTGCTGTGAGGTCACACGCGGAAAGAGAGCGTGATCGACCGGCTGGGGCACCGACCGCGGGCTGGGGTGGTTTCCAGTTGCCAGCGGTGAAAGCCACGTATGGAGCAAGGCCGCACGGACGTTCAGGGAAGTGCTATGGGGGAGTTGTGCAGTCGGAAGCAACAGCGTGAGCAGCTGGTGGGTTCGTTGCGGGCTGTAGGCAAGTCCTGGGTGGAGGTCGCTGAGGCGCTGCGGCTGCGCTATCGGTTCAATGCCCGGGTCGCGTTTCGCTATGCCCATGGGTGGAGTCAGCGCCAGGCCGCGGATGAGTGGAACCAGCGTTGGCCTGATGAGCTGAAGACGTTCAAGATGTTTTCGTATTGGGAGATGTGGCCGAGTGCTACCGGGCATGCTCCCTCCTTTGACAATCTCAGCAAACTGGCAGAGCTGTATGAGTGCGCGGTCAGTGATTTGCTTGTTGATCTGCCTGATTTTCGGCATCGTGATACGACGGGCAGTCCGCAGACACCAGCACTGGCGATGCCTCAACGTGAGGTCGAGCTGGTGGTGCCGGACGATTCCGCAGTGGGGGCGATGGTGGCTGGGTTTGCGCTTCCCGACCATCTTGTCGCCTTGCGCCTGCAATACTTCGGATCACTGACGTTGGCTGGTTGTGAGGGGCGCTGCCCGCCCCGTGACCGTGACCAGGCGTACCATCAACTTGTTCAGTCTCTCCTGAGTTGGGCGCACACCATGGACCGTCGCGACGCGCTGCGGGTCGTGGCTGCTTGGATGGCGAGCGCGGCGTCGGTGTTGCCGGCCCTCAACGGTGATGACCATGCACGAATGGCGTCGGTGCTCCGTGCACCCGGCCGGGTCGATGCGCAGACCATCGAGCACCTCGAGGCGGTGCTGTGGCACTGTCGGCAGCAGGATGACGCGCTGGGTCCGCAAGCCGTCCTGAGCACCGTTCTAGCCCAGCGTGACCTGGCCCGCGCGTTGCTGCCCAACTGCCCGGCCGCTTTGCGGCCTCGGATGCTTTCTGCCCTGAGCGAGGCCTCGCGGCTGGCCGGCTGGTTGTCGTTCGACCTCCAGCAGGTCGACCACGCCGGGTACTACTACGAGGACGCCCGCGCGCTGGCGCACGAGGCCGAGAACGCCGGGCTGGGCGCGTTCGTGTTGTGCGAGATGAGCCGCCTGGCGACCTGGCAGGGCACACCGCGCATCGGCATCGATCATGCCGTCGCAGCCAGGTACTGGGCCGAGCTCACCGGTGACCTCCGGTTACGCGCCTACACCGCTGACGTGGCCGCGCGGGCCTATGCCGTCGACGGGCAACGCGACGCCTGCTTGAACGCCCTTGACACCGCCCACACCGTGCTCACCAGCGCCGATGACCACGCCCCGACCTATATCCCCTTTACCGAAGCGGGCCTCATCTCGATTCGCGGTCAATGCCACCTCAAACTAGGAGAGGCTGACCGTGCTGTTTTCTATGTGCAGCAGTCCCTCGAGACCCTGGACCGATCATTCCCCCGAGATGTGGCGATGACGATCATCGACTTGAGTGAGGCGTATGTGCAGTGCACTGAGATCGACGAAGCGGCGCGGCTGCTCGGCGATGCCGCAGCGATGGCGGCAGCCAACAGTTCCGCCCGGCTGATCGACCGGCTGGTTCAGGCCCGCGCTGGAATGCAGACCTGGCAGGATACTGCCGCTGTTCGGGCGCTTGATGAATGGTTGGGAGAGTATGGGGTCAATGCCACGTAGCTTCAGTTGATCATTTGATTGTCGGTCGTGACCACCGACTCCGAGCGCCCCTGGTGATGCGAGCTGCGTACCGGACTCTGCTGGACGCAGCAGCAGGAGCTGGCCTTCGTGACGGCGAGCTGCGCAGCACCGGCCACCAGGGTGAGAATGGTGGCCGGTGCTGGTGGATTAACGGTTTGCGCAGGTGTCCTGGTAGTTGACGCCGGGGGCGTATTGGTCCCAGGTTGGGTTGTCGAGCGCTCCGCCGGCGCGCAGGCAGGCTTCTCGCACCGCATCGCCGCGGAACCCCTCAAG
>JBOHFG010000436.1:0-7245 GCA_050699575.1 Pseudonocardiaceae bacterium
CCGACCTCGGGATCCCCTCAGCCGACGACATCCGCGGCCACCTGGCCGCGCTCGATCACATAGCGGACGACTGAGACTGCTTTGCGGGCGAACGAGATCTACCTCTACAGCACGTTTTGCGCAGTCCCAGTGAGGTGATCGCTGCGCGTGATCTTGACTCGTGTTTCCGCTGCTCAGGGCAGTTGCAGATCTTCGCTTTTCCTATGATCTAAGACCGAGGCGCCCACCGGGTCAGGTCGAAGATCTCAGCGAGTCGATCTTGTGTGGGTGTGGTTTCGGTGAGCATGCGGCGGGCTTTGGGTCGTCCGCCGGTGGAGGGGTAGATCAGCACGGTTTCTTCGATGCCGGCGAGGGTGTCGAGTAGTTCGCGGACGCTGAGGTGCAGGTCGTGCTGGGCGGCGTGGCGGCGCATCAGGTGGGCGATCTGCAGGGCGAGCACGCAGGTGGAGGTGTGGACGCGGATGTTGTGGTCGGTCGGGTGGTGCATCGGGCTGAAGGACACCACGTGGGGGTCTTTGAGCTGGCGGAAGGAGAACTCGGCTTCGGATTGGGAGCGGTAGGCGGCCACCACCTCGGTGATGGGCCAGTCGGGGTGGGCGGTGATCAGCACGCGTTTACCGAAGATTTCTTCTTCCAGGTCGGTGCGGGCATGGTCGTCGATGGTCCAGGTGAGCCGGTGTTCGGGTGGGGTGTCGCCGGTCAGTTCCCAGGTGATGACACGTCTGACCCAGGGATCGCGGGTGATCTGGGTGATCTCGGCTTCGACCTTCGCTTTCGGGCGGCGGGTCTGGCCCCGGGCCAGCACCTCAGCCAGCTCGGACAGTGTCGCGCCCGCCTTGGTCAGGGTCTGGTCGAACCCGCGGGACTGGGCGCAGTGTGCAGGGTGAGTGGGTGAGCACCACGCGGCGGTCGGCGTCGTAGACCTCGCGGCGGGTATCCAGCGCGGTCAGGCCGTCGAACCGGTCGGTGTCGACGGTGCTGCGGTCGGTGGCGGGACGGGCGAGCAGGTCCGGGCAGTCTGAGGGCGGCACTGAGCCGACGAATGCCAGCCCGGCGGCGGCCAAGTGGGCGAAGTTGGCGACTGAAGTTCTGTCCGGCGTCGAACACCACGGTCATCTGCGGTGTTGATGTCACGGTGGCCGTGGCGCCCTCGGGTCCCGCGGTGGCCACCGCGGTGTACCGGGCCACCAGCAGGTCGATCATGGTGGCGAACTGGGTGACGTCGGGCCGGTTGCCGGGGTAGGCGTGGGAGATCAGCGGCACCCCGCCATCGCGGGTGACCACCAGGCCCAACCCGACCAGCCGCAGGTCGGATCGTTTCTGCTTGGCCTTACCCCGCTGGGCGATGGGTGCCTTGGGGTTGGTGGAGTCGAGGTAGGTGGCGAAGTTGGTCATGTCCAGCGCCAGCGCGGAGATGTCCAGATCGAACACCTCGATCATGCGCAGTGCCAGGCGGTGCTCGATGTTGGCCAGCTCATCCAGGGTGACGGCGTGCATCGCATCCCAGAACCTGCGGTGGTCCAGCACCGAGGTGGGGACCTTGATGAACTGGTCGGCGGCGGTGGTCTTCCACCAGTCCGCGAACGCCCGTTTCGAGCAGGAATCCACTAGCCGATTCAGCGCGGTCAACGCCAGGTGCCCACCGTGGCACCGGCATCCGTCCTGCGGGAACCGGCCACCTCGTCGATCGTCTCGATCACGCCCAACCGGGTCAGGATGCCCCACTCGACGGCAAGGCCGCCGAACACCAGATGCCGGGTCCGCTCCGGCAGGATCGCCGTCTCCCGGGCCTCCAGCAGCGCGGCGATGTCGGCCGCCGATCCCAGGTACCGCTCCGACACCATCTTGGGCTTGCCGTCCACCCACGCCATCTCCCGCAGGTACCAGTACGGCTTCCCGTTGATCACCTTCTTGTACAGGCTCGCCACACTTTAGGTCACATGACATTGCAAGATCGAAATCAAGTCGACACGCCGAGAATGGCAGGTCAGCCCACCCGGGAAGATGTCCTCATGACATCAAGATCGAACTAGCCCGGAAACTGGGGCTAGGCGAGGTGATCGCACTGGATGGCGTCGGTAGTGGTGGCGAGCTGACAATGCCGGCGGTGCGGTGTGACCGGTCAAGTGTCGAATACTCGCGCTGCCAACCGTGACGCGTGCGCGCACCTGATCACGCTCGTCCGGACCTGACCGCGGCCGAGGGTGCTCCGGGGCGTCTGACCAGGCGATCAAAGAAGAGGTGATTACTACGCCACGACTTTGACGATGCCTGTGAGGACGGGGGCAGCATGGCGATTGGTCTAGATAAAATATGAACGAGTGTTGGGCCCGCCGACAGAGTCTCGATCCGGATGTTGGTCGCAGCGGCCAGGCTGTGGCATTGCGGGTGCACCAACTGGTTACCGGAACGGGGGCTGGATGAACCCGGTTTGGTAGGCGGCGGCCACTACTTGGGCTTTCTCCCGAACCCCGAGTTTCATCATCATTCGAGCAAGGTGTGTTTTGACGGCGGCTTCGCTGATGAACAGCTTGATGGCGACATCGGCGTTGGGCAGGCCTCGGGCTATCAGGGTAAGGACTTCCCGCTCGCGGAGGGTTAGCTGGACCATCTCCGTTGGTGTGGGTGTGTGCTGATTAGGTCGGGCGCTGAATTCGTCGATGAGCCGGCGGGTGACCGCCGGGCCCAGCCAGGCATCGCCGGCAGCCACCGCGCGGATCGCGGCGGTGATATCGGTGGGTGCGGCGTCTTTGAGCAGGAAACCCGAGGCACCGGCCCGCAGCGCGGCGTAAACGGCCTCATCGATCTGGAAGGCCGTGAGGATAATGACCGCTATGAGCTGGCCGTTCTGCGTGGTCAGACCCTCATTGATGATGGCGCGGGTGGCAGCGATGCCGTCGGTGCCCGGCATGCGGACATCCATCAGGACGACATCCGGTCGCTGGGCGCGGACCTGGGTGAGGGCCTCCTGGCCATCGGCAGCTTCGCCGACGACGGCGATGTCGTCCTCGGCGTTGACAATCATGGCGATGCCGGCTCGGACCAGCGGTTGGTCATCGACTACCACGACTCGGATCACGCTGATACCTTCCTTTGATTGATCCTGCGCTTTTAGCTCGAGGCATGGTGCAGGTGGCTATTGGTGGTTGAGGAGTATCCGCTGGGCGGTGTCAGCAATGGAAGAGTCGTGGTCAGCTGGTAGCCACCGTGGTGATGAGGTCCTGCGTGCATGTACCCACCGACTGCTTGGGCCCGCGCGCGCAGGCCCACCAGGCCGCGACCGCCGGGGAACGCCTGCTCGCGGTGTGCCTGCGCAACGTTGATGTCGTTGTCGATCTGGATGCGCAGGCTGTGGGCTTTCCAGACTATTCGCAGCTGCGGGTGGGAGTTCATGCCGGCGTGTTTGAGGACGTTGGTCAGACCTTCCTGAACAATCCTGTACGCGGCGAGGTCGATGCTCGGGTCCAGGTCGCGTGGGATGCCTTCACAGTGGACGGTGACTGGCATTCCGGTGTCTCGCAGCGAGGTGAGCAGCTTGGGCATATCAGTTAGCCCGGGTTGCGGCCCGAGTTCGCCGAGGTCCGCGGTGTGATCACTGGGGCCGCCGGCCTCGAGTACCCCGAGTAGGCGTCGTAGCTCAGCCATCGCCTGTTTTCCGGTGGTCTCGATATTTGCCAGTGACTGGATGACCTGGGCGAAGTTGGTATGGGCGACCCGGGCCGCCCCGGCGGCCTGTAAGACGATCGCGGTCACTGCGTGGGAGACAATGTCGTGGAGTTCTCGGGCGATTCTACTGCGCTCGGCGGTCACCGCATCCCGGACTGTTTCCCGCTCGCTCTCCAGGCGTTGGACATGAAACTGGTTAGCCCGGGTTGCGCGGCCCGCCGCCCACGCTCCAACGGTCACGATGACCAGAATTATCGCATTGGGAATGGTCGACTGGAGCTGCATGGCAGGATCATGCCAGACTCTGAACGCTACGGTGGCGTTGAGCCCAATGGGAACGGTAGACGCGAGTAATGCCCGCAGGGTGGTCTTCTTGTGGCAGTGGACGGCGACCGCGTGCAACGCAACGGGGATTCCTATGACCGGGGCGTAAAGAGGCATGATCGGCCATGCGGCTACAGTGAGAATCCACTGGGTAGTGAAGACGATCGTCGGTGCCTTGTCGCGCCAGGCCAGCGGCACGAGCACGGCCAGCGCGTAGAGCCACACCGGGATCAACGAAGGTTTGGTCGCCACGTGAGCCAGCTCGAGCCACGCGGAGAAAAAGAAAAAATTGAAGACAAAAAGTGCTGGAAACAGTAACGCGTCCCGTTTTGCTGATGGTGTCATGTGGACACCGCTCGGTATCCACCCTGGAATTCTCATCGATTTCCCTTGCGGTGATGAATAGTCAGAAGTTTTTCTTGGTCGCTGCCCTCATTGCTGCTAGCATTCCTGCTGTCCGAACTGCGCCAGCAACCATGAAAATCATGTCCCATCCACCTCGGATCGTCCCTGTTCCTGCCTGTAAGGGCAAGACGCCCGGTTTCTGTTGACGCTCAAGCACTCAGTCGTCGTTCCGATATACCCGTCCCGTCCGGACAGTGGACTCGCGCAGTGCGGGCATTCGCCCCACTGCCCTCGTGCGGTGCGAATGCCCGACCACTGCTCGTTCAGCTTGCGGTACTCCTCGGTTGGCTGGCGAAGCTTGGACAGTGAGGTCATGATGGCCCGGGCCACTTTGAGTAGCAGCCAGAGGCAGACCAGCCCGCCCACCACCAACACCTGCAGAGTCACCGTCAGCTGCACAGTCACCGTGCTCCGCGGTCAGTACCGCCACGGTGCGCCCCCGGGCCACGACACACCGGCCGTGGCCCGGGGAAGCGCGACGCGCTCCGGTGAGAAGTCGACATGATCCTCTGCCCCCTTCAACGGGTGCCCCGGTTTGAAGACATGAGCTGGCATACCTAGTTTGATGTAGTCTGAACGTTGAAGTACATCAGATGGCGTAGTCTGACATACGTCATCTGATGTAGTCAACTAGTACATCATTTGATGTAGTTGATTTGGCCGCAGCCATGGAGTAGCCACGAGTTCGGCGACACCCTCGCGGTGTGGAAGTTTGATCGCCTCGGCCGATCGGTCAAGGAGATCCTGACCCTCGCTGAAGAGCTGCACGACCGCGAGGTCGGCCTACGCTCCCTGACCGGGGCCCTCGCCGGCACCTACACCCCGACCGGGGAGGGCAAGTTCTTCTTCACGATCATGGCCACGTTCGCCGAACTCGAACGAGGTATCGTCCATCTGCTCACAATGGCCGGGGCTCGACGCGGCCTGCGCCCAAGACCGCGTCGGCGGGCGTCCAGCGTCATGGACTCTCGGCACCAGCCCCAACAGTCATATTCTGTGGTTTTTCTGCGCTTGGATCTGGTACTACACCGGCTTCGGGGTCCCCTGAAGCCGACGACGTCCGCGCTCACCTGGCTGCGCTCGATCACGCAGCGGACGCCGGAGACTGGTCAGACGATGGAATGCCTTCAGGAATATCCCCGAGAGGAAGGGAGCCGGCTCGCGATTCGGGTGATCGCCGCCGAGCATCGCATCAGCGGCTCAGGCTGTGTCGCGGAACCCGAAGGCTTGCGGGGTGATCTCGATACTGAAGTCGATGCCGATGCCTCGGGCGAGCCGGGCGAGGGTGGCCAGAGAAGGTTCGTAGGCCCCGGCCTCCAACCGGGCGATGACAGTCTGGTGCATCACGAGCTGTCGGGCCAGGGCGGTCTGGGACAATCCGTGGTCCGTGCGGTAACGAATCAACCGCATGGCGACGACGTGCGCGAGCGCGGTGCGCTCATGCTCACGAAGTACCTCGGGATCGCGTAGCTCGGCAGCCGCGATCTGCTGTGCAGTGGCCACCTACAAACGATAACACGCGTGTAATAGCCCCGTGCAGGTGAGCTGCTGCGTACTGCGTCGCCAGCCCGCGTTCAAGCCCCCTGACCGGGCTTGGTCAGGCGGGGATGGTGAGGTCGCCGAGTTTGTGGCTGGGATGATCGAGCCAGTAGGCGCGGGTGGTGGTGAGGCCGAAGCGGTCGCGGGTCGGCCGGCCGAGCTGGTTCCACAGTGCGGTGGCGTGTTCGATGGTGGCCCAAATGCGGCGGGGGCCACCTTGGGTGATCAGGGTCTGGTCGTGGTGGGGTTGGGCTTGTGCCCATGAGTCGTCCTCTGCTGATGGGTGCAGGGTGTCGGTGCCGTCGTGGTGGCTTCGCCACAGGTGTTGCAGGGTGGGGTCGGTGAGCTGGAGCACGAAGCGCAAGTCGGTGTCGTGGAGAATCCGCGGGTCGAGTGTGGTGGCGTGCTGGTCTGCGTCATCGTGGTCGATGACCGTGTCGAATTCCCCGCCTTCGCGTAGCGGGTTGGTGACGTCGGCGCGCAGCCACATGAAGTGCCCGAGGATGCTGGAGAAGCGGCCGGTGACGGTGTCGGGATGGGTTTTGTGCAGGACCGCGATGCTGCTGGCCAGGTCGCCGCGGAGGTCGGTGACGATGGTGCCGGATGGGGCGAGTTGGTCGATCCAGGCTGGTGGGATGGCGGGCACGGCGCAGGTGGCGATGATCCGGTCGTAGGGAGCGTTGTCGAGGGCCCCGTGGGCCCCGTCGCTGGCGAGCAGGGTGGGGTGGTATCCGAGCATGGCGAGCCGCTGGCGGGCATCTTGGATGAGATCGGGATCGATGTCGACGCTGGTGAGCTGGGCGTCCCCGAGGCGGTGGCAGAGTAGGGCGGCGTTGTAGCCGGTGCCGGTGCTGATCTCCAACACGGTGTGCCCGGTGTGGATGTTCAGTGTGTGGAGCATGTGGGCCATGAGGCTGGGTTTGGTGGAGGAGCTGGTGGCCCACCGCAGGTTGGTGCCGGGTACGGGCGCGTACTTGGGTGGTCAGTGACTGGTCGGAGTAGACCGCCTGTAGCCACTGGGCTGCTGTCGCCGGGTCATCGCCGTTGAGCAGGGTGGTGGGGTCGCGCCAGAACCGGGGCACGAACAGGTGCCGGGGGATCGTCTGGAACGCCTGCCGCCACTAGTGGTCACTCAGCTGCCCGGATGCGGTCAGGTGGTCGGTCAGGGCGCGGTCCTGGTCCGTACCACCGGTTGCGAGCGGTCGAGAAAGTCCCGGATCGAACGGCGATCGGTCAGCTCCGTTGGCAGAGCGGCTAGCAGGCCCCCGGACGCCTGACTCGGCTCCCGGAACGCGAGACTCACGTCGACAA
>JBOHFG010000437.1:0-1204 GCA_050699575.1 Pseudonocardiaceae bacterium
TGCAGGGGGTTAAAAGTCCGATGCTGGGAGGTACCAATCGTCTACGCCTCGGCGGGGGCGTACTCGGCGACGGTCGCTGCGGAGGGGTTGGCCGCGACGGTGGCGCGGCGGCCACGGGTCACCTCGATGAGGCCTTCGTCCTTCAGTAGCGTCATTGCGCGGTGTGCGGTGCCGACCGCCACGGTGTGGGCTGCGGCTAGTTCCGCGACGGTGGGCAGCTGATCGCCGGGCTTGAGGTGGCCGAGCCGGATCTCCTCTCGCAGGGCAGTTGCGATAGTTTCGTACGGTCCGCGCGGAGGCTTCACGGCAACCGGCTTAGGGAGAATGTTGGCCATTGTGGTGGCGGCCCGGCGGTCGGCTTCGTCGACCCAGGCCGCATACACCTTGAGAGTGGTCGCCCCGCCGCTGCCGTGTCCCAGCCGGCCGGCGACGGTGCGGAGGTCGACTCCGGCGGCCACCAGCTCAGTCGCCGAGTAGTGGCGCAGGGAATGAAAGCGTGTGCTGCGTAGCTTGAGCTTGATCGCCATTCGGCGGTATCGCTGCGTGAGCGACCTAGGGGCGTATGGGGCCGACCCGTCGGGAGCCGGGGAGAACACGAACGTGTCGGGGTCGAGTGCACATCCAAGGTCGGAGCAGCGCTGCTCCCACAGTTCCCCATGTTGGCTCAGCAACCCGAGCGTGTGGGGATCGAGCGACCTTCCGCCGCTGCCCGGTCTTGGTTTCCTTCTCCTTGATCCCTGCCTTGGTCTGGGCGTTGCTGCGGTGGACCCAGAGGATTGATCGGTCAAAGTCGACATGGCGCCACCGCAGTGCGGATACTTCGCCGCGACGAGATCCAGTGATCATCGTGAGCCACAGCAGCAGACCCCACTCCGGGTCGGCCCAGGCGGCGTTGAGCAGCGCGGCGGCTTCCGTGGCGCTCGGCGGATCCGGCTCGGTGTGGTTCGGTGATGGCGCTTCGGCCATCGCGGCTTTGTTCACGCCGAGGTGTTGCCAGCGGACGGCGCGTTCGAGTGCGCCGCGGATAATGTAGTGAATCTTGCGGGTGGTGCTGGTGCTCAGCGGTCGGCAGACGTGCCCCGCGCGGGGTCGTCCCGTGCACAGCTCGCGGCAGCGGTGCAGTCGCGCATAGAGGCGCTCCAGCAGCTCGGCATCAAGCTTGCTCGCCAGCATCTCGCCCAGGGCCGGCAGGATGTACAGGCGG
>JBOHFG010000438.1:0-5212 GCA_050699575.1 Pseudonocardiaceae bacterium
CTCACCAGCAGACAACCCCGCATTCACCAACGCCTGCCGGATCACCCGCTGCTGCGACGGACCATTCGGCGCAGTCAACCCATTCGACGCACCATCCTGATTCACCGCACAACCCCGCACCACCGCCAACACCGGATGCCCCAATTTTCGAGCAACCGACAACCGCTCCAACAACAACACCCCAACACCGTCGCTGAAGCCGGTGCCGTCGGCTGCGTCAGCGAATGCCTTGCAACGTCCATCGACCGCCAAGCCGCGCTGGCGGCTGAAGTCAATGAACAGTCCCGGCGTGGCCATCACCGTCACGCCGCCGGCCAGCGCCATTGAACACTCACCCTGCCGCAACGACTGCACTGCAAGATGAATCGCCACCAACGACGACGAACACGCCGTGTCCACCGTGATCGCCGGACCCTCCAACCCTAACGTATACGCCACCCGACCCGACACAACACTGCCGGAGTTCCCGGTGCCGAGGTAACCCTCGACATCTGCCGAAACCTCCCCCAAGCGGGCGAGATAGTCGTGATACATCACACCGGTAAATACGCCGATGTCTTTGCCCCGAACCGAGGTCGGGTCGATTCCGGCCCGCTCGAACACCTCCCACGATGTCTCCAACAGCAACCGCTGCTGCGGATCCATCGCCAACGCCTCACGCGGCGAAATCCCAAAAAAACCGGCATCAAAACCGGCGACATCAGCCACAAACCCACCCTCGTGCACATACGACTTCCCCGCCCGATCAGGATCCGGATCAAACAAATTCGCCAGATCCCAGCCACGGTCCGCCGGGAACTCCGAAACCGCATCCACCCCATCGGCCACCAACCGCCACAAGTCCTCCGGCGAACTCACCCCACCAGGAAAACGGCACCCCACCGCCACAACTACCACTGGATCACCAGTCACCGACACAGGAAACACCGATGCCACCGAGCCCTGTTTCCCGCCGAAGAGCTGATCACACAGGTGGCCGACGAGTGCCACGGAAGTCGGATAGTCGAAAATTAAGGTCGCAGGCAGGCGCACACCAACGGCAGCGGCCAACCGGTTGCGCAGTTCGACCGCGGTCAACGAGTCGAACCCTACTTCCTTGAACGCACGACCTGCATCAATCATGCTGCCCGCGGGATATCCCAGGACCGAGGCGGCTTCGGTGCGCACCAATCCCAGCAGCACACGGCTCCGGTCGGCCTCTGCCAGCCCGGCCAAGCGTTGCGCCAAGGACCCGTCGGGGGCAACACCCGCTGTGGCGGTTGGCCGGGTCAGCCTTACCAGCCCCCGCAACAACGGATGGACGGAGCTGGCGGCACGTGGAGTGGATGTATCCAGATGAGCGGGCAGAACAACTGGATCACCCGCCCGCAACGCCGCGTCGAACAAGGCCATACCGTCGGTCGAGGACAATGGTCGCACACCTGCACTGGCCATCCGATTGCGGTCGGTCTCTGTCAGTTGTTCGGTCAACCCAGTGGCCGGCGCCCACCATCCCCATGCGAGTGATAGTGCGGGGAGTCCTTCGGTGTGGCGTTGGTGGGCTAGCCCGTCGAGGTAGGCGTTGGCCGCAGCGTAGTTGGCTTGTCCAGGAGTGCCAAAGATACCGGCGGCAGAGGAGAACAGCACGAACATATCCAGGTTCATGTCTTGGGTAAGGTGGTGCAGGTTGAGTGCACCCTCGACTTTGGGACCGAACACGGTGTCCACCCGTTGCGGTGTCATCGTGGCGAGCACGCCGTCGTCCAGCACGCCAGCGGTGTGGATCACCCCGGTCAGCGGATACTCAGCGGGGATCGCGGTGATCACCTCAGCCAAGGCGTGCCGGTCGGCCACATCACCCGAGACGACCTCCGCGTGAGCCCCCAACTCGGTCAACTCCGCGACCAACGTGCCGGCCCCGGGGGCATCCGGGCCCTGCCGGCTGACCAGCAGCAACCGTCGTGTCCCGTGCTGGGTGACCAAGTGCCGGGCGAGCACCCCACCCAACACCCCGGTCCCCCCAGTGATCAACACTGTTCCGTTCGTGACCGTCTCACCGACGACGGTGTCCTGAACAGGGGTAGCGGTGGCAAGGCGGGTCAGCCGTGGCACCCACATCGCATCACCGCGAAGGACTACCTGCGGTTCGCCACAGGCCACCACCGTACCCACGTCCTCGGTCCCGGTGGTGGTATCGAGTAGCACGATCCGGTCGGGTTCCTCCGACTGCGCCGAGCGCACCAACCCCCATACCGCCGCAGCCACCGGATCACCACACCCCGGACCTACGCCATTGCAGGTGCGCACCACCAGACGCCATGAACTCAACCCCGGGTGGGCCACGAATGCCTGCACCACCCCCAACACCTCACACACTGCTGCCCGCGCACCCCCACGAGCAGCAGTGGCGTCAAACACCACCACCCCCGCTGCTTCACCAGCATTAAGCAGCGATTCCAGCTCACCAGCTGAGGACACCCACACCACGTGTGTCGCAGCATCCGCCCCCGGCGACACCGGCACCTCAACCCACTGCACCCCAAACAACGAACCAGCAACCACACCCAACTGCTCAACCGAAACCGGGCGAAACACCAGCGAATCAATCGACGAAACGGGCTGGCCGCACTGGTCAGCCAACTGCAGCGACACCACCCCGACCCCAGCCAACACGGCACGCACCCGCAACGCCGACGCCCCCGACGCGTGCAGCGTGACCCCGTTCCAGGAGAACGGGAGCAGCACCTCGCCGTCTCCCACCCTGGCAGTCCCCTCGGTGACAGCGAGTGCGGTGGCGTGCAGGGCGGCATCTAGCAGCGCCGGATGCAACCCGAACCCGGATGCCTGTCCACGCTGGTCCTCCGGCAGGGCGACCTCGGCGAACACCTCCCCGTCCCGCGTCCAGGCCGCCCGCAGGCCCTGGAACACCGGCCCGTACTCATACCCCACCTCGGCCTGCCGCTGATAAAAATCCTCCAGGCCCACCGGCTGCGCCCCCACCGGTGGCCACGTCCCCAAGTCGGTGCCGGGCTCAGAACTGGTGTTGGTGAGACGCCCTTGGGCGTGGCAGGTCCAGGTCACCGCGGTGGGGGCATCGTCGGGTACGGAGTGGATGCTCACCGGCCGCCGCCCGGTGTGATCGTCTTCTCCTACCCTGACCTGTATCCGTACCCCGCCCCGCTCAGGGAGTAACAGCGGTGCCTGGATCACCAGCTCTTCCAGCACCGAACAGTCGACCTCGTCGCCAGCGCGGATGGCCAACTCCACCAGCACCGCACCAGCCACCACCGTGGTACCCGACACCACGTGATCAGCCAGCCACGGGTGGGTAGCCAACGACAGCCGTGCGGTGAACACCACCCCGTCGCCCGCTGCCAGTCCCACCACCGCACCCAACAACGGATGCTCCACCACACCCAACCCCGCACCCGACACATCCCCCACCAGACTCGACGACTCCAACCAATAACGCTGGTGTTGGAAGGCATACGTCGGGAGGTCGACCCGCCGGCCTTCACCCACCAGGGCCGGCCATCGCACGGGAAGACCACGGACGAACAGTTCAGCGGTGGAAGTGGCGAATCGTTGAAGGTCACCGTCGTCGCGGCGCAGCGTTCCGGTAACCACGGCGGTGTCGGTGTCGGTGTCGGTATGGTCAAGGATCTCCTGGACGCTGGTGGTCAGCACGGGGTGTGGGCTGATCTCAATAAATGCCCGGTAGCCTGCTGTAATCAGTTCGCGCACAGCTGGGTCGAATCCGACCGGTTCACGCAGGTTCCGGTACCAGTAGCCTGCGCCCATGGTGGTGGTGTCCAGCCACCCAGCGTCGACCGTGGAGTACAGGGGCACCTGCCCTGGCTGGGGATGGATATCTGCCAATACCTGCAACAGCTCTTCGCGGATATTCTCGATCTGGGCCGAGTGGGAGGCGTAGCTCACCGGGATTATTCGTGTTCGCACACCTTCAGTTGCGCACACCGCTGCTAGTTGTGTTACTGCGTCGGTGGCACCGGAGACGACTACTGAACTGGGGCCGTTGACCGCCGCGATGCCGACCCGGTTCGACCATGTGGACAGCAACGCCTGGACCTGGCCGGTGGGTGCAGCCACTGACATCATCGCGCCGCCACCGGTCAGTCGTTGGCTGATCAGCCGGCTGCGCAACACCACCACCGCAGCGGCGTCGTCCAATGACAACCCACCCGCCACACACGCTGCCGCGATCTCCCCCTGCGAGTGCCCTACCACGGCATCGGGGTGTATTCCGACCGACGACCACAGTTGGGTCAATGACATCATCACCGCCCAGGACGCCGGTTGCACGACGTCTACCTGACCCAGCGCTGCCTCGTCGTTTACTACCTCGGTCAGCGACCAGTCCACCCAGGGTGCCAGCGCCGTCGCACAGTGGTCCATCCATTCAGCGAACACCGGTGATGAGCGCATCAGCTCTCGGCCCATTCCGACCCATTGCGCACCTTGGCCGGGATAGACGAACACTACCCGGCCCGTCACATCCGCCACACCTGTCACCACTCCTGGTGCTGGTTCGCCTTGAGCCAGCGCCGTTAGCCCGGTTAGCGCTGCCTGCCGGTCGGTGGCCACCACCACACCCCGATCAGCCAGCACTGCCCGGGTGGTCACCAATGACCACCCGATATCAGCGACGCTGATCTGCGGGTGTTCGTTGATGAACGAGGCCATCCGCCCTGCCTGCCCACGCGCCCCACCCACACCGCACCCCGACACCACCAACGCCACCACACGATTCGAGCTCTCCTCCTGGACCATTGACACCGGCGCCGGCTCGGGAAGCGGATCGAGTTCGGTAACGTGCTCGAGGATCACGTGCGCATTCGTTCCACTCACCCCAAAAGCCGACACTCCTGCCCGGCGCGACTGTCCGTTCTGCGACCATTCCTGGGGCTGAGTGAGCAACTCCACCGCACCGGCCGACCAGTCCACCTTCGGTGACGGCTCATCCACATGCAGGGTCTTGGGCAGGATCCCGTGCCGCATCGCCATCACCATCTTGATCACACCAGCCACCCCCGCCGCGGCCTGCGTATGACCAATATTCGACTTCAGCGACCCCAACCACAACGGACGATCCCCCGACCGACCCTGCCCATAGACAGCCAACAGTGCCTGCGCCTCGATCGGATCCCCCAACACCGTCCCGGTACCATGCGCCTCCACCACATCTACCTCACCAGCAGACAACCCCGCATTC
>JBOHFG010000439.1:0-16129 GCA_050699575.1 Pseudonocardiaceae bacterium
GTGCCCGACGCCGCCAAGCGACTGCTGCAATCCACGATCTCGCCCCGGGGGGATAACGCGATCACGTCGGAGGGAACCATCTGCCACGCGCGGAAGCGATAGTCCGCCGGACTCCACACGGCGACCTCGGCCAATGCGCGGGTTAACGCTCGGGGTCATCCACGTCGTAGTGCAGGCCGGTCGTTTCGGGGATGACCAGCTCGGCGGTCCCGCCCTGATCTGGCACGATCTGAGGTAGCCCGGCGGCGCCGGCTTCCACCGTGGTGGTCACCAGGCCCGCAGGGTCGCCGTCTTCCACGACGGACTGTGAGGATGACGCACTTACCGCGGGAGGCATCGCCGTGCTCGCGATCGCACCGGTGGCAACTCGTACCTGGCCAACCTTGACGACCTGGTCGCCGAGCCCGTGCGCGCCGCAACCGCGATCGTCGTGGCCGCTGAGCTACGCCGCATCATCGCCGAGCTACGAACCCGCGCCGACGAACTCGACCCTGCCGGCGGTGAGCGGTGACTCATCGGCTTCGATGCTCCGGCTGCGCCGCGCCGGGTTGGGTCGTGCCGGGAGCTCGTGGCCCGGGTGTAGGTTTGCCGCCTCTGTCGAGCGCAGGGCTGGGGTGGCGTACGGCTCGCCTGGCTGCGGCATGTCTGGCCGGGTCTGCGTCGTCACGCGAGGGTATCGATTACTCGAAGGATGGTGGATGAATAGTGGGACGGCCAGTCGGGACACTGCTTAAGAACGGTATGGACCCGTGGAGCACTGCGGGAATCCGTGACTGCTGGTTGGGTGGATCGCATTACACCGAGGCTGATCGCGAAGTCGCTGAGCGCCTCTTGGTGGGGGCACCACATCTGGCGCACATGGTGCGTGTCTACCGGGCGTTGCTGGGTCGCATGGTGCGGTATCTGGTGGGGGCGGGAGTACGGCAGTTCGTTGATCTCGGATCGGGCCTGCCTACTGTGGGCAACGTGCATGAGGTGGCGCAGGGTATCAGTTCTGATTGTCGTGTGGTGTACGTAGACATGGACGCCGAGGTCGTGACGCAGTGCCATGAGTTGCTGGTCGGCAACCGCAATGCCGCTGTGGTGCTTGCCGACTTGCGCGAGCCTGGGCAGGTGTTCGATGCTGCCGTGCGATGTGGGCTGCTTGATCTGAATGCGCCGGTTGGTGTGCTCGCGATTGATGTGTTGCATCATGTTCCTGATTCTAATAATCCGGCCGAGTTCATCGCGGCCTACATGGACGCGGCATGTTCAGGTAGTTACCTGTCTGTCGCACACACTGGTGATGATCAGGCTCTCGTTACCGGTCTGGCAACCTTCCATGATTTTTATCGCATTCTTGTTCCGTCGTTGTACTTCCGTAGTCCTGCACAGGTTGAAGGATTATTCGTCGGGTTGGACCTCGTGGAGCCGGGTATTGTTCCGCTTCCGTTGTGGCGCCCGGAGTCAGCTGAGTACCCAGGTGTGGGTTCCCGCAGTTTTCCGGCGTGTTGCGGACTCGGCCGCAAACCATGATTTCTCATGTTCCCCGGGTGGCCAGTGGTAGTAATACCAGAAGCAGATCGGTGACCATGATTGAGGAGAGGTCTTGTCGGCGTATCTGTGGAGTGTCGAGCACGGTGTAATCAGACAAGCGGCGAAGTAGTGTGAGCTTCCTGAGGAGGAAGTCTCCGTTCGTGGCTATTCCAACCAATGCCCACGGCAGTCCATAGTGCGACCACAGGCCCCAGCCAACCAAGCCGAGTCCAGTTGCGGTCGTGACGCAGGCTATGACGATCGTCGGGAATGCGCCGTATTGGACGGTTGGTGTCGTCATACCTGTTGCTTGATCGCCGATCTGGTCCGGTACTGCCCACCATAGGGCGCGTCCCGCGACCAGAGTTCCGACCCCGATGAAGATCAGCCACATTGGCACGGTGAGGTTGGGTCGAACAGTGGCGTAGGAGACGAGACTTGGTAGCGTTCCGTAGATCGCGCCCAGTGTGAGTGGGTTGGCGAGTCCTCGTCGCTTGAGGCGAACTGGCTCAAGATTGTAGAGCAGGCAGAGTGCAATAGTAAGTGCTACGGCGACCGCGATAAGTGCGCGGTCCAACCACCATGCGATCGCGGTAGCCACTGCTAGGGCGAATGCCAGCTCTATCGCGGCCCAGCTCATGACGTGGTTGCAGCCAAGGTTGAGCGCTGCCCGGGCGATGTGACGTTTGTCTCGGTTGTGTGCGTCGGTCGAGACGTCGGCGGCGGTGTTGAGCAGATTTCCTCCTATGATGGGGAGAAGGTTTGCGATGATGGAGAGCAGAACGGGTATGGTGAACAGCTGTTGCACGCTGCTTGCCGCATAACAAGCACCCAGCACTGCATGGCACAGATAATTGATCGGGAACGGGTACTCAAGGCGGTGAACCTGGACGACGTCTTGCCATTTGCTCATGCGGATATATCTCGCCGTGTCATGCGGTGTGGGGTGATCGACATTTGCAGCTCCGGTGCCAGAGTCATGGCCGGGCCGCGTAGCTCGGGAAGGCCGGCTTCGGGGTTGACACAGTGGAGCTGGCAACGATGGAGTACGGCAGCCGTGATCATGCGGACCTCTAGCATGGCCAGCTCGCTGCCCAGGCATCGCCGGGTCCCACCACCGAAGGGAAAGTAGTACTGACGCGGTACTCGGTGATCAAGAAAACGGCTTGGGTCGAATCTCCGTGGGTTCGGAAACAGTTCCGGTTGATGATGTGCAAGGTATATGCATGGAGTGACGACAGTGTCCGCCGGTAAGGGCTTGCCGAGCAGTTCACCGTCGGCGGTCAGCATTCGCTTCCCGGCGACGATCGCAGGTGGGCACAGTCGCAGAGTTTCTTGGGTCGCGGCATGCAGTAGTGGAACCCGTGCGGGGTCCGAGCCGTCGTGAGAGGTGGTGACCAGCTCGGCGATGACGTCGCGGCGCAGTCGTTCGTCGCGGCCCAACCAGTACAGTGTCCATGCTGTTGCTGACGCGGTGGTCTCATGCCCGGCGAACAACAAGGACATGATCTGGTCCCGCAGTTCTTCGTCCTCGAGCACCCCAAGGGGCCCGTCGCCGGTCAACAGTAGAGCTGCCAGCGCGGTCGGCCGGGTTGTCGCTGTCGCTTTGGCACTGCTCAGCAGTATTTCGTCTAATTTGTGGTGACCACGGAAGAAGAACTTCCGTGCGGGGATCGACAACGCGCTCGCCTGAAGGTAGTGGTGAGCCAACGTACGACTACGTGAACGCAGCACGGCGTCGACGCGAGTACTAAACGATTCAAGTAATAAATCGTCCGCCTGGCCCAAGAGAATCTGACTGATGATGCGGAGGGTGATTTTTCGGGTCCATTCGATTAGGCTAATAATAGCTTCCGGAGCCAGTGCATCAATTGCGGTGTGGACAGTGCGGGATATGACGTCGTGGTAGATCTGCAACCGATGGCCACGCAGCGGGGCGCCAAGCGTGTGCCGGTATGTGGCGTGTCGAGGACCTTCGGCCCACAGCAGGGACCTGCTCCCGAGCAGCGTGCTCAGCGTGCGGCTGGGCTTATGGTGCAGCTGCCGGTCAGCTCGGAAGATCTGGTCAATCCCCTCCGGATGCCATATCAGCAGTCGCGGTGTGGGCCGGGTACGAAGTTCGAGAACGCCAGCGGAGTTACCTTGGTGGGAGTCCAGGAACGGTAACGTCTGGAACGCGAAGCGGAACTCGGTTCGGTTCATCGAGTCTCACCTCGCTACCTCTCGTTCGGACCTCTTCGCGGCCCAGTAGCCGACGATCGCGGCGACGCGCGGATTGGTGTATGCCAGGTGCAGCGCGGCCAGTTTTTCGGCTCGTACTACCCTGATCGGTGTGTACAGGTCCTTGCCGTGCCACAGTGGCGGGTACTCGTGGTCTCCTGTCGATCGTTGCAGGAATAAGCACCCACAGGCGGCGGCTTGTTCAACCTGGCTGTCCGCTGGAAAAACACACGTCTTTAACAAGGTCTGCACCGCGTATGCGGTTTCCTCGTGGGTGCCACTCCATCGTCCCCACGACCCATCCGCACGTTGGCTGTCGAGCAGCCATTCCACGGCTCGGGAGACTGTGGCCGTGGATGCGCTGCGACTGTAGCGGTGGAGTGTTGTAGCGCAACGCGCGGTCGCGTAATAGGGCGAGGCGTGCCATTTGTCGCACCAGCTCCCGTCGGTCCGTTGGCAGTCGCGTAGCCACTCCGCGAGCTTGCTCATCGTGGCTTGGTGGTGAAAACGTTGCGGAGAGTTGTGTTCCAACAACCTGCCGAATGCCTGCAGAATATGTGCGTTGGTGCTGGTCGAAGGTGTGCGTTCATCGAGGAAACAACGAAAATATGCGTCCACCTGATAGGTCAGGAGACAGTCCAGTGAGCGGGGGCTACCCAGCTGTGCCAACGCGTACAAGGCGACGGCCGTGTCGTCGGAGTCCGGCGGAAGACCGGGACCGGCAGCGACACCGAGCTCGCTAAATGCAGCATGCAAGCTGTCCGTCAGCCCGTGCGGTACCGGCACGTCGATGCCCGCTGCGGTAAGAGTTGCCAGTACCCAGGCCCGTTCGAAGGTGGTGATTGGCGTGACCCCTGGTACCGGACCGCCACCACGGTTCTGTACGGCTTCCAGATAGCCCACCGCGGTAGGGCAGCTGGTGTGGTCCGGTAGCCAGGCGGCGGTCGCTGCCGGTGAGCAGCCCACTGCGCCGTGCAGCGGCTGTACGAACGGGGCGCCTCGCACCGCGGGACCAAGAGCCTCGAGTGAATGCGGCAGTCTGGCTGGCAGCGCATGACCTTGGCGCACCCGACGGACCAACCGCGCCAGCAGCTCGTTGTCCACTCCCTCGGGCAAGAGGAGACGACCACTGCCCCGCCAGGTGTCCAGCCCGATCACCGGTTCCGTCGTGAACCTGTCCACGTGCGCGTTGACCTGCGCGACCAGGGCGGGAATCAGGATCTCCGCGGCGACCGTATCCGGGACCACGACCCGGGTGCCGGCTCTGAGCCACCCGAACAGCGTTCGCAACCCGCGGTCGGCTGCGTTGACCACGCCGGCAGAGTCGAGAATCTGTCTCTGCTGCCCTCGCAGGCTCGTCAGCAGCGCCTCAGTAGCACTTAGTGTCGGGACCAAGCCATAACCATCCGGACCACCCCAGCTGCCGTCTCGGTCCTGGCTGTGCAGGAGAGACAACACCCGTTGCGAGTGCCCGGCGAGCCACGGTGCCAGCGTTACCAGGCGAGCGGTCTCGTAAACCGACGACGAGACCGCTCCCTGCGAGTCGGACGATATCTCGGACACGAGGGCAGCAACCGCGGTGTTCCTTTTCTCGGTCCGTCGGTCACGCGAGGTCATGGTCGTCCCCCGACGATGAAAGATCCTGTCAACCCGCCGTGGTAAGTGTGAATGTTTCGTAAAATAAATTTTAATGTAGCAGTAATTTCTTTCGTGCACTAGCCCTGGTCGGTGTGAAACGCCAGCGTACCGCAATCATCCGCCACAGCTCCATCCGTTTTTCGGTCGATCGCCTGCCCGCTTTTGATGTCGGTTTCAACTACGGCTAGTCCGCGCTTGCCGCCAGGGTCGGGGACCGGTCCGAAGGCGAGGGAAGTGCAACCAAACCCACTCTCCACTAGCTGGCGAGGCGCTTCTGGAAGAAGTCGAGGATCTCGTCGAGTGCCTGGCGCGTCGGCTCGCCGTCGCGGTCGATCAGGTGCGTCGTCACCACGCTGTGCGGCGATATGCGTCCGGCGATGCCCGCGCGGTTCGCCGCGGAGTCCGGCAGCACGCGCCCGACGAAGCGGTCGCCGAGCGCCTGCTCGTACGCGGCGAAGCGTTCCGCGCGGCAGCGCGGGTCACCCGCGAAGCGATAGGCGAGTACGGTGAGGTCCTCGCGTTGCATGCGTGCTTTTATCTCCGCGAGTTCATCCTTCCCGACGTGCAGGCCGCCGGCTTGGCCGAGCGGTAGTGAGGGCTGTGACAGCACTGGCGCCAGCATCGCCGGCTCGAGCATCATCGAGAGCGCGAAGTTCCCGGTGAAGCACATGCCGATCGCACCCACGCCACGCCCGCCGCTGATCGGGTGCGCGTGCGCCGCCAACGCACGCAGCCAGTCTGTGACCGGGCTTGAGTGGTTCGCCGCGAACGCGCGGAACTCGCGGCTGATGCAGGCACGCGCCAGCTCGCCGAGCATTCGCGGGATCGAGCTGGGCCGGCCCGGCTCACCGAACAGGTTCGGCATCTAGACCGTGAAGCCGGCGTCGCGCACCCAGCGTGCGAAGCGCGAGACGTACGGATGGATGCCCGGTATCTCGGCCATCACGATCACTGCCGGCCCGCTGCCCGTGACGAAGACGGTCTTTGTCTTACCGAGGAGGGTGAGCTCACGGTGATCGAAGTCTTCGAGCGCATCGTGTGCGGTGAGATCGCGGTCAGCCGGCGGCATACGTCCACGCTAGCTCGGGCAATACCGTGACGTCCATGCCCGGCTACCCTTGGTGACCTCAATTCCTTGGGTAGGCGACCGGCTGTGCACCGGGTACCCCTCTCATGCTGGTGGCGGGCTCGTCACCAGCTCGTCAGCGATGTTCCTGACCTGCGCCAGCAGTTTTGCGGGAGGCAGCGCGAGGTCCAGCGCGTGGCAGGCGATCTCAATATCCGAATACTGCACGAGGTGGCGGGTCGGTTCGGCGTTGCCTCGGGAGTAGACGAGATGCCCGCGGTGCAGTAGGCAAGCATCTGATAAAGACTGTCCTGATAGCTGCTCGGCTTGTCCTGCGTGTACTTGACATCGACGACCGCAATAGGGTGTCCGCTCAGCTGCCAGACCAGATCGGGCTTCATCTCATCTTTGTGATTGCGGCAAGCAAGATCTGGTTCTCCAGCAGTCGATGCCGAGCTCGGCCAGTTGCTCTCCAGTACTTGTGGATCGTGCGTGCGAGCCGGCCGGGATGGCGGACCTTGACTGTTGCGACGACGAAAAACTGGCCGCCAGCGGTCGACTTGGAGCCGCTCTCGTCGATGAAGATCGCAGCCGTGGAGCAGGGAAGCGATACAGTGACCGCCTCGATAGTCCGCGAGCAGCTGCTGTTGGACCTGGAAGACGTCCATAGTTTGCGTTACCCTGTGGTGAGGCCACAAATACGCGGGTGGCGATTTCGTGGTGGTACCCGGTTGTTCCACACCAAGTCGACCTCTTGACTGGTAGGTGTGGGCCGCCTCACAGGGGAGGCCACCGCGGCGTCCGGAGGGTGAGATGGCGCACGAGCTCAGCTGCCCGCATTGTGGATGCCCCCTGGTGGCCACCCAGGACACTGTCGCGGTGGAGACCGTCGAGGCCCGCCACTGCGAGATCGAGCACCTGCACGTGACGGTGGCGCGGCTGCGCGGGGCGGGCGGCAACCTCCTGCGCCGGGTCCACGATGCGAACCCAGCGCCATCCTGACCGGGCCGGCGCTGCCCCTGAGCGGCGCCACGCGGGCTGGCCCACGCCGGTCACCCCCTCGCTGCCGGCGCGGACCCTGTACCAGCTGCACCACCTGCTCGAACCCCGACCGGCCTACCGAAGGCTAGCGGCGTGGCTGCAGCGCCACGCCACGGCGAACCGGCTGTTTACTGCCGCAGAGGAGCGGGTGAAGGGCGCCACCTTCGGCTGCCGGATGTGTGGCCAGTGCGCGCTGCCGGCCACGGGTTACGCCTGTCCGATGACCTGCCCGAAACAGCTGCGCAACGGCCCGTGCGGCGGGGTGTCGCCCACCGGGGAGTGCGAGGTGCACCCCGGTGTGCGGTGCGTGTGGCTGGTCGCGTTCGAGCGAGCTGAGGCCGAGGGCCGGGCTGCAGACCTCAGCCTGCTGCAGCGTCCGATCGATCACCGGCAGTGGGGGCGCAGCTCCTGGGTGAATTACTGGCAGGGCCGCGACGAGGGGATGTGGACCTCCCACGACGGCCGCCGGCACTTGCCGATCATCCACCGCGACGAGCCCGACGAGCCGCGGTGATCGCCGGCAACGGTCACCGTCCGGTCCCCGGCCCCGGTCGGCTGCGCCGTGCCCTGGACTCCGGGCGGTTCGTGGTGACCGCTGAGATCGGCCCGCCCCGCGGTGCCGACCCGGCCGTGATCGCCACGAAGGCGGCGCTGCTCCGAGGCTGGGTCGACGCGGCCAACGTCACTGACAACCAGAGCGCTCACGTGCGGCTGTCCAGCTTCGCGGGCAGCCTGCTGGCGCTGTCCGCCGGTGTGGAGCCGGTGATGCAGCTGACCTGCCGGGACCGCAACCGGATCGCCTTGCAGTCCGACCTGATCTCGGCGGCGGCCCTGGGCATCCCCAACATCCTGCTGCTCACCGGCGACCATCCCCGTTTCGGCGACCACCCGGACGCCAAGGCGGTCTTCGACCTCGACGGGGTGCAGCTGGTGTGGACCGCGGCGACGATGCGTGACCGGGGGCGGTTGCTGTCCGGTCGCCGGGTCGAGCCGGCGCCGCACTGGCTGATCGGCACGGTGGAGAACCCGTTCTCCCCACCGGTCAGTTTCCGGGCTCGGCGGCTGGCCAAGAAGGTCGCGGCTGGAGCGGAGTTCGTGCAGACCCAGTTCGTATTCGATCTCGACATCTTCGAGCGGTTCATGGCTGACGTCCGCGAGTTGGGGATCGATCACCACTGCGGGGTCATCGCGGGGGTGGGACCGGTGCGGTCGCTGCGCGCACTGGACTACCTCAGCACCAAGGTGCCCGGGATCCACGTGCCCGATGCCATGGTCCGCCGGCTGCGTGGTGTGCCGGCCGATCGGGTGGTAGAGGAGGGCATGCAGATCTGCGTCGAGATCATCCAGCGGTTCACCGAGATCTCCGGGGTGGCCGGTGCACACGTGATGGCCTTCGGCTACGAGCAGGGCATCCCGGAGATTCTCGAGCGCGCGGGCGTCGGCCCCCGCCCGGACCAGGCAGTAACCACAGACGGGAGTAGCCGTGCTGGTTGATTTCCGCCCCACCGGCAAGCTCCGCGGCACCACACCCGTGGACGTGGCCGCCGTGCTCGGCCCGGTGGTCGACGCGCTCGCCGAGGACTCGGTAGACCTTTCCCGGGTCCGGGTGGTGTGCGACTGGGTGCAGTACCGCAGCAACTTCCGGGACGTCGTCGACATCCGGCCGATCCTGGCGGCCCACGGTCACGAGTCGGAGCTGACGCCGGTGCCGCTGGCGGCTGTGGTGACCGAGGACGCGGTGGAGGTGGCGATCGACGTTCGCCGCAGTGGTGACGTGGCGCTCAAACAGCTCACCGGGGAGCTGATCCGGGCCCGTGTTGCCGACTCGTCGCGGACCTACCTCGAGCCGTGGCTGCCCACCAGCGCCGGCGTGATCTGGGACTTCAACGCCTTGTACTGGAAAGCCCTGGACCTGTGGGAGCAGGCCACCGGCCGCCGCTACGAGCAGGCCCTGCCGGGCGGGGAGAGCGACGCCCGCAACCGCGACGCGGTCCGGGAGATGATCCGCGGCCTGCTCGGACTGTGGGATGCCCTAGCCGCCCGCAATGCGCTGCCCGAGGAGCTCTACGTCGTCGAGCTCGGGGTGGGCAATGGTAGCCAGGCCAAGACCTGGCTCGATGAGTTCATCGCGCTGGACCGCGACCACGGCAAGGACTACTACCGGCGGCTGCACTACCTCATGTGTGACTACTCACCGCATGTGCTGGAGCTGGCCCGGGCTGCCGTTGCCGGCCACGCGCAGCACGTCAGCTCTTTCGTGTTGGACGCCACCCAACCCCGGACCGCGCTGGGCTTCCTGCGCTACAAGATCTTCCTGGTGTATATCTCCAACGTCTACGACAACCTGCCCACCGACGAGGTCGCGCAGATCGGCGGGCGCACCTACATCGTGCAGAGCAGGGCCTACCTCACGCCGGAGGCAACCGCCGAGATCGGGCAGCGGGTAGCAGCCCAACCCGGCCAGGTACCGGAGTTGATCCGCAAGCTGCTCCGGCTCGGCCCGGCGCTGCTTCCCGAGGCGATGCCCACGCACTTCCCGTCGGCCGAGGTGGCGGTGGACTTCTGGCGGCGCACCTGGGCCGCCTTACGCTTGCAGGAGCGTTACCAGCCGCTGCTCGGGTTGGATCTCTACCAAATCGCGCCCACGGTGAGCGGGGAGATGCTGCGCCCGCTGTTGGAGTCCGGCGCCGACATCCGGATGCACGTGAATAACGGTGCGGTGGCCAGTTTCGTGGACACCGCCCCGCTGCTGCATCCCTTCGGCCGGCTGATCTGCCACGACCTGTTCGTCACCGACGTGCATGCCTACCGCACCGGGTTCCGTGGTCCCGGCAAGTACGACGGCTCGATCGTGAACTGGCTCAACGGACCGCTGCTGGCGCACATCGGACGGCGCACGGGATTCGACGTGGACTACCAGCGTTTCGCCCACCGGACCGGCACCAACATCGCCACCATGACAGCCCAGGTGCGGGAGTGAGATGACCCCCGTGCTGCCCACCACGGTCGTGGGATCCTACTCGGTCCCGGAGTGGCTCGAGCGGCTCAAGACTGACTACTACCGAAACCGGATCAGCCGCACTCATCTGCGCGAGATCCACGACATGGCGATCAAGGCGGCGCTCAAGGACCAGGAGACGGCCGGGATCGACATCGTCTCCGACGGTGAGCTGCGCCGGGACAACGATATCGACTATTTCTTGGCCCGGATACCGGGAGTACACATCCCGGTCACCGTCAAGTCTTTCTATTACGACTATTATGACCCGGTCGTCGCCGAACCGTTGCCGACCACCGAGCTGCCCTCGCTGGGCCTAGCCGACGATTACTGCTTCACCCGGCAGCACACCGACCGCCCAGTCAAGGTCTCCTTCACCGGACCGTTCTCGCTGTCCCGCCGGATCCAGAACAAGGCGTACGCGAAGCCTGCTGACCTGGTCCGGGCCCTGGCGCAGGTGCTCAACGCCGAGGCGCGGGCGCTGGCCGGCCGGGGTGCTGCGCTGTTGCAGATCGACGAGCCGTTCCTGGCCGGCTATCCGGAGGATGTCGGTGTCGCGGTGGAGGCGATCAATATTGTGACTAAGGGGGTGGACGTCATCTGGGGGCTGCATGTCTGTTACGGCAACCGCTACGCCCGGCCGTCTTGGGAACGTCACTACGATTTCCTGTTCCCCGCGGTCCTCGACGCGAACGTGGACCAGCTCATTCTGGAGTTTGCCCGGCGAGGTTATGAGGATTTGGAGGTGATTGCTCGGTCCGGGTGGGACCGTGCGCTCGGGCTCGGCGTGCTGGACGTCAAGACCGAGCAGGTCGAGTCTGCGGAACTCATCACCCAACGTATCCAGCGAGCACTGGACACGTTCCCGGCCGAAAAATTGATCATTAATCCGGACTGTGGCCTGCGCCATCTTCCGGCTGATGTAGCGCGGTCGAAGCTGGTTGCGATGGTAGAAGGAACCGAGGCGGTCCGCCGCCGATTAAGGAGCGTGATCTCATGACCCAGCTGGAGAGCATCGAGTACCTGTTCACCTCCGAGTCGGTGACCGAGGGCCACCCCGACAAGATCGCTGACCAGATCTCCGACGCGGTGCTGGACGCGGCACTGACGATGGACCCGGGCTCGCGGGTGGCGTGCGAGACCCTGATCACCACCGGCATGGTCGTGCTGGCGGGGGAGATCACCACTTCGGGAATGCTGGACTACACCCAGATCGTGCGGGACACGATCTGTCGCATCGGGTACGACGACGGGAGCTACGGCTTCGACGGGCACAGCTGCGCGGTGCTGATCGCCTTGGACAAACAGTCGCCGGATATCGCTCAGGGTGTTGACATGGCCCACGAGCGGCGCGGGAAGATGTCGGAGGACGAGCTGGACGGCGCCGGCGCGGGGGATCAGGGGATGATGTTCGGGTACGCCACGAATGAGACCGCTGAGCTGATGCCGATGCCGATCGCACTGGCCCACCGGTTGTCCAAGCGGCTGGCGCAGGTACGCAAGGACGGCACGCTGCCCTACCTGCGGCCCGACGGCAAGACGCAGGTCACCGTCCGTTACCGGGATGGTGTGCCAATCGGGGTGGAGAAGGTGCTGATCTCCACTCAGCACGCCGAAGAGGCCTCCGTGGAGCGGATCCGGGCGGACCTGTGGGAACACGTGGTGCTCGCCGAGCTGCCCGTCGGCTTTTACGACGAGGCAGAGCTGGCGCGCAACTTGTTCGTCAACCCGACCGGGCGGTTCGTGATCGGCGGTCCGGTCGGTGACGCCGGGCTGACCGGCCGGAAGATCATCGTTGATACCTATGGTGGGTTCGCCCGGCATGGTGGCGGCGCGTTCTCCGGCAAGGATCCGTCCAAGGTGGACCGCTCCGCGGCGTACGCGGCCCGGTACGTGGCCAAAAACATCGTGGCCGCGGGCCTGGCCGCGCGGGCCGAGGTGCAGGTGGCCTACGCGATCGGGGTGGCCCGGCCGCTGTCGTTGCTGGTAGAGACCTTCGGCACCGAGCAGGTGCCCCGCGCGACCATCGAGAAGTTGGTGGGCGAGCACTTCGACCTGCGCCCGGCAGCCTTCCGCAGCTACCTGCGGCTGCACCGGCCGATCTACGCCAAGACCGCCGCGTACGGCCACTTCGGGCGCAACGATCCCGATTTCACCTGGGAGCGGACCGACCGGGCGGCAGAGCTGCGCGAGGCCGCCGGACTACCCGTCATCGCAGCACCGGTAACCGTCTGAAAGGGGACGTGGTGGGCATCATTGTCACGGGGTCGATCGCTACCGACTACTTGATGGTCTTCCCGGGCCGGTTCGTCGAGCAGATCGTGCCCGATCAGCTCGCCAACCTCTCGGTGTCCTTCCTGGTGGAGGACCTGGCGATCCGCCGTGGTGGGGCGGCCGCCAACATCGCGTTCAACCTCGGCTGCCTCGGGCTGGCGCCGGTGCTGGTGGGTGCGGTCGGTGCCGACTTCGCCGAGTACGGTCACTGGCTGTCGGCGCATGGGGTGGACGTCAGTGCGGTGCGCATCTCGCAGACCAAGCACACCGCCCGGTTCCAGTGCACCACTGACACCGACCAGAACCAGATCGCATCGTTCTACGCTGGTGCGATGAGCGAGTCCCGCGACATCGAGCTCACGCCGATCGTGGACCGCGTGGGTGGGACTGATCTTGTGGTGGTCGGCCCGAATGACCCGGCGGGCATGTTGCGGCACACCCAGGAGTGCCGGGATCTCGGCTACCCGTTCGCCGCGGACCCCTCCCAGCAGCTCGCCGCACTCGACGGGGACCAGATCACCCAGCTGGTCGAGGGCGCGGCCTACCTGTTCACCAACACCTACGAGCGGGGCCTGCTCGAGCAGAAGACCGGCTGGAGCGAGGAGGACGTGTTGGCGAGGGTGGGCGTCTCGGTGCTGACCCGTGGCGCCAAGGGGGTGACCGTGGCGCGGCCGGGCGAGCCGGTCATCTCGGTGACACCACCGCAGGAGCGCGTCAAGGCGGATCCCACGGGTGTCGGTGACGCGTTTCGGGCTGGTTTCCTTGCGGGTGTGCAGTGGGGTGTGGGGGATGAGCGCGCCGCCCAGCTCGGCTGCATGCTGGCTACCCTGGTGATCGAGTCGGTCGGCACCCAGGAGCACACGTTCGACCCCGAGACGTTTCTGGGGCGGTTCAGCGAGGCGTACGGACCCGACAGCGCAGCTGAGGTCGCTGACCACCTGCGCGCATGCGCATCAACTTCACTTCACAGATAGGGAGTGCGTTTCGATGACGATGGCGCCGGTCGCTGAGAAAAGGCTGCAGAGTCGCGCTGGCATTGATTTCGCGGTAGCAGATCTGGGCCTGGCTGAGTTCGGCCGAAATGAGATCCGGCTGGCGCAGCATGAGATGCCGGGTCTGATGACGCTGCGGCGGGAGTACGCCGAGGTCTACCCGTTGCGCGGGGCGCGGATCTCCGGGTCGCTGCACATGACCGTCCAGACCGCCGTGTTGATCGAGACTCTGGTCAGTCTCGGCGCTGAGGTGCGGTGGGCGTCGTGCAACATCTTCTCCACCCAGGATCATGCCGCCGCCGCGGTGGTGGTGGGACCGCACGGCAGCGTGGAGGAACCCGGGGGAGTGCCGTGTTTCGCCTGGAAGGGCGAGACGCTGGAGGAGTACTGGTGGTGCACCGAGCAGATGATGACCTGGCCCGACGGCGCCGGGCCGAACATGATCCTGGATGACGGTGGGGACGCCACCATGCTGGTGCACAAGGGTGCGGTCTTCGAGAAGGCCGGGGTGGTGCCTGCCGCGGACGAGAACGACTCGGATGAGTGGACGGTGTTCCTGGCGGTGTTGCGGGCCTCGCTGGCCGCCACCCCGGGAAAGTGGACCGCGATCGGCGAGGGCATCCGCGGGGTGACCGAGGAGACCACCACCGGGGTGCACCGGCTGTATCAGCTGGCCGCGGCGGGAGAGCTGCTGTTCCCGGCGATCAACGTCAACGACTCGGTGACAAAGTCGAAGTTCGACAACAAGTACGGGTGCCGGCATTCGCTGATCGATGGGATCAACCGGGCGGTGGATGTGCTGATCGCCGGGAAACTGGCGCTGGTGTGCGGGTACGGGGATGTCGGCAAGGGGTGCGCGGAGGCGCTGCACGGCCAGGGCGCCCGGGTGGTGGTGGCCGAGGTGGACCCGATCTGTGCGCTGCAGGCGATGATGGACGGTTTCACCGTCGACACCCTCGACACTGTCGTCGGCCGTGCGGATATCATCATCACCGCCACCGGTAACCGGGACATTGTGACCGTCGATCACATGGCGCGGATGAAGCACCAGGCGATCCTGGGCAATATCGGGCATTTCGACAATGAGATCGATATGGCCGGGTTGCAGCGCCGGTCGGGGGCTCGCCGGTTGGTGATCAAGCCCCAGGTTGATGAGTGGACCTTCCCAGATGGGCATTCCATCATCCTGTTGTCCGAGGGGCGGTTGCTGAACCTGGGCAATGCCACCGGGCACCCGAGTTTCGTGATGTCGAACTCGTTCTCCAACCAGGTGATCGCCCAGATTGAGCTGTTCACCAAGTACCAGGAATACGACCGGGAGGTCTACACCCTGCCCAAGGTGCTCGACGAGAAGGTCGCCCGGATCCACGTCGAGGCCCTGGGCGGACAGCTCACCAAACTGACCAAAGAGCAAGCCGAGTACATCGACGTCGACGTCGAGGGTCCCTACAAACCCGCCCACTATCGGTACTGACGTACTCGTGAGTGGCATTGAGTGCCATAACACTGTTACGCACTCACGAGCTCCGGAGGAGCACGATGGGGTTTCCCAGTGATCTGGAGATTGCTCGTGGTGCTCGGCTCAGGCCGTTGGTGGAGGTCGGCGCCGCGATGGGGTTGGGGGCGCACCTGCTCGAGCCTTACGGTGCGCATGTCATGAAGGTCAAGATGGCGGCCATCGACGAGCTGGCGCAGGCCCCGCGGGCCAAGTACGTGGTCGTCACGGCCATTACCCCGACCCCGCTCGGTGAGGGTAAGACGACCACCACCGTGGGGCTGGGCCAAGGCTTCGCGCACCTCGGCAAACGGGCCACGGTCGCGATCCGGCAACCCTCGATGGGGCCCACATTCGGGATCAAGGGTGGGGCCGCGGGTGGCGGCTACAGCCAGGTCGTGCCGATGGAGACGCTTAACCTGCACCTCACGGGGGACATGCACGCGGTGACCGCGGCGCACAACCTGCTCGCCGCGATGATCGACAACCAACTGCGCCAGCGCCTTGATCTCGACCCGCACAGCATCACCTGGAACCGGGTGCTCGACGTCAACGACCGGTCTTTGCGCAACATCGTGATCGGGCTCGGGTCACGGGGTGATGGCACTCCGCGGCAGAGCGGGTTCGACATCACCGCGGCCAGCGAGGTGATGGCGGTGCTCGCGCTGGCCACGTCGCTGCCCGACCTGCGGTCCCGGCTGGGCCGGATCGTGATCGGCCAGTCCTGCGGTGGGCAGCCGGTGACGGCGGAGGACCTGCAGGCAGCCGGCGCGATGACGGTGATCATGCGGGAGGCAATCAAACCCAACCTGCTGCAGACGCTGGAGGGCACGCCGGTGCTAGTGCACGCCGGGCCGTTCGGCAACATCGCGCACGGCAACTCCTCGGTG
>JBOHFG010000440.1:0-1429 GCA_050699575.1 Pseudonocardiaceae bacterium
GTTGACCGTGGTTGATCGGGCTTACCCGTCGTAGCACGCCCACAGCACGCCGTGCAGCCCGTTGCGTGGGGAACCCCACTCGTGGCGGTGAGGGCTGATCGGTCGCTTCGTGGGGATCAGCCCCCGAGGCCGGGGAGCTGTATCAGAGGCGGGGTCGGCGTCACCTCGCTAGGTGTCGGCCTGTTGGAGGTCTTGGGGGGGTTGTGCTCAACGCCGCTGCCACCATCCGGGGTAGTGGTCGTGGTGGCGGGGGTGGGGGTGTCAGTGGTCTCGGTGGGGGTCTCGGTGGTTTCGGTGGGGGTCTCGGACGTCGGCCGCGTTGAGCTGTGTGGCGGGGGTGGGGTTGCTGGTTTCTGCGGGCCGGGCTGGTCGTTGACGACCTGCCCGATGGTGGTTCCCTTGCCGTTACCGCCTACGGTTTCACCGCTGGCCCACTCGAAGCCGGTGATGACCATCATGGCCAGCACGAAGCCGCCGAGTGTCCCCATGGCCACCGATCCCCAGCGCAGCGTGGTGAATCGCCGGGAGCGGTCCCAGGGTTGTGGTCCGTGGTCGGTGCTGTTGGTGAGCTGCTCCCGGCTGAGCGGGGTGTTTGCTGCCGCGGGGTGGGAGCGCTCGGTCCTGGATTTCTTCGGGGAGGTCGGCGACGGCTGAGTGCGCTGGGCGAGAGAGCGGACCCTCTCCCGGCTGCGTTCCAGTGATGCCTGGTACACGGTGGTGCTTACGGTGGTGATCACGCTGGCCCCGGCGGCCCCGATGAGGGTACCGGCAGCGCCGAGCTCGGAGCCGAGTACGGCGGCGGTCACTGCGGCGAGGGCGGCTGCGGCGACGTGGGTCAGGTTGAGGTCGGTCTTGCGCGTGGTGCCATCTGGGCTAGGAGGCGAGTGTGGCGCAGTCATGATCTCCGGTATGTCGGCGGGTTTACTCGTCAGTGGCCAAACGCCTGGGGCCGTTGATTCTGATGCCGGCTAGGTTAACCACGGGGCCCGACCACGCCCAACCGGGGTAGGTACCGGAAGGATAGCGGGAGCACCGGTGTACCGAGCACAGCCAAGTGTGATCCGCGGGGCAGCAGCCAGACCAGGACCGTTACGCCGGCCTCAACGAACGGCCGGGAGGCGTTGCTGGAGCAGTGGCGTGCGTATTACGAGCGGTCGGTCCACACGCGGGTGTTGATGTCGAGCACAGTGTCCGCGATGGCTTGCAGATCTTCCTCGATGCGGTCGACGCAGCGGACGAGCTGCTCGGGCGAGGACATGCCGGGCAGCGTAGTGCCCCCCGTCCGTCGGTGGGTTTCACAGCCGGTTGTGCAGGGCCTCCGCGGCGGCCAGGAGGTCGGCAGCCCAGCGGACGCCTGGCCGCCGGCCGATCCGCTCGACCGGACCGGACACCGACACCGCGGCAACCACGGCGCCGGCCGCGTCGCGCA
>JBOHFG010000441.1:0-1117 GCA_050699575.1 Pseudonocardiaceae bacterium
GCGGTACTCAAGGCGGGAGCGGCGTATCTGCCGGTGGACCCGGATCTACCCGAAGCGCGGGTCGCGTTCATGCTCGACGACGCCGATCCCGTGATGGTGCTCGACGACCCGCTGGCCGTGGGTGACACCGAGGGCTACCCCGATACCGACCCGACCGACACCGACCGGGTCGCGCCGTTGTGGCCAGCCCACCCAGCGTATGTCATCTACACATCAGGCTCCACGGGGAAACCAAAAGGTGTGATAATTCCCCATCATGGGATCACCAACCGGTTAGCATGGATGCAAGCCGAGTATCCTTTAGGTGCCGACGACCGGGTGCTGCAGAAAACTCCGTCGAGTTTCGACGTGTCGGTCTGGGAGTTCTTCTGGCCGCTGATCGTGGGCGCCACACTGGTAGTGGCCAAGCCCGAAGGACACAAAGACCCCACATATCTGACCGGGTTGATCAAGTCCGCGGCGGTCACCACGATCCACTTCGTGCCCTCAATGTTGCGGGCATTTCTGCTGGACCCGACCGCGGCGAGCTGCACGGGGTTGCGGCGGGTGTTCTGCAGTGGTGAGGTGTTGCCCGCAGACCTTGCCCGAATCTTCCATTCCGCGCTCGACACAAACCTGCATAACTTGTACGGCCCAACCGAGGCATCAGTGGATGTGACATATTTCCCCTGCCAGCCCCAACCGTATGACGGGTCAGTCCCGATCGGGCGCCCAGTATGGAACACCGGCATGTACGTCCTCGACCACCACCTCCGTCCCCTCCCGCTCGGCGCCACCGGTGAGCTGTTCATCACCGGGATCCAACTAGCCCGCGGATACCTGCGCCGACCCGGTCTGACCGCGGCCCGGTTCGTGGCCAACCCGTTCGGTGGACCAGGTGCACGAATGTATCGCACCGGCGACCTCGCCCGCTGGAACACCCGCGGCAACCTGGTGTTCTCAGGCCGTGTTGATGATCAGGTCAAGATTCGTGGGTTCCGGATCGAGCCCGGTGAGATCGAGTCCGTTCTCGGTCAGTATCCACAGATCGGTGCGGTCACGGTCATCGCTCGTGAGGACGAGCCGGGCCGGGTGCGGCTGGTGGCTTATTTGGTGGCCGCAGCGGGATCGGTCCCAC
>JBOHFG010000442.1:0-1368 GCA_050699575.1 Pseudonocardiaceae bacterium
GTGGGACCGATCCCGCTGCGGCCACCAAATAAGCCACCAGCCGCACCCGGCCCGGCTCGTCCTCACGAGCGATGACCGTGACCGCACCGATCTGTGGATACTGACCGAGAACGGACTCGATCTCACCAGGCTCGATCCGGAACCCACGAATCTTGACCTGATCATCAACACGCCCAAGGAACCGCAACTCACCCTCAGGGGTCCAACACACCACATCACCACTGCCATACATCCGCGAGCCCGGCGCCCCGAAAGGATTAGCCACAAACCGGGCCGCGGTCAGACCGGGTCGGCGCAAATACCCGCGGGCTAACCCGATCCCACTGATGAACAACTCGCCAGGCACACCCACAGGCACCGGGCGCAAGCCGGTATCAAGCACATAGACACAGGTGTTAGGAATAGGTCGACCCAAAAGCGGTGGGGTGGCCCCCGGTATCAGCGGATCAGTCCACGTCGTCACGACCGTGGACTCAGTAGGCCCATAAGAATTAATCATCTGGCGGTTCGTGGCCCACCGTGTCACCAACTCCGCCGAACACGCCTCACCCCCCACAATCAACACCCGAAGATGCGGTAACCCAGAACGGGCCACATCGAAAGCCACCGTCGCCAACGCCGCCGGTGTGATCAACGCATGACTGATCCGATACTCGCTCAACACAGCCACCAACTGCTCCCCCAACACCGGACCCGGTGGAGCAATCACCAACACCGCCCCCACCAACAACGACATCCCCCACTCCAACACCGACGCATCAAAACTCGGTGAGGACAACCCCAACACCCGATCCCCACACCCCACCGCATACCGAACTCGCTCAGCAGCACTGAAACTGGCCAACCCCACATGGGACACCACCACACCCTTAGGACGACCAGTCGACCCCGACGTGTAAATCACATACGCCGGATGCTCCACCACCAACGAACAAACCCGATCAACATCACTCACCACCCGATCCGAATACCCCACCAACTCCGCAACCGTAGCCGGATCATCAACCACCACCACAGCACCCCCACCCACCCACGACAACCGAGCAGCCCCCACCCCCGTCGTCACCACCAACACCGGAGCCGCATCACCAACAATCAACCCAATCCGCTCCACAGGAAAACCAGGATCAATCGGCACATACGCCGCACCCGACTTCACCACCGCCAACACCGCCACCACCATATCCACCGACCGCGGCAACACCAACCCCACACACCGCTCCGGCCCCACACCCCGCCCAATCAACAACCGCGCTAACCGATTCGCCCGCGCATCCAACTCCGCGTAACTCAACAACACCTCACCACACACCACCGCCGTAGCATCAGGCGTACGCCTCACCTGCGCCTCAAACAAATCCGGAACAG
>JBOHFG010000443.1:0-2669 GCA_050699575.1 Pseudonocardiaceae bacterium
GGTCCGCAGGCCGCGCAGGTGCGCGGCGCGGGCCAAGTTGACGGCGGTCGTCGTCTTGCCCACGCCGCCCTTCTGGTTGCACAATGCCGCGACTAGCAAGGTGTCCCACCTTCCTGGCTTCCTTTGCCAGCATGACTGGTGTTACGGGTAATGAAACCATAACATGTTTCACCAGGAACTACAGAAATAACAGCAATGGTTCCTTTTACGGCGTTTCGGGGACTGATGGGTTTGGAGGCTTTGAGGGGGCAGCTGTCTTCGGGTGTGCCCGTCCGGCAGACACCTCCGGGTGGGTGGGTGGGTGGGATTGCTGGTTTTGGAACCATTACCACCGTTGGTGGTGTTGCTTCGAGGTGTCGTGGAGGAACGCGTCACCAAGTGCCAACTGTAACGTTTCTGCTGGTCAACGGTCCAATAAATGATCTTCGTGGAACCATCAGAACGCATCACAACAGTCAACGGTTACCGCGCTGAGCTGCGCAGATGCCGTAAATGGCACTTGGTGACACGTTCCTTCACGACACCCCGATCTGGGTGGCGATCTTGGCTGTGGTGACGGGGTGGTAGCTGAGGGCGTCGGCGACGACGGGTGCCGGCATTTCCAGGACATGCTGGCGGATGGCGGCTGTGCGGGCGCTGCCGGTGGGAATGTTGAGTTTGCGGAGGAGCCCGGCGAGGCTTTCGGGGTGCATGGGCTGTCCCGCGCGGCGGCCGGGGAACAGCCAGCGGGAGTTGGGGTTGGTGGCGGTGTTCATGGTGTCCCGTTCGCTGATCCAGGTGAGCAGGAGCTGCGCGATGGGGGTGGGGACGGGTGAGGGTGGTTCCCCGAGCCGGAGCAGGACCTGGTCCCCGTCGCGGATGACGTCGTCGATGGTGAGCCGGGCGAGTCGGCTGAGAGGTTGTGCGTAGAGCACGACGATGATTCCAGCGACCCGGGAGCGCAGCGGGAGGTCGTGACCGGTGAGCAGGCGGCCGAGCAGGGCCATGCGCTCGTGGTGGGGCAGTGGGGCGTTGCGGTTGATGATGGGTGCTGGTAGCCGCAGTGGTGGGGTGAGCTTGCTGGCCATGCTCCAGAGCAGGAAACCGCGCAGGCAGCGGCGCACGTGTTCGGCGTGTTCGGCGTGCCAGGTGTCGATGTCAGCCTGCTCGCACGTTCGCAAGCCGCGCTGGCGGGCGGCGAGCCAGTCGAGGAACACGGTGGCCTGTTTGATCTGCTCACCGGCGAACCGCCGGCTGGAGGGAGTGATCGGTGTGTTCTCGGCGCGGGCGCGAAGTCTGGGCAGGACTTCCCGGGTGGCGAAGCGTTGGATGAGCTGGGCGTGAGCGGGATCGGTGATCGTGTCGAGGTGGGCGATGAGCCAGCGCTCGAACGAGCAGATCTGCTTGTCGATGCGCGGCAGGACGCCGCAGGCCATGAGCAGCTCCCGCAGATGCGCGGCCGCCCGCCAGGGTTGCAGGGTGTGAAACGCCTCGTGAGTCACCGCGATCTGTCCTCGGCCGAGCTGACGCAGCAGCGTTTCCGGAGATTCGGTCTTGCCTTTGCGGGTGTAGAGCCAGGTCAGGATCGACAGCGGGCGCTGCGCGGTGAGCAGCGAGTTCACCAGCGGTGTCAGTTCGGGGCGGATCTGGCCGGTATCGTCGCCGAGGAGCTCGCGCAGCCGGTCGCGCAGGGTGCAGCGGGTGCACAACCGGCCGCCGTGCAGCTTGCCTTCCTCGGGGCAGCGACCGCACCGAAACGACGTGGTGAATCCCGCGCAGTCGGAACAGATCGCGGCCAGGTCGCTGGCGCGCAGCCCGGGAAGCACCCGGTCGTCACCGCACCCGGGGCAGCGCCCTCGGATGCTCAGCGCCCGATCGGCGCAGGTACGACAGACGTAGCCATCCGGCCAGCTGCCGGCCTTGTTCTTGCGCCGTCCGCAGCGGCAGCACTCGACGAGGTACCAGCGTTCGTACTGCTCATCGCTGGCGTAGGCACGGCTCATTCGTCCGGCAGGATCCGGGCGGGCCGGGGCCGCAGCTTCGCCACCGTCGACGGTGCCGGCCGGTCGTCGGTAGCGGTCTTGCGGACGCCGGCATTCTCTGCGGTGGTGGTGACCACATCGGCCGGGGTGCAGCCGAGGATGTCGCAGAACGCGGCCAAGACCTGCAACGACAGTCGCTCGGGAGTGCGCGAGACCAGGCGGTGGACCTGGGAGGCGGACAGGTCGATACCGCGCTCGCGCAGCAAGGCAACGAGCTCGGTGGCGGTGAAGATGCCCCGGCTGGCCATCACTTCTCGCAGCCGCCAGGAGTAGCCGACCTTCCGCTTCACACCCGCGTCTCCTGTGCTTGCAGGGCTTCGGTGACCGCGGTGTCGAGGTGGCGGCGCAGCGTGCGGGTGCGGAAGTCCGAGGACACACATAATGGCAACGTCGGATATTGGAACTGTCCGAATGCCCCTCCAGTACGCTGTCCAGCGTGCATCGCTTGTGGTGGCCCCATGCTCGTGGGCAAGCCGACCCGCACCGCAGGCGTGCGCCAGCGCGCCGAGGAGCGGAAACGGCGCGGCAGTAAGGCATTGCCCTGGGTACCATCTCGATCATTCCCTTTGGTGGTCGTATCTTGCATCAGAAGGGATTGTCTTCGGATCCGACCTGGTCAGGCAGCTGCCACACACGAGTTTGAGGCGC
>JBOHFG010000444.1:0-24714 GCA_050699575.1 Pseudonocardiaceae bacterium
GTGGTCGATTTCACCGACGAGGTGCTCGGCCGCCCCGGCGGTGCGGAGCGAGGTGGCCGAGGAGACTCAGCCCTGCTCGCGGCGGTCAACGCGCCGCGCGGTGACGGGATGCGCGACATCGTGGCGACGATCCAGGCCGAGCAGGACGAGATCATCCGGCTCGATCACCCAGGGGTGCTGGTGATCGAGGGTGGCCGGGCACCGGGAAGACCGTGGTGGCGCTGCACCGCGTCGCGTACCTGCTCTACACCCAGCGGGAGCGGATGGAACGTCACGGTGTGCTCGTGGTCGGGCCCAACCCGGCGTTCCTGAACTACATCGGCCGCGTTCTGCCGTCGCTGGGCGAGTCCGACGTGGTGTTCATGACCACCGGCGACCTCGTGCCCGGCCTACACGTCACCGCCGAGGACACCCCGCACGCCGCGCGGCTCAAGGGCTCGCTGAAGGTCCTCGACGTGCTCGCGGCGGCGGTCGCCGACCGGCAGCGGCTGCCGGAGTATCCGCTGCCGATCGCACTGGGAGACGTCACGGTGCGGATCGACGCCGAGACCGCGCAGTGGGCCAGGGAGGAGGCGCGGGCGAGCGGGCTGCCGCACAACGAGGCCCGTGCGGTGTTCAGTGAGATCGTCACGTGGGTGCTCACCGAACGGGCGATAGCCCGGATTGGCCGGGGCTGGCTGACCCGGGCGGACCGCGAAGCATGGGAGCACCTGCGGGCGGACCTGCTCACAGAGCTCGCGGACGACGACACGTTCACCGCCGCGCTCGACGAGCTCTGGCCGATACTGACGCCGGAAACCCTGTTGGCACCGCTGTACACGTCTCCCGAACGGCTGCGGGCGGCCGGTGCGGACCTGGTGCTGTTGCGCGCCGACGGCGCCGCGTGGACGGTGTCGGACGTGCCGCTGCTCGACGAACTGGTCGACCTGCTGGGCCGCGACAAGCCGGCCGACCAGACCGCCGAGCAGGAACGCAAGGCCGAGGCCGAGTACGCCGCCGGCGTACTGGACACCCTCGTCAGCCGCGAGGACCTGATGGACGACGAGGACCACCTGCTCGCCCAAGACCTGGTCTACGCCGAGGATCTGGCCGACCGGTTCCTTGAGCGCGACACCCGGGAACTCGTCGAACGCGCCGCCGCGGACCGGGACTGGACCTACCGGCACGTCGTGGTCGACGAGGCCCAAGAACTATCCGAAATGGACTGGCGGGTGCTGATGCGGCACTGCCCGGGCCGATCGTTCACCGTGGTCGGCGATCTCGCCCAACGCCGGTCGGAGGCCGGAGCGACATCGTGGGACACGATGCTGGAGCCCTACGTGCCCGGCCGCTGGATCTCCCGGTCGCTGTTGGTCAACTACCGCACCCCGGCGGAGATCATGACCGTCGCCGCCGCGCTGCTCGCCGAGTTCGCACCCGGGCTCCAGCCACCGGAGTCGGTCCGCGCGTGCGGCGTCCAGCCATGGTCCAGGCGCGTCACCGAGGACGAACTGCCCGCTGCCATCGAGCAATTCGTTCGGGACGAAGCCGGTCGCGAAGGCACCAGCGTCGTGATCGGGTCACCGGGTGTGCCGGGCGCGGTGGTGGCGTCGGAGACGAAGGGCCTAGAGTTCGACGCCGTCCTGGTCGTGGAACCAGAACGGATCCTCGCCGACGGCCCACGCGGCGCGGCCGAACTCTACGTTGCCCTCACCCGCGCCACCCAACGCCTCGGCGTCCTGCATCTGGGCCCACTGCCGCAGGCCCTGACCGGACTCGCCGAAACCGGGGCACCCGCCCAGGCCGGGAATCAACGGTTGGCGTAGCGATTCGCATACGGCCGGCCCTGAGCCAGAGCGTCACCAGACGACAACGGGAACCCCAGCCAGGTCAAGTTCTCCGACACGCCGCCAAGCAGCCCGACGAACAGGTCGAGCAGGAACTCACCACCAACAGGCGGCTGACCGACAGCATTCCGGACACGATGCCGGGTCCAGGTTGCGGCGTGTCGGCTTGCTTGGTGCAGTGAAGCTCACCTATGACCCGGACCGCGACACCGGCCACCGCATCGACGTCGTCGACCTCCGCCCCTAGCACCGCCTGAACCGGCCACGTGACGATCTCAGGCGCCCTACCTGGCCTCCCGGTAGCAAATAGAGAACTTTCAACGATACGAGGGATTCGTGCAGGTCACAGGCATACCCAGCCTTCGGCCCACCGCTTAAGGGCTACCTCGGGCTAACCCTGCTGACCAGCGCAAACGGCGTTGAACGGTGATTTTTCGCTGGTTGCTACTGGCTGGCCCGGAAGTTCGCCTGGGTAGCAGCGCGCTCGGGACGGATCCCGGGGTGCAGTCGCTCGGGCGAGACTTGGGGCTTCGGAACGACGAACACGACGGTTGGCCGAGGTTGGGTTTGTCCGCTGCGGCCACCAGCGACCGCGACAGCGCGAGCATGCCGTCAAGCTGCAAGCCAGCGCTGGTCATTGTCGGCACGGTCACCAAGTCCAGCACGGCCTGCGCGAGATCGAATTCCCCGGCGGTGAGCATCATGTTCGGTGAGCATCATGTTCACAGAGCCGGGCGTGGCGATGCCCATCGCGGTCGGGGTGTCACGGTCGCGGGCTGCATGCTGGGCAGGGTGGCGGCCTGGGAGCGCAGGTCCACCAGGGTACCCATCACCCGTAGCCACGCGCCGGTGCCTGGGTGTGCAGCAACACCACCAGATTGAGCAGCTCAGCGACGTCACGACCGGCGGCAATGCTGGTGTGCCCGTCGCTGATCAGGTCTGGCAGCGCCGCGGCGGTCTCCCCCACGCTGCGGCCGACGGCGTGGATCACCTCGCCGTGCGCCCGCGCGGTGGTTCGGTTATCACGCGCCCGGTGGGCCACAATGGTCTGTGTGAACAGTCCTGTTGACGCGGCCCCGCCCGATACCATCGAGGTGATCGTCCGTCGGATCCAGCCGGTCGTCGAGTCGGACTGCCGGGTGCAGTTTGTCTACCTTTATGGGTCGCTGGCTTGCGGTGATGCCCGACCGGGCAGCGACGTCGACCTGGCTGTGTCGTTACGCCCGAGCGGTAGTTTGTTCGATGAAGCCCATCTGCACGATCAGCTTGCAGCCGCGCTCGGTCGTGACGACGTGGATCTGCTCATCGTAGACAGAGCACCGCTGTGGTTGCAGTTTCGGGTGGTTGCTGGTCGAGTTTTGTTCAGCCGCGACGAGCGAGCGCGGATCGCTTTCCGGGAGCGCGTGGAAAAGGCCTTCCTCGACTTCCGGCCGTACCACGACAGCTACCTGGCGGCTGTCCGAGAGCGCATACGCCGGGGAGCGCTGAGCGATGGTTGATCGGGACAGGGTAGATCAACTTTTCGCTATGCTGGCCCGATACCTGCGGATTCTTCGCGATCTTGCTGATATGCCCCTCGTCGAGTACCAGGATGACCCTCGCAATTTTGGCAGTGGTGAACGATTCCTCCAGCTGGCGATTGAGACCGTGCTGAGCGTAGGCCACCATATCATCGCGAGTGCCGGTTTTGACCAACCGGCGACCTACGCCGAGGTCTTCCGTGTGCTGGGGAAAGAAGGCGTGCTTAATGCCGAGTTCGCGGCCATGCTCGAGCCGATGGCTCGCATGCGGAACCGGCTGGTCCACCACTATGAGGACATCGAGCCCGCCCGTGTGCACGAGACGCTTCGTACCCGCCTCGGCGATTTCGATCTGTTTGCCCAGTCAATCACGGAATACCTTGATAGGAGCGGACGAGCAGATTGAGGCGGAAATCACGGACTTGACTCGCGGCTGGTTCTGACGACCGGCAGCGGCAGTGCACGGCCAGGTGCCGGGGTGGAAACTGTGATGGACAGCCGGGTGGCGCCGAGCGCGGGCCAGTCCTGAACTGCGCAGAACGGCGCCCACTGGTCGCCGCCGGCGGCTCCCCGAGTAGCGACGTGCACGCAGCACTGCAGCAGGCGTTCCGCGAGCATCGTGGCGACGTCCATGAACGGTTGACCGTGATCCGTACAACCCGCTCATCGAGCAGCCGCCGCAACGCCCGGTGCTTGCCCGGCAACGCCGCGGTCAGTAGAGTGCGCAGACCCAGGTCGCAGCCGTCGCACACGGCGCGCCACAGGTCCCCGATGCTGGGGTGCGACAGGCTGGTCTGCTTGGACAGCAGCCCGAGCAACGACTCTCGCACCGCAGCCGCCAGCTCGCGGGGCAGTTCGTCGGCGATCCGGTTGGCCACCAGCCCGAGGTGGGCGCGCAGCCGCTCGGGTCCGATCAGCGCCACCAGCGAGCGCCGATCAGGATACCCAGCGCTGGCGCACACCACCCGCATCGAGCGGGTTCAGCGGGATAACTGGTACCCGCATTACCCCGCTGAGCCTGCTGAATGCGGAAGGTGGTCAGGGAGTGAAGCCGATGTCGGTGTATATCGGGTCGGAGATGCCGAATGCGCCGATGTTCGCGATGCCGGTGCGTACCCCGTAGACGTCCGGGCGCTGGTAGAGTAGCAGCGAGTGGCCGGTGTTCCAGATCTCCTGGTCGATCTGGTTGGCCAGCGCGATCTTGCGGGCCGGGTCGAACTCGCTGCTGGCCTTCTCGAACAGGTTGTTGATGGTGTCGTTGCCGATCCCGCCGAAGTTCTGCTGGACTTCACCCCTGGTGCCGTAGATTGAGCTGCGCGACGTGACCGGGAAGGGGACCGAGATCCAGGCAAAGTGAGTGATGTCGAAATCGCCGGGAGTGATGTGCTTGCTGAAGAACTCACTCGAGGGTACTGGGACGATATCCACTTTCACGCCGATCGCGGAGAGAAACTGCTGAACCTGGCGAGATTCTTGTTCGGCCCGCGGTGTCTCGGTGGGGATCACGTCGCGAATCACCAACTCCCGGCCGTTCTTGCGCCGGGTGCCTTGACCCTCCCGGGTCCAGCCGAGGGTGTCGAGCATCCTGGACGCCTCCGCCGGGGCGTAGCCGACGACCTGGGAGTTGTTCTGGTAGCCCTTGGTGCCCTGGACGTAGATGTGGTTGCCCAGTGGCTGGGCGCCGGGCACGATCCGGCCGATCAGTGCCTGCGTGATGGCCGCTCGGTTGATGCCCTTCTGAATGGCGATGCGTAGCTGCTGGTCGGCCATGATACTGCCGGGGTGACCGTTGAACGTGATGTGCTGGTAGTTCGGCGCCAGCGCCTTGCGTATTGTCACCCCGGCGGCGCTCTGCGCCCGGGTGAAGGAGCTCACGTCGGTCCCGATCTCCGCGAGGTCGACCTCGTTGTTGGCCAGCGCATCGAACTGAGCCACCCGGGGAATGGAGCGGAAGATGATCCGGTCCAACCGGGGTTTGCGTCCCCACCATTTCTCGTCGCGCACCGCCGTGATTGTCTTTGCTGTCCGGTCGATCTGCGTCACCTTAAATGGTCCGGCGGTGACCGGGAAACCCTGGGTCCAGCCGGTGTTGAATATTTGCGGATCCGTATTGGTGGACGCCGGGTAGAGTGGGTCGAAGATCGTCTGCCAGTCGGAGAAGGGGGTTGCGAAGGTCACCACGGCCTGCTTGTCGGATGTCCCCCGATCGACCGAGGCGATGTCCTTGTAACCCGTGCTGCTGGAGATCAGGAACGCTTTGTTGCGGCCGTTGAGAGCCTGCCACTGGGCACGGAAGTCCTGCCAGGTCATCGGAGTGCCATCGCTCCAGGTGGCCTCATCGCGCAAGGTATAGGTCACCACCTGCGGGCTGGTGCTTGTCAGCGTTGCCGAGGTGAGGTAGTTCTCGTTCATCTTCACCGTCGCGTCGGGCTGAGCAAGCCACAGTTTCGGCATGGTGCTGGCGAGCACGCGAAAATTGTTGAACTCCGTACCGTCGACCTGGTTGTAGTTGAAGTTGGGCGGAATCAGGTCAATCGCCCATCGGAAGGTGCCGCCGTCCCGCAGCGACTGCGCGGGCATCGCGCCGATGTCGAGGATGCCGATCTGTGGTGCGGGCCCGGCGGCGCCAGCACCACCGCTGCAGCTCACCAGCACTAGCGCAAAAGCCATGACCAGTACCCCTGACAGGCGTGACTGCTTCATCCGCACATCCCTTTGTCTGTGGTGGTTGGGCTCAGAGCACCGCGTGCGCCGCCGCGTAATGGCAGGCTGACTCGTGCTCGGCCGCGCCCCGTTGGTGCCGCGCAGGCTCCTCCTGCTCGCAGCGTGACTGCAGCTCGGGGGGCAGCGCGGCGTAGCGGAAGCATCGGGTGCGGAACCGGCAACCCGAGGGCACGTCGGCCGGGCTGGGGAGATCCCCGGTAAGCAGGATCCGTTCCCGGGCGCGCTCCTTGCGCGGGTCGGGGACCGGGATCGCCGAGAGCAGCGCCTGGGTATAAGGATGCTGCGGCGCCTGGTACACCGCGTCCACCGGCCCGATCTCGATGATCTTGCCCAGGTACATCACCGCGACCCGGTCGGCGATGTGCCGCACCACCGCGAGATCGTGCGCGACGAACAGCATGGCCAGGCCCAGCCTGGTTTGCAGCTCGGCCAGCAGGTTGAGCACCCCGGCCTGCACCGAGACGTCCAGCGCGGAGACCGGTTCGTCGAGCACCAGCACCTTCGGTTCCAGGGCCAGCGCCCGGGCGATGCCGATGCGCTGGCGCTGCCCGCCGGAGAACTCCGCGGGGTAGCGGCTGGCATGCTCGGGACTTAGCCCCACCAGCGTCAGCAGCTCGGGGACCTGCCGCCGGATCTGCGCAGCGGTGACCCCATGGGCACCCAGCGGCTCGGCGAGCACGTCGAACACCGGCAGCCGCGGGTCCAGCGAGGCGATCGGGTCCTGGAACACCACCTGCAGGTCCCGCCGCAGCTGCTTGCGCCGCCGGCGATCCAGCGCGGACACGTCGGTGCCGAGCACCTCGATCCGTCCCTGGGCGGGTGCGGCCAGGTTGAGGATCTCCATCAGCGTGCTGGTCTTGCCGCAACCGGACTCGCCGACCAACCCCAGCGTCTCCCGCTCCCACAGCTCGAAGGAGATGTCATCCACCGCCCGCACCGTACCCACCCGCCGCCGCAGAATCGTCCCCTTCCGCACCGGGTAATGCCGCACCAGCTGCTCGACCCGCAGTACGGGTCGTGAGTGGGAAACAGTGTTATAGCACTCAATGCCACTCACGAGCGGTGGCGCAGCCGCCGCCGTTGCCCGGTGGCAGGCGCACTGGTGGGTATCGGTGAGGGGGGTGAGGGTGGGCTCGGTGGTGTGGCAGTGGTCGATCACTAGGGGGCAGCGGGGCGCGAACGGGCAGCCGGGGTCGAGACCGACGAGTAAGGGGGGCTGGCCCTCGATCGGGACCAGGGGCACCCGCGGTCCGGTGTCCACCCGGGGGATGGCGCCGAGCAGGCCCCGCGTGTAAGGCATCCGGGGGTGGTAGAAGATCTCGTCCACCGGTCCGGTCTCCACGGCGCGCCCGGCGTACATCACCTGCACCCGGTCGGCGAGCCCGGCAACCACCCCGAGATCATGGGTGATCAACACGATCCCGGCGCCGGTGATCTCCCTGGCGGTGGCCAGCACCGCCAGCACCTGGGCTTGCACCGTGACGTCCAGCGCCGTCGTCGGCTCGTCGGCGATGATCAGATCCGGGTCGTTGGCGATCGCCATCGCGATCACCACACGTTGCCGCATGCCACCGGAGAACTCGTGCGGGAACGCCTGCGCCCGCCGCGCGGCGTCCGGAATACCGACCAGGTCGAGCAACTCGACGGCCCGGGCGACGGCCGCCCGCCGCGACGGCGCGCCGTGCACCAGCAGCGCCTCGGCCACCTGATCCCCCACGGTGTAGACGGGGGTGAGCGCGGAGAGCGGGTCCTGGAAGATCATGGAAATGTGCTGGCCCCGGATCTGGGACAGCTCGACGTCCGGGCGGCCCAGCAGCTCACGGCCCTGGAAGCGGATCGACCCGGTGACCGTGGCCTGCGCCGGCAGCAGCCCCATGACGGCCAGCGAGGACACTGACTTGCCGGAGCCGGACTCACCCACGATTCCCAGCACCTCACCGGCGCTGACCTGGTAGCTCAGCCCGCGCACCGCGGTGACCCGGCCCTGCTCGGAGGGAAACGACACCGTGAGATCGGTGACCTCCAACACCGCCTTACCTCCGGTTTCCGCGGGTAGAGGCCGGGTCGAGCGCGTCGCGCAGTCCATCGCCGACGAAGTTCACCGACAGCACGGTGAGCGCCAGCAACCCGCCGGAGAACAGGAACAGCCACGGGAACGTGAGCGCTGAGCCGGTGCCGGAGGCGATCAGCGTGCCGAGCGAGACGTCCGGCGGTTGCACCCCGAAGCCGAAGAAGCTCAGCCCGGTCTCGGTGAGGATCGCGGACCCGACCGTGATGGTTGCATCGATGATCAGCAGTGAGGCCATGTTCGGCACGATGTGCCGGGAGATGATCCGCCAGGGCGGCACCCCCATGAAGCGCGCCGCCAGCACGAACTCCCGCTCGCGCAGCGAGAGAGTCAGACCCCGCACGATCCGGGCGGTGATCATCCATGAGAAGGCGGCCAGCAGCACGACCAGCAGCAACCACGTCTTGCCCCGGAACGCGGGGGAGAGGATCGCGATGATCATAAAGGAGGGAATGACCAGCAGCAGGTCCACTCCCCACATCAGGACCCGGTCCACCCATCCGCCGAAGTAGCCAGCGGTGGTGCCAACCACTGCCGCGATCCCGGTCGCGCTGAAGCCCACCAGCAGCCCGATGGTCAGCGACTTCTGCAGCCCGCGCAGGGTCTGGGCAAACACGTCCTCCCCGATCTGCGTGGTGCCGAACCAGTGCTGCGCCGAGGGCGGCGTCAGATACGCGGTGGGGTCCTGCTCGGCGTAGCCCCACGGGGTCAGCAGCGGACCCAGGAACGCCAGGGCGTACAGCAGCAGCACACACGCCAGCCCGATGACGGAGAGCCGGTGGCGCAGGAAGCGGCGCAGCACCAGCCGGCCCCGACTCGTGCGCCCAAGCAGCGCTGCCGGGGCGCCGGGCAGCGCCGCGGTGCTGTGCGGATCAGTGATCGACGTCGACACCGGCCACCTCGTTCATAACCTGATTCGGGGGTCGAGTACTGCGTAGAGCACGTCGGACAGCCAGCCGGAGATCAACACCACGGCGGCCACAAACAGCGTCACCGTCGCCACGATGTTGGTGTCGTTCTGCTCGACGCCGTAGACGAACCAGTCACCCATCCCGTACCAGCCGAAGATCCGCTCGGTGAAGACCGCGCCGGTGATCAGCAGGCCGAACCCGAAGGTGAACAGGGTGGCCATCGGGATCAGCGCGGTGCGCAGCCCGTGCGTGAACAGGGCCCGGCGCCGGGTCAGTCCCTTGGCCTGCGCGGTGCGCAGGAAATCGCTGCCCAGCACGTCGAGCATGGCGCTGCGCTGGTAGCGGCTGTAGAGGGCGATCTGCGACAGCGCAATGGCCAGCGTCGGCAGCACCAGGTGCGACAGGCGGTCACCCAAAGCGGCCCACCAACCGCCCGAAAAGCCGGGGGTGAGCTCGCCGGTGAAGGACAGCACGGTGGTGCCGGCGGCCTTGTTGAGCCGCAACCCGCCGAACTTCAGCAGCGTGCCGATCAGGAACGTCGGGGCGGAGAGCATGAGGAACGAGAACAGCGTCGCGGCGTAGTCGCTGGGCCGGTATTGCCGGATCGCACTGGCGACGCCGACCAGCACGCCCACCATGATACCCACCAGAGCACCCACGGTGACCAGCCGCAGGCTGACGCCGATGCGGCTGGTGAGCTCACCGGTGATGGGCTGCCCGGAGATCGTCGCACCGAAGTCGCCGTGCGCCACGCCGCCCAGCCAGGCCACGAAACGAGCCGGGATGGGTTTGTCGAGCCGCAGCTCGGCCCGCTTGGCCGCGATCACCGCCGCGGGCGGCGGCGGGTTACGGCCCTGCAGCTGGCCCAGCGGGGAGAAGGCCAGGGACCCCAGGGTGAACGCCAGGAACGTCGCGACCAGGCACAACACGACGTAGTTGGCGAGACGGCGGGCCAAGAATCCGGTCATCGCGCCCCCATCGTGTTACTCCTTAAGGTCCACGGCTGCCGGTGAACAAAGGTTATCCGCTGACGCAGCGGAACCACGCAGGGGCGTAAGGTCACCCAGCCATGGAGTGGTTGTGGCAATCACGGGTACGGTGCACGCTCGCGCTCGTCGCGCTGGTGTTGACGGCCTGCGGTGGTGGTGGGGCACCGGGTGGCAGCGGTCAGCGCCAGACCGGGTCGGCCTTCGCCGGGTGCGATACCAAGCCGAACACCTGCAACTCGGCGGCGCCCGACACACTGCGGCAAGGTGGCCAGCTCACCTACGCCATCGAGAAGAACATCGCCAACTGGAACCTGCTTTCCGCCGAGGGCAGCGTCCTGGAGACCGGTGGGGTGCTCGCGGGCCTGTTGCCCCGGACGTTCATCACTCTGCCGGACCTCACCGTGGCGAAGAACGACGACTTGCTCGACTCGGCGAAGGTGACCAGCACCAACCCGGAAACCATTGTCTATCGGATCAAGGCGAGCGCGGTGTGGTCGGACGGGACGCCGATCACCGCGGAGGACTTCATCTATAACTGGCAGGTGCAGAACGGGCGAAACTGCCCGAACTGCACTCCGGCCACCACAGCTGGTTTCGATCAGGTCCAGTCGGTCACCGGCTCTGACAACGGTAAGACGGTCACCGCGAAGCTCACCAAGCCGTTCACTGACTGGAAACAACTCTGGGGGAGCGGCTCGCCGTTGTACCCGGCGCACATCGCCGCCCAGCATGGGGATATCAAGACCCCGCAGGGTCTGGCCACCTCGTTCACCTGGTTCGGGAAAACCGTGCCGACCTACTCCGGTGGCCCCTTCCTGATCGACAATTTCAAGAACAACGAGTCGGTCACTCTGGTGCCCAACCCGCAGTGGTACGGGGTGCGCCCGAAGCTGGACCGGCTGATCTACCGGATCATCACTGAAGCTGCGCAGGAACCGACGGCACTGCAGAATCGTGAGGTCCAGGTTCTCTACCCGCAACCGCAGGTCGACCAGGTGCAGCAGATGCGCCGGATCCCCGGTGTCTCGTCTTTCGTCGGGTTCGGGCTGAGTTGGGAGCACTTCGACCTCAACTTGGCCAACAACTACCTCGCCGACCCGGCGCTGCGCACCGCCCTGTTCACCGCGGTCGACCGGCAAGCCATCATCAACAAGACCGTGGGCCAGTTCGCCGACAAGATCAAACCGCTGAACAGTCACAACTTCGTTCCGCAGCAGAGCGGTTACGAGGATGTGGTCGGCGAGACCGGTCAGGGTTCCGGCGACCTGGCGCGCGCCAAGCAGATCCTCACTACCGCCGGTTACACGATTGACGGGGGCCAGCTCAGGACCCGGATCGGGATGTCGGTGCCGCCGATGCGGATCCGCTACACCGTGGGAAACCAGGTCCGTCAGGTCGAGTGTGAGCTGTTCGCCCAGCAGGTGAAGCCACTGGGGATCACCGTGCAGGTGATCCCGACCGACGACCTCGGCGGCACCCTGGCCCGGGGCGACTTCGACGCCATTGTGTTCTCCTGGATTGCCACCCCGTTCCCCTACGCCAGCGCGGCGCAGCTCTGGGCCACCGGGCAGGGCAGCAACTTCGGCCGGTACAGCAACCCCGACGTGGACCGTCTGATCGGCGCCGCGGCGAGCTCGCCGGACGAGGCGCTGGCCAAGGAGACGCTCAACCAGGCCGACCGGCGGTTGACCAAGGATGCCTACGTGCTGCCGCTGTACCAGAAGCCGACGTTCATCGCGCTGTACGACAACATCGGAAACGTGCGCAACAACTCCTCTCTGGACGGCCCGCAATACAACGTCGCCCAATGGGGCTTCCGCGCTACCGGCTGATCGAGGAACTGGCGGATCACGGGCACGTCATCGGGTAGTTCCAGGGTCTCGAGTTCCTCGGTGGTGGTGGGCAGTCGCGCCGAGACGCGATCGCCGAAGTCCCGTTGCGGGTAGCGAGCGTGGCGAGCACCTGCGGTGCACCGCCCGGGATCTTGGTGCGCTCGGCCAGCGGGCTGCGGGCGGCGATTTCGGCTGGGTAGTAGGACCAGTGCAGGTCTACCGGGTCGCCGTCATGCAGAGTGAGCCGTTTCCGCAGGATGGCCGTGCCGTGGGCGGCAAGGTTGAGCGCTTCGGCGACCTCTGTGGGCGGCGGTGTCTCGGTGACGTTGAGTAGCTGATAGCTATAACCCGTAGGGGTGGGAACGAAGTAAGCGGCAACCTGGACCACGAAGGGTCGCTCGTCGCGCACATAGACGCCCTTGCCAACCCGGCTGTAGAAAAAGCCTTCGGCTTTGAGGGCCGCGAGTGCGCGCTAGATCGTGGCGTTCGCCGCGGCGTACTGCCGCACCAGGTGCTGGGTCGAGGGGAGCTGCGCTCCTGGCGCCAGTTCGCCGGACATGATCTGTGCTCGTAGCTCTGCGGCGATCTGCTGGTGTCGAGGTCGACCGTCGCGCGTGCTAGCCATGACGGTGGGTGCCCCCTGTCGACTGTAGATGAGCCCTTCGGCGCGCAGCACTCCGACAGCCAGTCGGGCGACGACTCGCGAGACGGTGAACTCGCCCATCAGTTCGACCTCTGTGGGCAGCTTCGATCCCGGCGCAAGTACCCCGTTGACGGCACGTTTCCGCAGTTCGTCGGCGATCTGCTGGTAAGCGGGGTGACCACTCGCGAGATCAACTACCACCTGGGACAGCCTCCCTGCTCGTTCCATCAACAGAATGTCTCCCGGTCACCACGTCGCGGTGCTGGACGACTTGTCCACCGGCCACCGTGACGCATTCCTCGCAACGTGGCACTGCACGTCGTTGATGTCGTCAACGCCCCTGAGGTCACCAACATCGTGACCAGATATCAGCCTGATGTGATCTACCACCTTGGGGCGAGTGATGTGCACAAGGTTCCCTAAGACTGTCAGCGGGTGGCCGTGACCTGCACTAAATTCCACGTGACGACCCCGCTCGACCGCTGCAAGGCCGGGTCGGAGGTGCGCGTCAGAGTAGGTCGATCTCGATACCTGGGCCGATACGGCGCAAGCGGCCAGGATCAGCGCTCAACGCTGGCCAGCCGCGCTGCCGGGTGACGTGCACAACATGACCGGCCATCGCGTCGAACATGTCGGCATCGGTGAGGAGCCGGTCAACCTGACGAGCGTTGGCCGCGTCGAGTTCGCCGAGCACGATCATCGAGTGGCCCATCGCTTCGGCCAGCTCCTCACCGGCGTCAGGCCGGACCGCGCGGACTTCAGCCAGGGCGAGCGTAGGCAAGTACAGCACGAGCCCGGCGACCTCAGCAGTGGCGAACCAGGCGACCGCAGACAACCGCCCCTGGATCAACGCGGCCAGCGCGGAGGCATCGACAACTTTCCCGCCTATCACGCGGCAGGGGCTGCGACGGGGTGGCGTCGCCGGACCTCATCCTCACCCGGCCACTCGAGACCGCACGCGGCGTAGACGCGACGGTACTCGTCCAGCGATGGCGCACCGTGCCGGGCCACCATGCGGGCCACGATTGTCCGGTTACGTTCCGTGTCGCTAGCGTCGGGTGGGGCCAGCGGGGGCAGGCCTTCATCGGTGCGGTACTGCGTCATGTGGGCAAGGTATCCCATTCTGCTGATTCAGGGCAGCGCGGACAAACCGTGGGAGGCTACGTGGTCCATCTACCTGCGAGAGGCGTTGTCAACTTGGTGAGGCCGTCTGTTGCTGAGATGATCGGTGCGTTGATCTCGGGTGGGGAGAGGCTGGGTTGATGGCCGGCGCCACGTCGTTGATGTCGTCAACGCCCCTGAGGTCACCAACGTTGTGACCGGATATCAGCCTGAGGTGATCTACCACTTTGCTGCACAGATCAGTGTTCGTTATTCGGTAACTGACCCCGTAGCCGATGCAACCACCAATATCCTGGGTACGATGAACCTCCTCAACGTTGCTCACGTTACTGGCGTGGCCTCAATAGTTCCACGTGACGACCCCGCTTGACCGCTACGCGGGATGCCATGCTGCGTGATCACAGCGGTGGTTTCGCGAAGAACACGCGAACGACGTTGGTGACGTAGCGCCCACCGGCGATGTCGCCGGGCACGACCAGCCGCGGTCCGTCGGTGGCCAGTGAGCGACCATCCTCGCTGGTGGCCAGCAGCACGTCCTTGTTCTCGAAGCTCGGATCGATCTCACCGTAGGCCACCAACGCCTGGTAGTTGTCAGAGGCGCCCACACTGATGAAGTGGCGTAGCTTGTCGTTCTTGATCGCTGGGTCGAACCGTGGGCCTGCCTGGGCCAGCACGTCGGCCAGGCGCGGACTGACGTAGGTGTGTGTCTGGGTGCCGTTACCTGCCTAGAACGTCACAGTGATCGTGCGTGCGGGCATCGCTTGCAGGGCGGCCACGTCGAGGATCTGGGGTCGTGCGACGTCGCCGATCAGCAGGAATGTGCCGGGCGGCAGCCCGAAGGTGGGCAGCTGGTGGGGCGCCGAGGTGCTGGCGACGGCGCTAGCGCCGGTGAATGCCGTGAGAGTGAGCACGGCGACAGCGGCACACAACCGCAGCAGGCGTAGCCGAATCACAAGAGATCCTTTCCGATAACTATTCAGGGACCGTTAGCGCGCGCAGATCGCAAAGACATGGGCGGCCGTGTTCGGCGTGGGTTGCCCGCCGGCTTGCACGATTCCGGTCCAGGTAGTCGCGTTGGTCTTCCCGTTGCTCACCGGATTGCCGGCGATGTCGCTGGGGTAACTACCCCGCAGGTGCACGCCCTCCTGGAGCGGGCCGCTCGAGTTGTCGACGTTCACACCGCCGCTGAGCACCTGTGACCCCGCGCTGCAGGTGGCCGGCACCGTGACGAACGTGCTGCCCACCTGCGGACCAGGGGCATTCACGCGGACCACCGTGGTCGGCAGGAGCGGGGGAGCAGAGCAGACCGCGAACGCGGTGGTGACATTCGCGGGATTGGCCATTCCGCCGGCTGATCCTACGGCCGTCCACGACTGCGGGTGGTGCGTGCCGTCGGGGACCATGGTGCCATTGGAGTTGCTGGGGAAGCTGCCGATCGGTTTGAAGCTCTTCGAACTCGCCGGAGTCCCCGATGCGCCACCGCCGACCAGCTCGGTGCCCGTCGGGCATGTCGCGGTGACCGCCGCCGTCGTCAGCGGTGTCGTGGGGCCGTTGATCGAAGCGACGGCCACCAGCCGGACTGCGACGCCAATGGGGCTGCCAAGGGGGCCGACGGTGGCGCACACGGCGAAGCTGGTCACCTGATCACTGGCCTCGGACTGGCTGCCGAACCCGCCGGCTGCGGCCCAGAACGTCGGATTGACGGCGAAGGTGGTGATCGGAGTTGCGCCGGCGTCGCTGGGGTAGGTCCCGTTGACCTTCAGCCCGTTCACCGGGGTGGTGGTGGCCGGTGTGGCCTTGCCCACCTGGAGGCCGCCGCCGACGAGCTTGGTGCCTGCCGGGCAGCCGGCCACCGCGGTGGTGGCCGTCCCCGAGGTGTTCGTCATCGGCGCACTCACCGCGGTTACCTGAGTGACCAACGGCGCGAACACCGGCACCGCGGGAAGGGCCATGGCCGGGTTGCTGGGGAGGATCAGGGTCGCCAGGCAGGCACCGGTCGACAGCAGGCCGCAGATGAGGGTCTGTTTGTTTATTTTGACCGCATTCGCGAGTTTCATAGGGGGACGCTGCGTCCTGAAGGTGAACGAAAGAAATCCAGCGGCCGGCCAAGGGATGTCGAGGCAATCCACAAGGGATGACCGCCCGCGGTCATCCCTTGTGGGGTACGTGGAAATCCGCTGGTCGGCCGCTGGATTTCTTTCGTTCACTTTCGCGGCGCAGCGTCCTCACTTCGTATCCGTGTTTGCGGAAGGAGTGCTTATGACGATCCTCGTCTGCGTGGTGCTGGCTGCTCCGGTGCAGGTGAGGTATCTGTGACCACCGTCGTGACTACAACGGCGTCGGGTCCGGCGGAGTCGGCGCGGCGGGTGTGGTCCGCCGAGGGTGGTGCGGATCGTGTCTTCGGGCTGTCGCTGCGCAGCGCTGGCCTGACGGTATTGTTGATCATGACGGGGATCGGGCTGTTCCTCTCCGTCCGGGGTTCGCAGGCGCTCACCGACGCCGGCCCGGCGTTCCTCACCACGCAGGCGTGGGAACCCGACTCGCACCACTTCGGGATCGCGACGGTGCTCACTGGCACGGTGCTGATCGCCGCGGTGGCCGTCACGCTTGCGGTGCCGTTGGCCACCGGGGTGGCGCTCTACATCTCGGAGTACACGCCCCCCACGCTGCGCCGGCTACTGATCAACATGGTGGACCTGATGGCCGCGGTGCCGGGTGTGGTGTACGGGCTGTGGGGCTTCTACCTGCTCAACCCGTTGATTATTCCGTTGGCCAGGTGGATCTCGTCGATCTTCGGCTGGCTTCCGTTGCTGGGCATCCACGACGCGCATCCTGGCGATCCGTTGGAGACCGTGACCAAGTACGAGTCCTCGACGCTGGTCGTGGGGATCGCGGTGGCGCTGGTCATCATGCCGACCATCTGCTCGGTGATGCGGGAGTCCTTCTCGCAGGCTCCGGTCGGGGAACGCGAGGGAGCCTATGCGCTGGGCGCCAACCAGTGGGGGATGATCCGCAGCGTCGTGCTGCCCTTCGGCCGGGGCGGGATGATCGGCGCCACGATGCTCGGGCTGGGCCGGGCGATGGGCGAGACGATCGTCGTAGCCATGATCATAACTCCGGTCTTCCGGATCCAGCCGGAGATCCTGCGTAGCGGCACGAACTCGGTGGCAGCATTGATCGCACTGCGGTTCGAGGCGGCCAGCCCGTTCGAGCTGTCGGCTCTGATGGCGGCCGGCCTGGCGCTGTTCGCCCTGACGCTGGTCGTCAACTTCGGCGCGTCGATGATCATTGTGCGCAGCCGCTCCGGTCAGCTCAGTGAGGCCTGAGCGATGACGACGATCCCCCCGCGCACCGCACGTCGTACGGGGCCGGAGATCCGCCGCTCGACGTCGGCCCGGGGCAGCGTCGAGGTGCTCATCGGGTCGGCCGTGGCGGGGCTGAGCCTGGCGGCGCTGCTGGTCACGCGGGTGCTCTCGGCGGTCAACGTGGGTGGCTTCGTGGTGCTCGCCTACCTGCTGTTCCTGGTGTTCTACGGGGCGGTGGTGTGGTTTATGGAGCACGACAGCCGCACGGTCCGGGACCGGCTCGTCTTCATTGCCGTGCACAGCTTGGCCGTGGTCGCGCTGCTCGCGCTGCTGTTCGTCGTCGGCTTCACGTTCTGGCGAGGCCGCGAGGCGCTGGGCCACCTGAACTTCTTCACCAGCGACATGAAGTTAGCCGGTCCGCTGGACCCGCTGTCGGTGGGTGGCATCTTGCACGCCGCGGTCGGCACGCTCATCGAGCTCACCATCGCACTGTGCTGCACCGTGCCGCTGGGGCTGGCCTGCGCGGCGTACCTCAACGAGACCCGTGGGCCGTTGACCCGGTTCGTGCGCACGGTGGTCGAAGCGATGACCGCGCTCCCGGCCATCTTGGGGGCGCTGTTCATCTACGCGTCGGTGATCCTCACCCTGGGGTCGACCAAGTCCGGACTGGCCGCCGGGTTGGCGATCGGCGTGATGATGCTGCCGATCATCATCCGGGCCTCCGACGTGGTGCTCCGGCTGGTGCCCGGCTCGCTGAAGGAGGCCTCGTTCGCGCTGGGCGCGCCACGGTGGCGCACGGTGTGGCATGTCGTGCTGCCGAGCGCACGCTCCGGGCTGACCACCGCGGTGCTGCTCGGCAGCGCGCGGGGGCTCGGCGAGACCACGCCGGTGCTGATCACCGCTGGCTTCGGATCCGGCCTCAACCTCAACCCCACCTCGGGCCCGATGGTGTCGCTGCCGCTGGTCACCTACATCTTCTCCCGCTTCCCGCAGCCGACGATGATCGCCCGCGCGTTCGGCGCCGGCACCGCGTTGCTGGCAGTGGTACTGGTGCTGTTCGCGCTGGTCAGGGTGTTTGGCGGCAGCCATGTCAGGTGAGCTACCGGGGCGCCGCGTGGCCGCGGTGTTGGTCGTCGCACTGGGGATGCTGTCCGCGATCGCGCCAAGCTTTGTCCCGATCAGCGGCTCCGGCTCGACCTGGAGCTTCAACGCGCTGGATCAGTGGCGGAAAAACGTCGCCGGCCTCTACGGCATCACCATCAACTTCTCGCCGAACGGCTCGACCAACGGCCGCAACGACTTCCGGGCCGGTCAGGTCGACTATGCGGTCTCGGAGATTCCCTTCGGCCTGCGCGACGGTGGGGTGCTTGACCCGCCGCCGACGCGGGCGTTCGGGTACATGCCGATCGTCGCGGGGGGCACCGCGTTCATGTACAACCTCAAGATCGGAAGCAAGCGGGTGACGAACCTGCGGCTCTCCGGGGAGACCATCGCCAAGATCTTCACCCAGCAGATCACCAACTGGTCCGACCCGGTGATCCAGGCCGACAACCCTGGGCTGACTTTGCCGGCCCGCCAGATCGTGCCGGTGGTCTACTCCAACGGCTCGGGCACCACCGCCCAGTTCACCACCTGGATGGCCAGCCAGTACCCGGCGATCTGGGACGACTACTGCCACCGCAACGGCCGAAACACGCCTTGCGGGTTCACCTCCTTCTACCCGCTGGGCCCCGGCATGGAGGCCAAGGCCCAGTCCCAGGGCGTGTCCGGGTTCGTCGCCCAGGACACCAGCGAGGGCGCGATCACCTACGTCGAGTACTCCTACGCCCGCAACGCCGGTTTCCCGGTGGCCAAAGTGCTCAACAAGGCGAATTACTACGTCGAGCCCCGGGCGGGCAGCGTCGCGGTCGCATTGCTCAAGGCGCAGATCCATCCGGACCTGACCCAGGACCTGAGCCAGGTCTACGTCGACACCGACCCGCGGACCTACCCGCTGTCCAGCTACAGCTACATGGTCATCCCGAAGGACACCACCGCGAACTTCACTACCGAGAAAGGCCGCACGCTCTCCGAGTTCGCCGCCTACTTTCTCTGCGAGGGCCAACAGCAGGCCGACACTCTGGGCTACTCGCCGCTGCCGATCAACCTGGTGCAGGCCGGCGTCGAGCAGATCAACCAGATCCCCGGCTCGACCCAGAAACTCGACCGCACCAACCTGAGCCGTTGCAACAACCCGACGGTCTCCCCGGACGGGGGGAACAAGGTGGCCAAGGACGCGCCGCAGCCCAGCCCGTGTGACCTCAAGGGCGCGTCGGCCCAGTGCACTACCGGCACCGGCGGGGTTCCGGCCTCGACGTCGACCAGCAATGGAGGCGGTTCCGGCACCACCACCGGTGGCAACGGTGGGACGACCAACGCTGCCGGTGGCGGGGGGCTTGCGGGTGCACCGGGTCCCAGCAGTGGCCCGGCCGCGGGACTGGAGCCGGACACCGGGCAGGTGATCGGTGGCGCGGCGCCGGCGGGCGGTGCTGGCTCCTCCAGTGCCACCGCCGTGCCGGTGGCCGTCGATGCTGCCGACCACCGGCGGCAGATACTGCTCGCGGTACTCACCGTCGCCGTGCTGCTCGGACTGGCGCTCGGGCCACCGCTGGTGGCCTACCGGGTGCGCGGCCGGGAAGGACCACCGGCATGAGCACGCGTCGAGCGTTGCGGGCCGTGGCGTTGGGTGTGGTCGTGGTCGGCATCCTGCTTGTCTGCCCGCTGGCATCGGCCGGGCCCGGGGACGCGGCACCGGCCGGCTCGGTGGTCACGAAGTCCGGCACCGGAGCATTCGCGGACCTCACGGTGACTGTCAGCCAGACTACGAACCTCATCAACCAGACGATCACCGTGTCCTGGACCGGAGGCCACCCCACGGTGCCCGGCAACGGTACCTTCGGGGTCAACTACCTGCAGATCATGCAGTGTTGGGGTGACGACCCGGTGGGCCCGGACCGCACCCAGTGCCAGTACGGCGGGTCGAGCACCCAGATCTCGCCGGCCGCTGGCAACTTCGTGCGGTCCCGGCAGGTCAGCGCCGACGTCGTCGACCTTCAGGAGAAACTCACCAGGCCGGCGGGCAGCTTCGACAACGCCTTCGTGCCGTTCTGGGCGGTGGGCCGGCCCAGGCCCCAGCCGACCGACTCGGCCACGGCCAACGAGAACGCCTTCGTCGACTCCCAGGTCACCAACGAGGTCCCGCTGGGGATCACCCGAGGCGACGGCACCGGCCTGGAGTTCTTCGAGGTCGAGACGGTGCGCCAGGCCGCCGGTCTCGGCTGTGGAGAGCCGGTCACCACGGGCGGCGTCACCACGGGCCGGTCCTGTTGGCTGGTGATCGTGCCGCGCGGAAACACTGAGGTGGACGGCTCACCGCGCAGCGGCAACGGGCAAAGCCGGCTGGACTCCTCGCCGCTGAGCCAGACCAACTGGAACAACCGGATCGTCGTTGCGCTGGGTTTCCAGCCAGTGGGCCAGGCCTGCCCGGTCGGCGCACCCGAGCGCCGGGTGATCGGCCACGAGCTAGCGGCGGACGCGGTCACGAGCTGGCAGCCGGCACTGTGCGCCGGTGGCGGCGCCTTGTTCAGCTACAGCCAGCTCACCGACGAGGTGACCCGCAGACAGGTGCTCGACGGCAGCACGCCCGGGCTGGGGCTGCTGACCAACCCGATCCCGCCCGACCAGGTGCCGGCGGACCATCCGCTGGTCTACGCACCGGTCGGGCTGTCCGGGTTGGCCATCGCCTTCACCATCGAGCGCCAGCCGCGCCCGACAGCGCCCGCTGCCGATCTCGCGCTCAGCGGCCAGCGGTTCACGTCGATGAATCTCACCCCACGGCTGGTGGCCAAGCTGCTCACCCAGTCCTACCAGGGCGCGGTGCAGGTCCGGCCGGACGTGCTGAAGAACAACCCCATCGGCCTGACCGTCGACCAAGAGTTCCTCAAGATTAACCCCGAATACAACAGGTTCGCGGAGAGCAACATACCGCCGGACGCGCTGGTGCAGCTCGATAGCTCGGATGTCACGTCGCTGCTGTGGAGCTGGGTGGTGGCCGACCAGGACGCGAGAGCGTTCCTCGCGGGTACCCCCGACAAGGACGGAATGGTTGTCAACCCCGCCAACCGGGGGCTTACGCTGCCGACGTCCACCTTCCCCCGCAACGACCAGAGCTGCACCGACGTGGTCGACGCCGCCACCAGTGTCACATTCAAGATCTGCACCTCGGATGTCCATCCGTTCACCAAGGACATGCACGACTCCGGCCGCTCGGCCGGCCGCGGTGACACCCAGGCCCGGACGACCGCGGTCGAACCCAACACCAAGGCACCGATCTCGAAGAAGGTTGACCGGCAGAACCCCGGCCAGCGAGCGCTGCTCGCGGTGGTGGATGCGGCGACGGCCACCCGGTACGGCCTGCCTACCGCGACGCTGCGCAACGCTGCCGGGAAGTTCGTCGCCCCTACCACCGCAAGCCTGCTGGCCGGTGCAGCGGCCATGAAGCCGAGCGCGGTCCCCAGCGTCCTGGTGTCCGACCCCGGTGCCACTGACCCGGCGGCCTATCCGCTGACCGCGCTGAGCTACGCGGTCACCGCACCGTCCACCTTGGACGCTCCGGCTGGCCGGGACTACGCGGTGCTGCTGCGCTACGCGGCCGGCGCGGGCCAGCGGCCGGGCATCGCACCTGGCCAGCTCCCGCTCGGGATGGTACCGCTGCCCGACGCGCTCACGGCTCAGACCATCGCCGCCGCAGCGACCATCGAGGCGCAGGCGGGCAAGGCTACCCGCGTCCCACCGGAGCCGCAGCCCACCAGCGCCCGGCCAGGCCCCGCCGGCTCGCCCGGTGGCCCCAGCACGCCACCAAGCCCGACCGCCGCCGCGACGGGCCCCAGCGCCACCGCGCCTGGTGCGTCCACGAGCCCCGTGGCTCCCACAGCGCCGAGTGCGGCTCAGCAACCGGTCGCCGAAGTGCGGCGCACGCCATCGCTGCCCGGGCCCGCCTGGCTGAGCACCATGCTCGTGATCATCCTGATCGGCTGCGTGCTGGCCGTGATGTCCCCTCCGGTCAGATACCTGCTCAGGACGTCCCCGCCGGTCAGGTACCTGGTGGGCGCCGTGGCCCACCGTTGCATGCGGAAGGGGGTGACGCCAACCGAGCGGTGATCGGGAGTCTCCAGCTCCCGGCCACCAACTCGGCCGGCATTGCGGCAAGCAAGACGTCAGTGACGGCGTGGTTGGCATGCCACTGGCGTGTGCGCCCGGACATCAGTTCGGGCATCCCTGCGTGGCAAAGGATACCCACAATGCGAAGAAGGAGCTTGCTCCTCGTTGTCGGCGCCTGTCTGGCGACCCTCAGCCTCACGGTTGGCTCGGCCCTGGCTGACCCCGTCAGTCCGTCCGGACCTCCGGACGGGCCGGAACGCGCCCTGGTCGGGGTCGGCGCGGAGACCACCCAGGGCTTGCTGAACGCCCTGTCGGACATCATCAAGGACGGCGGTGGAAACAAGATTATCGCGTCCTACGACAACGGCCCCCCGGCACGATCACCACCAAGAACCGGCCTGCCTGCACCATCACCCGGCCCAATCAAGGCGGTGCCGGCACCAACGCGCTGGTCGCGTCGAAGCAGGCCAACGACGGGTGTGTGCAGTTCTCCCGTGTGGTGACCAATGACGCCGCCGCCCGCCCGGGGACAGGCCTGGTCTACATCCCGGTCGCGACGGACGCCCTCACCTACGCCATCCGCGATGACAGCACAATCCCGAGGAACCTTTCCCTCGCGCAGCTGACCGATATCTACAACTGCCGGGTCCCGAGCGTCAAGCCGTTGCTGGGGGTGTTCGGTGCCGGGAACCGGACGTTCTTCCTTGCGAGACTCGGGATAACTGACCGGATTGACCTGGTCACCACGCCGGGCTTCACCTGCATCAAGGATACCGATGCGGACGGGAACCCGCTGCTGGCCAACGATGGTCGACTGCTCACAGATCCGGCGCAGATCGTAACCTATTCGTCCGCACCGTACCTGGCCCAGGTCAACAAGGTGGTGACCGACAAGCACGGCAAGGCGGTTCTCGGGTCGATCAACGGCATCGGACCGGCGGTGCTGAACGCCGAGTCGGTGATGTCGCGGGACGTCTATAACGTCATAGACAAAGCTAAGCTCAACGACCCGACCACGAACTCGGTGTTCGTCGGATCGGGATCCAGGGTCTGCGCTGAAACCGCGACGATCAAGCGTCAGGGCTTCAACCTGAACCCTAACTGTGGCTCCACCACAATCCAGAGCACGGGCCCGTAATCAGGTCCCTGTTATCTGCCAAATCTTTCATCCAACAGGAAGAGTCCTATAGTGCACATGACAAGATTCTCGACTCGGCTCGTGTCGGGGACCCTGATGGTCGCCGTCGCGGCTGGGGAAGGGTTGCTCAGCGCGGGCGTGGCCACTGCCGCGCCGCCGGCGGGTACCCAGGGAAGCCTGACCATCACCCCGGCGGTCGGTACCGATAACAGCATCGTGAACGCCCGTACTTCTAGTGGTTGCCCGACCACCGCGGCTGGGGCGGCCACGTTCGTGGAAGGGCCGATCGGGGCCCCAAATCCGACCTTCCCTCACGAAAATCCCTTCACGATTGTCACCCCGGGCGGCCCCGATTTCTCCACGACCGGACCGTTCGATCAGCCGTTTCGGCTCACGCTAAAATCCGCGGCTGAGGACCGCGGTAAGGTATTGCAAGTCGGTGAGTATGACATCACCACGCGATGTGTCGATGCCTTCGGCGCGGGAGATTTTGGCAACTTCACCGGTGCGCTGTACCTCACCAGCCCGACCCTGTTTCAGACCGCCGACCCCGCCACGAACAAGAAGGCCACTCTCACCCGGATAAGCGTGACACCGCCTCCCGCGGTTCCCCAGGGCACCGTGGAGACGCTGACCGCGACGGTGAGCAGACCGCTGGGTCCGCCGGTGGCGCAGGGCAGTGTGCAGTTCAAGGACGGGACGGCCAACATCGGTGATCCGGTGGCCGTCGCTGCCGACGGCACGGCCTCGACAACCGCGACGTTGCCGGCCGGGAGACACGCGCTGACCGCGGTGTTCACCCCGACCGACACAGCGACCTTTCTTGGGTCGACGTCGGTGTCGTTGGATTACGGCGTCACCGTGCCAACCAGCACCGCGCTGGCCGTGACGCCGGTTTCCCCGGCGCCTGCGGGCACCGTGGAGACGTTGGCCGCGACCCTCACCCCGTCAACGGCGGTGGGCAAGGTGCAGTTCATGGACGGGACTGTCAACATCGGTACCCCGGTGACCGTCACTGGTGGCACCGCGTCGACGACCACAACGTTGCCGGTCGGGACCCATTCACTGACCGCAGTGTTCACCCCGAACGACGTCCGAGATTTTGGTATTTCGACGTCACCAGCGGTGTCCTACGTGGTCAACCCCGCCGTGACGCCGAGTCCGAGCCCGTCGCCGAGTCCGAGCCCGTCGCCGTCGCCGAGCCCGAGTCCGAGCCCGTCGCCGTCGCCGAGTCCGAGCCCGAGTCCGAGCCCGTCGCCGTCGCCGAGCCCAAGTCCGTCGCCGTCGCCGTCGCCGAGCCCAAGTCCGAGTCCGTCGCCGACTCCGGTTCCCGGGGCGAAGGCCACGATCACAACAAATAATTCGATCCCGATCCCTGTATTGAATGCAGTGATCCTCCAGGCGACCGTGGCGGCCTCTCCCGCTTTCCCGTTCCCG
>JBOHFG010000445.1:0-15809 GCA_050699575.1 Pseudonocardiaceae bacterium
TACGCCAACAACCGAATCGAAGCCGATCATGGCCGGTTGAAGTCCCGGCTGCGGCCGATGCGCGGCCTGACACGACTCCGCTGCGCACAAGTGATCAGCACCGGGCACGCGTTTGTCCAGAACCTCCGCCGCGGCCACTACGAACTCGGGGCTGAGGGACCGGTGAACTTGCGGGTCCTGGCTGCCTTTGACGAGCTGACCCTGGCGATCTGACCAACCGGGATCAACGATCTCGCCTGCCCCGGCTTCGCACAACGCAACAGTGCCGATGCGCTGGTCCCCGCAGGGCGCCCATCTGTTCCTCCAGGTCCGCACCCGGGTCCTCAACGACGACCTGGCCACTGACTTCGCCCGCTGGCATCCCGGCTTCACCCATCACAACGGACCTGTCGAGCTCGTGGCGTAGAGCATCACCACCGGGTGCTCGAGCAGTTGATCTCCCACGGTTTTGGTCGGTCTCCAGCAACGGCTGGCATAGCGATCCGCGTACGGCCGGCCCTGAGCCAGAGCGTGACCAGACGACAGCGGGAACTTGCCGCAGGTGTTCACCTGCGTCGGCACAGCCAACCTGGGACCTGGCTGACTGAGTTGCTGCACCTGGGTAAGGATCACCCAGGTGCAGCACACACCTTGCTAGAACGTGAACGCCACGGTGTTCGACGTCGACAGCTGGAAGGCTGCCAAGTTGGCCGGGATGAACGTCGCGGTCAGTGAGTGCGGGCCCGGCGGCAAAGATACCGCGCCACCGACAGCGATCCCGCCGGCCACCGGCACCGGGGCGCCGATGTTGGTGGTCCCGTCCTTGAACTGGACGGTCCCGGCCGCATTAAAGGGTACAACCCTTGCGAGGGGCAGGGCGTAGCCCCTCAGCCCTAAGGGAAGGGGGATCTGGGTCACCGTGAGCGTGGTTGTGGTGACCGTTCCTGGGATGGGGCTCCAGCGCGCCCAGTCGTCGACCGCGGGGTTGGTGCTCAGGTTGAGCGCACCGCTGTTGCCGTTGGTGTTGGTGTTGGTGACATCGATCTCGCGGTTGCCGGACCGGTCAGTGGTGAAGATAATCTTAGTGCCGTCCGGGGAGAACGTCGGCCGCTCGTCGGCCGCGGGGTTGTTGGTCAGCCGGGTCACGCCGGTGCCATCGGGGTTCATGAGGTAGATCTCGTTGTTGTTGGCGTCCTTGTTGCTGAAGAAGGCGATCCGGCCGTCCGGGCCGAACACGGGTCCGCCGTTGGAGGCTGAGTTGTTGGTGAGGTTCGCCTGCCCGGTGCCGTTGCCATTCATGATGTAGATATTCCGCGTGGCGTTCTGGAACCGGACGAAGGCAATCCGGCCGTCGGGGGAGTACGCCGGCTGGTCGTCGGATGCGGGGTTGCTGGTCAGGTTCGTCTGGCCTGCGCCGGTGAAGGCGTTCATCACGAAAATCTCGTTGTTGGCCGCTTCGCCGCTGCCGAACCTCTTGGTGAAGGCGATCTGGGTGCCGTCGGGGGAGAACACCGGCTGGGTGTCGGCGGCCGGATCGTTGGTCAGCCGGGTCAGCCCAGTGCCGTCGGCCTTCATCACATAGATCTCGCTATTGCCGTCCCGGGTGCTGGCGAAGGCGATCCGGGCACCGTCGGGGGACAGTGCCGGTTGGGTGTCGGCGGCGGGGTTGCTGGTCAGCCGGGTCTGGTTACTGCCATCGGCGTTCATGAGGTAGATCTCGTTGTTGCCGTCCCGGTCGCTCTGGAACACGATCTTGCCGTCGCTCGCCTTCACGACCGGTGGCGGTAACGGGGTCGGCGTCGGGGACGGAGTCGAGGTGCCCGCCACGGTGCGGACCAGCCCGGTGGCCACGTCGGTGGCCGGCCTTAGGTCGTTCGGGCACTTCCAGATCGCGGTGTCGCTGGGGTTGGCGTACTGCTGCGTCACGAAGAACCCCTCGGCGGGGCTGCCGTTAGCGCCATAGCTGGTCTGGCTGGCCGGGGAGGGCACGGTCACCGTGAAGGAGAAGAACTGTGCGCTGTCCGCGGCGGTCTGCGTCGGGCTGACCTGCGGGCCATGCCAGTGCAGTACCTGATGCCCACTGGCGGTCTCGACGGCGCAGGTCCAGCCGGGCACCGGGGTGCCCACCTGCGAGGCACCAACCGAGGTGCTCGCCGCCCCGCAGACCGGGTTGGTCCATCCGGCCGGGACGATGGCCTTGATATCGACCGTGGTATTCAGCGCACCATTATAGATCACACCATCGCGCTCGAAGGGCACGCGCAGGTTCAGTGTGTTGGTCGAGCCCGGGGCATAAGGGGGCGGCTGGGTGCCGACGCCAGTGCCGCCGTTGGGGTTGGGGGCGAACCCGGGCCCGCCGCTGGGGAACGACGGGTGCGCGAGCGCGGGGACCGCAACGGCCGCGACCGTGGCGATCCCCAGGCCGATCACCGTGACAGCGCGGCGCCGCCAGCGCCGGTGCACCCCAGTGTCGTTGTTCATCATCCTGCAACCTCCAGTTATCCCATTGTGGAACTTGCGAGCGAATAATGCAGTTCGCCCGGATTAGGAGTCGCTGGGTGCAGCTCGCCAGTTCCCAGGCTCAGGGATTTCTTGAGACAATCCGGGACGGCCAGGCGATTCTCAGACCCGAATCCGCGATTAGCAGGCGACACGGCACTGTTGCGACGACGCTGTCACCCACCCCCGCAGACGGTGACGCCCGGACTGGCACGCACGAGAATTGGTGCCCCGATTTCGGTGGCCGTCGCAGTACCCGGCTTGCGGCCGACGCCCCCGTAGGGGAGCGTGTTCATCTCGGCGCTGTCGGAGGTGTCACCGGGTCCTGAGGGCCGCCAGAGAGCGCAGCCGACCAGTCCGGGTTCGACCAGCTCGAACCCGTCGAACAATCGAAGCACCTCGCCGTGACTGCGGAGATACACCGGATCCGGAACGTTCCGGTAAAGCTGAACTGCCTCGGTCAGCCCAGCGGGATCGCCATCGGCCGTGGCATGGGATAGCGTCAGGTAACTTCCGGGCGCGAGCCTGTCCCGGTATCGAGCCAGAATGCCCACCGGGTCCCAGGAATCCGGGACAAAGTGCAGCAGCAGCAGGAGAAGCAGGCCGATCGGCTGATCGAAGTCCAGCAGGCGCCTGGCCTGCGGGTGATTGGAAATGTCCTCGACGTCACGCAGATTCGCCCGGATCACCGTGGCCCGGTCGTTTCCCTCAAGCAGCAGTTCACTGTGCGCGACCGCGACCGGATCCTTGTCGACGTACACGACCCTGCATTCGGGATTGGCTTGCTGGACGATCTCGTGCACATTGCCGACGGTCGGCATGCCAGAACCGATGTCCAGGAACTGGCGGATCCCCGAGTCGACCATGAAGAGAACAGCTCTGCGCAGGAAGGACCGGTTGATCCGGACGGCGTCCCTTATCCCTGGCATGACCTGCTCGATCTTGTCCCCCATGACGCGGTCGGCCGCGAAGTTATGGGCGCCATTCAGCCAGTAATCGTACACTCGAGCTGCGTTGGGCACGGCCGTATCGATATTGTACGGCACCCAGTCCAGGTTCTCGGCCATCGGGTTCCTCACATCCTCGATCGGTACGGCGCAGCCTAGGTGACCATGGGGGCACTGTCAGGTTAAGCAATCTCCACCGGTAGCGGTAGGCAACCGAACACCCCAACCCGGTCAACCTGACAGTGCCGTGCTGAATGCGCCAACGGCAAACCGCGTGCGCAGCCAGGTGCGGGTTGCCTCCCGGTATTCGTCGGCGTTCTTGTGTAATGCTATGGAGTGACCTGAGTCCAGCAAGACGTAGGTGGACAGCTTGGCAGCCGGACTGAAGTACGGCGCCTCCTGTTTCCACAACGCCTCCGCGCTCGAACAGTCACTAGCGAGAAAACCGCAAAAAAGGATATCATTTTTGCCGACCGCCAACAGGACGGGAACATCGATACTCCGCGATGCAGGGCTTAGGACGCCGAACACCGCCACGGTCCCTAGACCGAAGACCGACGCTTGATCTTTGGTGGCCTCGTCGGTCGCGATCACCTGAGGGTCGGCGTTCCTGGTCGCATAGAACAACGGCTCGCGTCCCCCTGGCCTGCTGGTGACGTATCCTGGGTCGCTGCCGTTCTTGCGAAGTTGCGGGTCCCTCGTCACTGGATACACGTACAAAGCCAAGCCTTTGGTCAGTTCCAGCGCCGATGGCAGGTGGGTAATGGCGGTCAGGATCACCCCGTCGACGTCGTGGTACGTAGCAGCTTCTAAGGTCGTGACACCCGAGCCCACCGAGTGCCCGACCAGGACGACGCGGTTGAACCGCACGCCGCCGACCCGGCCGGCACGCAGGTGACCGACGACCTGGTGGATCGATTCCGCCTCAACACCGTCCACCAATACCGCGCTGGGTGGCTTAGTGCTCTGGCCGGTGCCGAGCCGGTCCACCGCGAAGGTGACGTACCCGTGCCTGGCCATGTCGCGCTGGTAGGAGTAACGCTCGGGCTGGTATGGAAGGTCCCAGTACCTGCGGTGGTAAAGGCCGCCGTGAACCAGCAACTGCACGGTCGTGGGAGCACTGCCCGCAGGCATACAGAGCTGCCCGTGCACGGTCTCGCGGGGAGTCGGGACCGAGACCGGCAGGTCGATCTCCGAACAGCTCACCAGGGACGCGGCGGCGGCCTGCGGCACGGCCAGACCACCGGCCAGCAAGCTGAAGTAGACGAGCAATGAGCAGGTCAGCGTCGGCAGGAGGCGCACGGGAAGAACCTTCCACAATCAGAAAACCGGAGGAAAGCGCAATACTAGAGCAACCAGCAACTAAACGGATACTTTGGGTCATCACGCGGGTGGTCAGTTCTCTAGATCCACTGTGGACGTCTCACGTGTGTCGCGGCATTGCGATCATGGGTAACTGATGTGGACGCAACGTCGTCGTCAGCTTCGGGCGGACGGGCTTGCCGGCTACCGGCACCAGCCGCCACCGCGCGGCCACCGTCGCCGTCACGATGGCTATTTCCGCCTCCGCAAAGGAGTATCCGGGGCAGTGGCGGAGGCCCGCGCCGAACGGGATGAACGCCCCCTTCGGCAGCCTGGCGACCTGGTCGGGCAGCCATCGGTCCGGGTCGAAGCGTGCCGGATCGGCGTACAGGTGCGGATCGTGATGGAGTGCGTATTGGCTGAGCGCGACCTCGGTGCCCGGCTGAATGTGAATACCGCCAAGGTCGACATCGGTGCGTGCTCGACGCATCAGGACCAACAGTGGATACTTGCGCAGGACTTCACTAATGATCCGCTGGGTGTACTCCAGCCTGGGAATATCGTCGAAGGTAGCCGTGCGACCGCCGAGCACGTGGTCGATCTCGGCGTGGAAGCGTTGCTGCACCTCGGGGTGCTGTCCGAGCTCGTGGAAGAACCAGGCCAGTGCCACGGCGGTAGTTTCGGCTCCGGCGGTCAGGATCGTCACGACCTCGTCGTGGACCTGCTGGTCACTCATGCCCTCGCCGGTGTCCTCGTCCCGAGCCAGCAGCAGCATGGACAGCAGATCGCCGTGATCCTTGCCCTCGACGCGCGCCGCCGCAATGACCTCGGCCACGACCCGCCGGAATCGGGCGGCGGCCTCGTTGAACCGCCAGTTGGCTGGAATAGGTAACCGCTCCACCAACTTGGGTGAGAAGGCACGGACCGCCACGTACTTGGTCAGGATCGGCATCGAACGCTGGACCTCAGCGATCGCATCCCGACCCAGCTCGGCCGAGAAGAGGGTTCGCCCGATGATGGTGAGCGCCAGATCTTCCATTAGCTTATCCACCGCAACGACCTCACCCGGCCGCCACGACTCGACCAGGTCCGACGCAGCCCGCGCCATGGTGCGGACATAACCGACGATGTGTTTTCGATGAAACGCAGGCTGCACCATGCGGCGCTGCCGCCGGTAGAAATCACCGTTCGAGTTGGCCAGACCGTTGCCGAACAGCGGGCGTACCTTGTCAAATACCATCCCCTTGTCGAACCTGTCGGCGTCTGTGGCTAGCACCTGCCAAGCAAGCTCGGGGCTGGTAACCACGTACACAGGCAGGAGACCAAGGTAGATCCGCACCACCTCGCCGTGCGAACGAAGCAACGACAGGAACCGAAACGGTCTATCCAGCAGCGACAGTGTGTGGCCGAGCAGCGGCAACCGACCGGGAACAACCGGGGCGATACCGTCTCCGCTCCGCGAACCGTTACTCGTGACACCCGGATCAGCTACCACATCACTTACCTTCGCACGCCGACACCGCGACACTCAAACGTTAGGCGCAAGGTACTGTCAACTTGGCGGGGCTACCTGGTGGCTGGGATGATCGAAAAAACAACCGGCCGACCGCGGTAGAAGTGTCAATTCCGGTCGATCGCTCGGCGCATCCCGTTACGGGTGATGTGTGACCAGAACAGGGCGCTGAGGGCTCGCCGGTCCTCCGAGGTGAGCCCCTGGCCGACGTGACCGTTCACGGTGCACCGGCTAGCAGCCATCGGCCCGCCTTCGCAGCGAGCAGGAATGTGGCGAGCGCAAGCAGGCCCAGGGCCGCCGAGACCGGGGGCAGCGCAGAGGCGTCGATCGTGGACAAAAGGGTGCCGCCGATGGCCACCCCGAGGTAGGTGGCGCTGGTGTTCATCCCGAGGGCCTGTGGCCCCACCGGGCCAGCCAGCTGAAGCAGACGCGCCTGGATCGCCGGGGAGTTCCAGAACGCCGCGCCACCCCAGATCAGCGCAAGCGGGGCGACCACCCACGCCGTGACCGGCCGCAGGGACCACAGCAGGGTGAAGAGTGCCATCACCCCCACGAATGCGGCGATCCCGGCGATAAGCGTGCGATCCGGCCCCCACCGGTCGGTGGCCAGCCCGCCAAGCCAGATTCCCACCATGCCCGCCACCCCGGAGGTCGAAAAAATGAAGGCCCGGACCTCGGTGCCCGCCCCCGATACCGGAGCGACCACCGCGACGGTAATCGAGAAAACTGTCACGAGCTGCCCCGCAGCAGCTTCCGATACCGCAAGCTCGCTAGCGATCTCCGCAACACCCCAGGCCACTCAGGCGGGACTGGACGCCATGCGGCGGCGTCTCGGTGCGCTGCTGGCCGCCTACCGCGGGGCGGCTGGGCTCTCGCAGCCGGAGCTGGGCCGGGCTATCGGCCGGACCATGACGGGTATAGATGGCGAGTTAGCCGGTGAGCTCACGGCGGTGGTCACGAAATTGGTGCGGTCGATAGGTCGCCGCGACGCGATGCGGGTAGCCAGATGGACACTGACAGCTATGGGTCTGTCCGGCCTGGACACCGACGAATGCACACGCCTGGCGCAGGCTGTGGCCTCTCCCCGCCGAGTCGATGCCCAGATCGTAGAAAATTTAGCGATCACGCTAGCCCAGTGCAAGCGCCTGGAGGACAAACTCGGGCCATGTGAGGTACTCGATACCGCCGTGGCACAGCACCAGATCGTGCGCCACCTCGTGGAGGGTGGATGCCCGGAAAACATGGCCAAGCCCCTTTAAGGTTATGGACAGCAACATAGCATCCACCATCGGTGGCTACCTGATGGATATGAGCCATCCGGAGGCGGCAAAAGACTATTTTCAGCACGCCCGCAAAGCCGGCCACGAGGCCGGCAACCCTACCTACGCCGCCTACGCAGCAATCCACATCAGCTGGGCGGAATTCCGGCGCCACGACACCCCCACCGCTTTAGACAGCGCCGCTGCTGCTCGCAGCCTGGCCGCACGCACCAACGACGCCAGGCTCAAAGCCCTCGCCGAGGAGCAGGCCGCCGGCGCCTATGCCTTAGACGGCCAATACGGGCCCTGCCTGGCCGCCTGCGCACGCGCCCAGGAGTTTTTGGCCAGCGAGAATAGGGGTGCCCCAGATTCCCCGGCATACTGGGTACACGAGAGCACGCTAGAGAGTAGACGCAGTGACTTTCTCGCACTACTAGGCAAACCAGGGAAAGCCCTCGAAGCCGCATGCAACGCCCAGGGACGATTCGACCGCACTTACGTGGTTCTCTACACACGCTGCAAAACTCCACACCGCCCGAGCTCTAATGAAACCCTGGGAAAACACCAAGGCCGTCAAGGAACTCGACACCCAACTACACGCATGCGGACTCATGTTAACAACCAGACCAAGCATGCATAATCCAAACAAGACCATGTGAACATGCTTGCTACACGACCTTGACCGATGCCGCCGGGTCACCCCATGGGGACCGTTGTCGAGTGGGATGCAGTGGTCTCGATAGGTTTTGCACCATGACCGCGGGACCGCAGAAGCCGGTTCGTGTCCTGCCGTGCAAGCGAGCGGTCGTGACGATGTTGTTCACTGATCCGGATGGTCGGGTGTTGGTGGTGAAACCGACCTATAAGCCGCGGTGGGAGCTGCCCGGTGGCGCAGTGGAGGATGGCGAGTCCCCGGGTACCGCTGCGTCCCGGGAAGTCGCGGAGGAGCTCGGCATCCACTGTGTGCCCGGTGTTCTGCTGGCGGTTGACTACATTCCTGCTGACGAGGTCCGGACCGAGGGTCTGGTCGTGGTGTTCGATGGTGGCATGATCGAGGACCCGGGGCTGCTACGGTTGCCCGCGAACGAGCTGAGTGACTGGGTGTTCGTCGCGCCTGATCAGCTCGGTGGCTACCTGCCGGCGTTGCAGGCCCGACGTGCGGCCGCGGGGCTGCGGGCTCGTGAATCTGGCCGGGCGGTCTACCTCGAGGCCGGTCAGCCCGGCTGACCGTCGCGGCGCACCGGTGTCAAATTTGATCACCCGCTGATCTCCACCGTCGCCCCGTTCATCCGCTGCCCTCCTGCGCTAACGCGAGTCGGGCCGCTTGCCAGCCGCCCATGCCGTGCACGCCGCCGCCCGGTGGGGTGCTGGCCGAGCAGAGGTACACACCGGGCAGCGGGGTCTGCCACGGCCGACGCGAGAGCACCGGTCGGGCAAGGAACTGGCGCAGATCCGCCGTACCACCGTTGATGTCGCCACCGACCTCGTTGGCGTTGTGGGCCTGCAGCGCAACAGGTCCCATCGTGTGTCGCGCCAGCACCCGGTCCCGGAAGCCCGGCGCGAACCGCTCGATCTGGGCTTCGATCGCCACGGTCATGTCGATGTCGGAGCCGTGGGGCACATGGCAGTACGCCCAGAGGGTGTGCGCGCCGGCCGGCGCTCTGCTCGGGTCGGCGATGCAGGGCTGCACGAGCAGCACGAACGGGCGGTCGGGATGCCGGCCGCGGGCCACCTCGCGCTCACTCACCGCGATCTCCTCGAGCGTGCCCCCGAGGTGCACCGTCGCGGCACCGGCCACTGAGGGATCACGCCAGGGCACCGGGCCGTCCAGCGCCCAGTCGAGCTTGAACACGCCCGGCCCGTACCGGAACCGCGCAAGGCAACGACGGTACCAGCCAGGCAGCCGGTCTCCAGCGATGCGGAGAACCTGGCGTGGGGTGAGGTCGAGCAGGATCGACCGGGCAGGCGGCAGCTCAGCGAGATCCCGCACCACCGTGCCAGTGGCCACCACCCCGCCGTGCCGGCGCAACCGGGCAACCAGCGCCTCGGCCAGCACCTGCGACCCACCGGCGACGACCGGCCACCCGACGTGATGGGCCAGCGCGGCGAGCAGCAACCCGTAACCGGCCGTAATCGGGGAGCTCAGATCCAGGATGGAATGCGCCGACATGCCCGCGAAGGCCGCTCGGGCCCGCGTGCCACGGAAGGCCGCTCGGGCCACCCAGGTAGCCGGCCAGGCGCCCAGCGCGCCGTAACGGGCCAGCGCCAACGGAGCTCTTGGCGGCAGGTCCAGCGGTGCGAGCAATGAATCCACCAGGGGATCCCCCGCTCTGGCGGCAGCGCCGACCGTGGCGCGCCAGCGCCACCCGTCACCGGCCAGCCCGGCCACCGTGGCGTCGAGATCGCGGTGCACCAGGACAGCGTCGCGATCATCGAGCGGGTGGGCGGCGGCCACCGGCGGGTGCGCCCAACGCACCCCGTCGTCCGCTAACCGCAGTGCGCGAAACGCCGGCGAGGCAAGCGCGAGCGGAAGCACCGTCGCGCAGACGTCGTGCCGGAAACCAGGCAGGGTCAGCTCCTTGGTCCGTAATCCCCCGCCGACCGTGTCAGCCGCCTCGACCAGCAACGTCCGCCGCCCCGCCGCAGCCATCGTCACCGCCGCGACCAGTCCGTTGGGCCCCGAGCCAACCACGACCGCGTCGAAGCCATCGGCCCGACTCACCGACCCGCTCCGACGTCACCAGCCGCGACACTGCCCGGCACAGGCTCAGCCTCCAGCGCGACGGCGCTGATCGCAACGGCTTAGCATGGATCATGATGAAGTAGTGCCTCGGAATGCTGCGCAGATGGTGCAGATACCGCGTGGAAACCGCCACCATCGTGACCTGCAGGAAAAGCCGGTGCTGGATGTGCCAGATATGGCTCACGTTGCCCTTTGTGTGGAGGCACCTGATGCCGGGGGACCGGGGAATCTCACGCAAGGACGCGGTCGTTGCGGTGCTTGCGCCCGCCATTCGGTGGGTTGTGGTGTTGCGGCGGCCCGGCACCAGGTGCATGAGGCACGGTGGCAGGTGGGATCGTGGACAATCACCGACGAGGTGTGCCACGCTGAGGGTGCTTTGCTCGCCGAGCAGCACACGTTGGCGCAGGCCGAGCAGGACTACCGTGCCCGGCGTCGCGCCCAGCGTGCTCAGGCGCAGCAGAGTCAGGCACAGGCCCAGTTGGCAGCCCTCAAGGCCTCGCCTGAGCTCGATCCGACGGCCGGGTGGCCGGGCATATTCGGTGTGGATGGTGAGCTAGCCGACGAGCTGATGGCGGTGGTCATGAAAGTGGTGCGGTCGGTAGGTCGCCGCAAGGCGATGCGGCTAGCCGGCGGAACACTGGCTATGGTGGGCCTGTCCGGCCTGGACGCCGACGAGTACACCCGCCTGGCGCAGGCGGTGGGCTCCCCCCATCGAGTCGATGCCCACGTCGTCGAGAATGTGGCGAGCGCTCTGGCCCACAGCAAGCGCCTGGAGGACACACTCGGGCCGTGTGAGGTGCTCGATACCGTGGTGGCCCAGCATCAGATCGTGCGCCGCCTCCTCGGTGGCTGCTCGGGTGCCATGGTCAAGCCGCTCAAGCTGGTGGAGAGCAACATGGCCTCCTCCATCGGTTACTACCTGATCGATATGGGCCACCCCGAGGGGGCCACGGACTATTTTCAGCGTGCCCGCAAAGCTGGCCACGAGGCCGGCAACCCCACCTACGCCGCCTACGCGGCACTCGGCACCAGCTATGCGGCATTCCTGCGCCACGACACCCCTGTTGCGTTGGACACCGCCGCCGCTGCTCGCAGCCTGGCCGCACGCACCCAGGACGCCAGGCTCAAAGCCCTCGCTGAGCTGGATGCCGCCAGTGCTTATGCATTGGACGGCCAATACGGGCCGTGCCTGGCCGCCTGCACACGCGCCGAGGGATTTCTAGCCAGCGACAAGAGGGGCGCCCCGGACTCCCCGGCGTACTGGGTGCACGAAAGCACACTGGGCAGCAGGCGCAGTACCCTTCTCGCACTACTGGGCAAACCAAGGCAAGCCGTCGAAGCGGCACGCGACGCCCTAGGACGATTCGACCGCACTTACGTGGTCGAATACACAAATTGCCAAGTACGACTGGGCCACGCGCTCATCCTCTGCAAAGAGATCACCGAGGCCACGCACGTGCTCGGCGACGCGGCTAGCCACGCGAGCCTGTCACCACGAATCGCCGCAGAGCTGCACACCACCCGAGCATTAATGCAACCCTGGCAGAGCACCAAGGCCGTCAAGAAACTCGACACCCAGCTGCACGCATACGGGCTCATGCCAACACGCCAGACCACGCAGGTGTGACGACCGGCTCGTAACCTGGGGAATTTCGTGAAAGATGCCGAACCGTGCGGCGACCACGTGTCGGTGGTGGAATTTGCGCCAGCCGAACACCTGCCGGTCGATCAGCACGCGGCCGTGGTTGCACTGTTCGAGCGGGTGTACGTCGAGTATTCTGACCGCGATGCCGTCGGCGCGCCGGGGAGAACACGATTCGTGGCCATCATAGGCCGCCGCGTCGTCGGATTCGCAGCCTACGCGCGGTACGGCCGTTATGCCTACATCATGAATTTCGCGGTCGATCCGGAATTCCGCGGCAGCTGGACCGCGATCGCACTGGAGCAGGCCCGCAGACACCGGGTGAAAGCGGCAGGGCTGCTCGGCTACGGCACCTGCAGGTGCGCCGACCTCACCAGCCAGAAGTTCAGACTTGCCCTCGGCTTCCAGGCCGTGAACGCCCGATACGGGTGGCCCAAGAACCACAGTTCCGTGCTGACTGTCGCCGAGGGTGCCACAGTCCCGGAAGCGGTTCCCGGCCCGGCAGTACGCGAGAACCGCGTCACCGGAGCGATCCGGTTCCTCGCCGACACCCCCGCCCACCTGGCCGGGCTGCCCGACCCCTCGGATACCCGCTACATCGATGTGCTGACCAGCCCCGAGCTGGCCCATGAATTGCATGGCGACGACCGCTTCAGCTACTCCGGGATCGATCTCGACCTGCCGAGGCAGACCTGGCACCACTGCTTCCAACTGGTCAACGAACGCTACCGCGGTGGCCTAGCCGCCGGTCCCCTGCTGGTCGACCAGTGGCCCGAGCGCCGCGACGAGCTACGGACCATGGGCATGGCGGTGCCCCGGTAATGGTGACCGGTCAGACTGGCTGTTTCTTGTGCGCGAGAGTGATGCCGTCGGCCATGACGAGTAGACACATCTCGACTCGATCGTCGTCGTGCAGCAAGGCATTGAGTTCGCGGATCGCGGTGGTGTCTGGGTCTTGCGCAGTTGAATCGATGACCCTGCCGAGGAAAAGGGTGTTGTCGAGCGCGACGAGTCCACCGGGCTTTACTAGCCTGATGGCGTCTTCGTAGTACTGCTGGTAGTGCGCCTTATCGGCATCGATGAAGACGAAGTCGAAGCTGTCTGGCCCCTGCTCGGCAAGGAGCTCGGTCAGGGTCTCGTGAGCGTCGCCGATGCGGACGTCGATGCGGTCTGCCACTCCTGCGCGTTCCCAGTACGGAGCGGCAATCGCGGGCCATTTCTTGCTGATGTCGCATGTCACAAGACGGCCGCCGGCGGGGAGTGCTCGTGCCATGCACAGGGTGCTGTAGCCGGTGAACGTGCCGATTTCCAGCACCCGGTCGGCTTTGGTAACGCTGACGAGTAGGGCGAGCAGTTGCGCTTCTTCGGGCATGACCTGCATGGCCCGCCCGGCTGGCAGGGCCGCGGTTTCCGCGCGCAGGTCGCTGAGGATCTTGTCGTCGCGCAGCGACACCCGCCTGACGTAATCGAGCAAGTCGCTGGTAACGGCAATCTGGTCACCCATGTGCGCTCCGTTCGCTGTAGCGGATCCCGCGCTACGTCGGCGTTGACGTTGGGCAGTTCTGGGTAAGTGGTGGTGCGAGGATTTGGATGGTCGTGGACTCGGGCCGGGCAACTGGTTTCAGGTGTAGGCGTTGGGTGCTGTCAGGGTTCTGGTTGATGTGTGTGTGGCAGTGACATGGTTGGTGGGTGAATCCGGCGAACCGATAGGTGATTTCCATGATCCGGTTGCGGTCGGTGGCTCGGAAGTCGGCCACCAGGTGCACGTGGGCCGTGGCGGCTTGGTTGATCAGCCAGTTCAGGATGGTGCTACCGGCCCCGAAGGAGATCACGCGGCACGATGTGGTCAGCAGCTTGAGGTGCCACACCCCTGGGTGTTTTTCCAGCAACATGATGCCCACCGCTCCGTGTGGCCCGAACCGGTCAGCCAGGGTGACGACCAGGACGTCGTGTCGGGGATCGGCCAGCAGGCCGCGGAGAATGGTGGCGCTGTAGTGCACTCCGGTCGCGTTCATCTGGCTGGTTCGCACGGTGAGCTCCTCGACCCGGGACAACTCCGCCTCGGTGGCGCGCCCAATGCGCATCACTAGCTCCAGTGACCGCAGGAACTCCTCGTCCGGGCCGGTAAACTCGGCACGCTCGGCGTCGCGCCGGAAGCCGATCTGGTAGATCTGCCTGCGGTGCCGGGAGTCCACGGTCGTTACAGCCGGACTGAACTCGGGCAGCTGGGGCAGTGTGCTCGCCCGCTGGGCGGGGTAGCACCGCACCTCGGGCAGGTGGAAGGACACCTCGGCGCGCTCGGTGGGCTGGTCATCGATGAACGCGACGGCGCGGTGGGCGAAGGTCAACTGGTCGGCGATCCGGCGCACCGAGTCGGATTTGGATCTCCAACCGATCTGCGGCAGCACGAAGTACTCGGCAATACCCAGATGTGTCAAGTGTTCCCAGGCGATCTCGTGGTCATTCTTGCTGGCCACCGACTGCAGGATGCCTCGGGCATCCAGTTCCACGATCACCTCGCGCACCGCATCGGGCAGCCAAACCTGGTCACCTTCCAGAACAGTGCCCTGCCACACCGTGTTGTCCAGGTCCCACACCAGGCACTTGACCATGACCACATGAACGGTCATGATGCCGCCCCCGCCACGACGTGTCGCGCCAGCATGAGTTGACAGAGTTCGGTGCTGCCCTCGATGATCTCCATGAGTTTCGCGTCCCGGTAGGCGCGCGCCACCACATGGCTGTCACGGGCCCCTGCCGATGCCAACACCTGCACCGCCGACGCCGCTGCGCGGGCAGCGTTGCCGGCACTGACGTGTTTGGCCAGCACCGTCGCAACGACCATATCGGCAGTTCCGGAGTCCCAGCACCGGCTGGCGTGCTCGCACACCCGGGTGGAGACCTGCTCGGACACAAACAGCTCAGCAAGATGCCCAGCGACGAGCTGGTGGTCAGCCAACGGCTTACCGAACTGCTCGCGTGATTGAGCGTGCCTGGCCGCCGCAGCCAGGCAACCGCGCAGGATCCCGACACAACCCCACGCCACGGAGATCCGGCCGTAGGCAAGGACCGAGGTCACCAACAGTGACAACGACTGGCCGACCCCACCGAGCACGCTGTCCACGGGCAACCTGACCGAGTCGAGGTGGACCTCAGCGTGGCCAGCCGCTCGGCAGCCCAGCGGGTCAGTGATCCGCTCCACCCGTACCCCGGGCGCGGCGGCCGGCACGACGACGACGGCACCGGCGCCATCACGGTACCGCCCGACCACCAGGATCAGATCGGCGTAGTGGGCGGCGGTGACCCACACCTTGCGCCCGTCAAGGACAACGACATCGCCCTCCAGGCGTATCTGCGTACTCATCGCCGACAGGTCACTGCCAGCGTGCGGTTCGCTCAATGCAACGGCCGCCACGTCACCGCCCGTGAGCCGGGGCAGGTAGCTGGCCTGCTGCTTGCCAGTGCCCAAGCGATGGACCGTCCAAGCGGCCATCCCCTGCGAGGTCATGACGCTGCGCACCGAACTGCACAGGCTCCCCACGTGCGCCGTGAGCTCACCGTTGTGCTGGCTACTCAAACCCAAACCACCGTGCGTTGAGGCCACCTCGGCGCACAACACACCACCGGCGCCCAGCTTTCTGAGCAACTCGTGTGGCAGCAGACCATCACGATCCCAGGACTCAGCCCGACCGGCCACCAGCTCAGCGACCAGTGCACTGGCCTCCACCAGCGGCTCACCCACCGCTGCTATCCCCTGCTCCACGGGCCTGGAGCCGACACACCAACGCCGTCATCGCCCGCACCGTGCGAAAATTGTCCAATCTGAGATCTGTGCCCATGATGACCACGTCACAGGATTTTTCCAGGTACACCACCAGCTCCATCGCGAACAACGAGGACAGCCCACCGCTGGCGAACAGGTCAC
>JBOHFG010000446.1:0-15563 GCA_050699575.1 Pseudonocardiaceae bacterium
GTGACCCACTTCCACCGCACCGCGCGCTTGTAGGCACCGGACAGGATGAAGTGCATGTGCCGGATGGTCGTGGCACCCAGGGGCCGACAGCGGTGCGGAGCGCAACGGCGGTCACAACAGTGCTCAACGGCGGTGCGGTGCTGGACGAAAGGCCGCCCCGAGCAGTGGTTCCGGCACCGGCGCAGCTCCGCGTAGAACGCATCGAGAGTGTCCGCATCCAGCGCGCCGACCTTGATCTTGCCCAAGAACGGCGAGATGTGGTTGCGGACGTAACCACGGTAGAGCGTCAACGTACTGGCGGCACCGTCGAATTGATCTAAGTAGCGCTCCAGTAGCTGATCCAACTGTGGCTTTGGTGCGGGGATTCTGCCGCTCCTCAACCTGGCTGATCAGCCGGTCACGAACCCGACGCGCCTGCCTGTCAGCCCGGGTCCGGGAGGGATGATCTCGATCAAGTCATGCCGGCGCTTGCTCACCGGGTCACGCCCGGCATAGACGCGGACCCGCAGCGCCCCGCTCGGTAGCTCGTCGATGCTGCCCCGGGTGCGACCCTCCGCAGCCCCAGGTGATCGCGTCACGAACGCAGGCTAACACGATTCGTGTCATGAATGGTGTCACGCGGACCACCGAAGATCACTACACGGATGTATTCTACCTGGTAGAACCGGAGCCGACGCGGGGACTCGAACCCCGAACCTACCGCTTACAAGGCGGTTGCTCTGCCAGTTGAGCTACGCCGGCGGGTGCGACCGTCATCGTAGGCGTACCCACCAAGAAGATCATCAAGAGGCTGGTCACGCCGGTGCAGCGCCGAGACCACCACGCCGGTACGCACAGCTCCGAAGATATAGACTCTCTCCTAGATGTTGTATCTTCATCAAGTGATTTCTTATACACGGACGGAGGGAAATCATGTCGAAGACACTCCTCGACCTGGACGACGAGCTGCTAGCCCAAGCGGCGGAGCTACTCGGCACCAAGACCAAGAAGGACACCGTCAACCGGGCGTTGTCCGAGTACGTCAAGTACCGGCTCCGGATGAGCTTCGGCGTGCGATTGGCTTCCGGCAAGCTCCCGGACCTCGCCGATCCGGAGATCATGGCACAGGCATGGCGGTAGCCGACCACCTCGTCGACAAGAGCGCATGGGCCAGGCTCGCCAAGCCGGCGGTAGCCCAGGTCGTCCTCCCGCTCCTGAACGCAGGGCGACTTGCCGTATGCGGTATGACCGAACTTGAGGTGCTGTACAGCGTGCGCAGTGCCCACGAGCACCGTCGGGTACGCCAGGAACTGCGTGGCCTGGAACGGCTTGCGACTCCGGATGAAGTCTGGGATCGTGCCGTCGAGGTGCACAGCGCGCTGGCCGAGCGCGGGCAGCACAGATCAGTGGCAATCCCGGACCTGATCATCGCCGCCGTCGCCGAGCGGCACGAGATCAGTGTGCTGCACTACGACCGCGACTTCGACGTGATCGCTGAGGTCACCGGTCAGCCCGTCGAGTGGGTCGTGCCACCCGGAACTGCCGAATGAGCCCACGGTCGGTTACCAGACGGGCAACGTTTGCCCACCCGGACTGGACGTCACGCCGATCATGTTCGATGCTCTGCGGGTGACCTCATCGCAGGACCACCCAGGCACCCGGGTCGGCGTCCCCCGGGAGTCGCGAGCCGGTGAGCGCCGGGTTGCGCTAGTACCCAAAACGGTCGAGAAGCTGACCGGCCGTGGATTACCGGTCGTCGTCGAGGCCGGCGCCGGGGTGGGCGCGCTGATGCCCGACGAGATGTTCCTCGAGGCCGGCGCGACCATCGACGACCCGTGGGGGGCCGACGTCGTGGTCAAGGTGGCGCCGCCCACCGATGAGGAGATCAGCCGGCTGCGTCCCGGGTCGGTGCTGATCGGGTTTCTGGCGCCGCGGTCCGATCCGGAAATCGCCACCAAGCTGCGCGCCGCGGGGGTGACCGCCTTCGCCATGGAGTCGATCCCGCGGATCTCCCGCGCGCAGTCGATGGACGCGTTATCGTCGCAGGCCAACGTGGCCGGGTACAAGGCGGTGCTGCTGGCCGCGGAGCTGTCCACCCGGTTCTTCCCGATGCTCACCACGGCGGCGGGCACCGTCAAACCGGCCACCGCGCTGATTCTCGGCGTCGGGGTGGCCGGACTGCAGGCACTGGCCACCGCCAAGCGGCTGGGGGCCAGGACCACCGGCTACGACGTCCGGCCAGAGGTCGCCGACCAGGTGCGCTCGCTGGGCGCCAGATGGCTCGACCTGGGCATTGAGGCAGCCGGTGAGGGTGGTTACGCCCGCGAGCTGACCGAGGACGAGCGGACCGAGCAGAAGCAGCGGCTCACCGAGGCGACCAGCGGTTTCGACGTCGTGATCACCACCGCGCTGGTACCCGGACGGCGGGCCCCCATTCTGGTCACCGCCGAGGCGGTGAAGGGAATGCGGCCGGGCAGCGTGATCATCGACCTGGCCGGGGAGACCGGGGGCAACTGCGAGCTGACCGAACCGGGCGAGGTCGTGGTCCGCCACGACGTGACGATCGCGTCACCGCTGAACCTGCCGGCGACGATGCCCGAGCACGCCAGCGAGCTGTACGCCCGCAATGTGCAGTCTCTGCTGGAACTAATGGTGGACGGGCAGGGCCGGTTGACCCCAGACTCCGAGGACGAGGTGCTGGTGCGCTCCTGCATCACCCGGGAAGGGGACAACCGCTGATGCTGCTCGCCAATCTGGCGATCCTCGTGCTGGCCGGGTTCGTCGGCTTCACGGTGATCTCCAAGGTGCCCAACACCCTGCACACACCGCTGATGTCCGGCACGAATGCTATTCACGGCATCGTGCTGCTCGGCGGCATCGTCGTACTCGGTCTGGGTCACGATCTCTCAGTGTTCGACAAGCTGCTGCTGGTGGTGGCGATCGCGTTCGGCACCATCAACGTGGTGGGCGGCTTCCTGGTCACCGACCGGATGCTGACCATGTTCAAGGGCAAGCAGCGATGACGACCCTGGTCACCGTCCTCTATGTGGTCGCCTTTGCGCTGTTCATCTACGGCTTAATGGGGCTGACCGGGCCGCGCACCGCTGTGCGCGGCAACGTCATCGCGGCGGCCGGGATGGCCATCGCGGTGCTGGCAACCCTGCTCACTCCGGGGACGAGCAACTGGGTGCTCATCGTGCTGGGCGTGGTGATCGGCACGCTGCTCGGGGTGCCGTCCGCCAAGCAGGTGAAGATGACCGCGATGCCGCAGATGGTGGCACTGTTCAACGGCGTCGGCGGCGGCGCGGTCGCGCTGATCGCCTGGGTGGAGTTCAACAGCACCGCCGGGTTTGCCGACAAGCCCGCGTATGTGATGGTCACCTCACTGTTCGGGGCGATCGTCGGCTCGGTGTCGTTCTGGGGTTCTCTGGTGGCCTTCGGCAAGCTGCAGGAACTCATCCCCGGCCGGCCGATCAGCTTGGGCAAGCCCCAGCAGCTGGTCAATGCGCTGGTGCTGCTGGCGGCGCTGGCCTGCGCAGTCGTGATCGGTTTCGGCAGCGACGCGCAGTTGTTGATCATTGGAACGCTGGTGTTCGCCGCGGCGTTAGGGCTGTCGGTTGTGTTGCCGATCGGCGGCGCCGACATGCCAGTGGTGATCTCGCTGCTCAACGCGCTGACCGGGCTCTCGGCGGCGGCGGCCGGGCTGGCACTGAATAACACCGCAATGATCGTCGCCGGCATGATCGTCGGCGCGTCGGGCTCGATCCTCACCAACCTGATGGCCAAGGCGATGAACCGCTCCATCCCGGCGATCGTGGCCGGTGGGTTCGGCGGGGGTGGCGCCGCACCCGGCCGCGAGCTCGGCGACCGGACCCACCGGGAGACCAACGCCGCCGACGCGGCGGTCCAGATGGCCTACGCCAACCAAGTCGTGGTGGTTCCCGGGTACGGGATGGCGGTGGCACAAGCCCAGCACGCGGTGAAGGACATGGCCAGGCTGCTGGAAAACAAGGGGGTCGAGGTCAAGTACGCCATTCACCCCGTAGCCGGGCGGATGCCCGGGCACATGAATGTGCTGCTCGCCGAGGCAGATGTGCCCTACGAGCAGCTCAAGGAGATGGACGAGATCAACGGCGAGTTCAACCGCACCGACGTCGCCCTGGTGATCGGCGCCAACGACGTCACCAACCCGGCCGCCCGCAACGACCCGAGCTCGCCCATCCACGGCATGCCGATCCTCAACGTCGATGAGAGCAAATCGGTGATCGTGCTCAAGCGGTCGATGAGTCCCGGCTTCGCCGGCATCGACAACGAGCTGTACTACTCCCCCGGCACCGCCATGCTCTTCGGTGACGCCAAGTCCTCCGTCGAATCAGTGATCGAGGAACTCAAAGCCCTCTGACCGCGGGGTTGTCGCACGGGTACCCACCCCGTACCGAGCCCAGTGGTACCGCATACCCTACGCAGCGCAGCGTCTCACGTACAGACTGTCGACAAGTCCGGTAGAACAGCAGCTCGCGGCGTGATGTGGGCCCTCGGAGGGAGTTTGCAGTGGAGAACAGCGTGGGTACCACCGTACGCAACCTGAACGTCTTCGACGGCTTGGCCCTGCTCATCGCCCTCGGGCTGACCGGTGTGGGATTCCTCATCGGCACGATGGGCGGTGGCGAGTCTGGCACGACCACCTCAGCTGAGCTCACCGTCACGCCGGAGGACAGCACTCGCAGCCTGGAGCCCGGAACGACGAAGACCTTCCCCCTCTACATCAACAACCCGAACAACTACGGCGTTCGGGTCGCCTCGATCAGCTCGGGCACATCAGGGGCGACCCCGTCCGGCTGCCCCGCCGGCACCGTGACCACCGCGCCGGTCGAAGGGCCAGCAGGTTTCATCAAGCCGAAAAGCCTACACACCTACGATGTCTCCGTCACGCTGGCGGCCAACGCAGACAACAGATGCAAAGGCCAGACGTTCACCCTGCCGCTCACCGTCACCCTCACCTCTGCCGCAGGTGACCGGCACTTCTCCTTCGGAAGCTCGTGAGTCACGTCACAGTGCTCAGCAACCGCGCGCGGAGCGCGGCAAGGTCTGCGTCCACGAGGCCAGCAGCACACAGGTAAGCGTCGACGTCGAGCGAGGCGACCATGGAGATGATGACCTCGCGGGCAGACGTGCCCATGCGGGCCAAGAAGTCATTGATCACGGGGCCCGGGTCTTCCTGGCCGAGACGATCGAACAGCGGCGTCAGGCGATGAGTGCTCAACACGTAGTCGGCGGCAATGTCCTCTGCGGCAACGCCGAGCAACGTCAACAGCACTAAGGTGATGAGCCCAGTGCGGTCACGACCCTGGGCGCAGTGCACGAGCACGCCGCCCGGGCGGGCGTGGGCGATAGCGCCGAGAACACCGGCAATGCGGTGCGGGAAACGATCGAGAAAGGGCCTGTAGTACAGCGGGGTGCCGAACTGCGTACCGGTGGCCCAGCGGCCCCAAAACTCGGCGTCCTCTGCCGCGTCCAGCGGCTGACGGGCGATAGGCAGACTCACCGCGCGGGGCGCGACATCACGTTTGAGTTCGTCAGGACTACGCAGGTCAATGATGGTGCGGATGCCATGATCGTAGAGGGCTGACCAGCCGTCCGCAGTGAGCAGATCTGGAGCCTCCGAGCGAACAACCGCACCCCAGCGGGTGTGCCGGCCGTCGCTGGTGGGCAAGCCACCAAGATCGCGGACGTTGTAACAACCTTCCCAGTCCAGGCAGCGGTTGCTGTGCACTACTTACGGAGCCGAGTACCTGGGTTCAGCCGTGAGACAACCTGGCCAGCAATGCCCAGACACCGGGCCGGCGACGCAGCGAGACGGCCCGGGCAAGTTCCCGCCCGACATACTCTTCAGCTTCGCGCTCACACAGCGCTCGCTGGCGCTCGAAGTAGGCGTCAGGGTCCCGGATCACGTCGTCAGCGGCCTGTTTGATCTCAGGGTCTACACTCGGAATCCACTGACGCGGCGTGCTGCCTGGCGCCACGAGGGCAATCGTCACGTAAACCTCCAACCGTAATCCAGCTGACACACTTGACTCTACCAGTGAAACAGCATCACGGCCGGCAAGCAAGTTCCTGAGACCTGGCACACCTTTGAGTCGCCCGATAGTAACAATCTGTTACCAACAGTCGACCGTCTTCACTTCCGTGTCCGCGATGGTACCACGCTCGTCACTCGATCGGCTACAGTCGACACCCATGGGCGAGGGTGGCTTTCCGTACTGGCTTCGATGGTGGGGCGGCGCCCTTTTTGCCGCGGTGTGTGCTGGATTTGCGTTCATCGCCCAGGTGCAAGCCGGCGAGCATCTTCCAACGTGGGCCAGCTGGTCGATCAAGATTGGCGGCGCAGTGGCAACCGTGATGGCGCTTCTGTTACCAGCTCGTCAAACGTGGGTGGAGGTGCGGGTGCGGGAGGACGCAGAACAGCTCGCCAAGGCAGCGGTAACCAACTATCGGCTCGTCGTCCGATCTGTCCTATTGCCCCTAACCGACATCTTCGACCGAATCATCACCGCACCCAGCGAGACCAGCCAGATGGAAGCAAAAGGTGCAGCAAAACAAGCCGTAGTGAACTCCACTGTTCAGTTCACGGACGTACCACGGTCCCGCTCGTGCTACTTCGACTACGAATGTGACAACCAGAACAAAAGGTTGATTTGTAGCATATATGCGGGACGGGACGCAAAGCCTCGAACGGAGTTCTCCGACGCTGATCCCGACCACACTGAGGTCTTCACGCTGCTGGAAGAGCGCCGGTCCGAGCTAAAAGAGAACATCACCCTGGAGCACGGTGCAAGATTTCCGCTCGGCAAAAATTATAACTACAAAACCTATATATCCGTTCCGGTCGCCACGAGCACCGAGATCTTCGGTCTGCTGACCCTCGACGCGCTTCACCCGGGTGAGCTGCTGCCACAGCACGAGAGGGAGATGCTGCTGCTCGCGCAGCTGCTCGCGATAGCTCTTGCCGGCAGCAGCAGGGACCGTGGCGCCACGAACGAAGCGACCCTCAGCGCAGAGCACCCCGCCAACGGGACTCGCTCAGTGGCCTGACGTGGCGCCACCACCATCTGACCGTGGACAGAGTGGTCGGATCGCGCTCCGCGACCCCTCCAAACACCAGAACAGTGCTTGGTGTCAAACCTGAAGATCCACGGGTTGCATCCCGAGAAGAAACGGCCGTTTCAAGACCACACAGGTATTGGGGATCAGTCCGTCCGATGCGTGATCCCACATCGACTTCCCGGCAAGATCTCATCACCGTAAACCAGCGAGCTGACCGCCAAATGGAACCTAATGCAGCCTCCGATGGCCCCGCTGACCGCCAAGTGGAACCTAATTGCAGGCTCGTGCGCCCCCGACCTGCTCGCGGCGCACGATCGTGAAACGGCCGCGCCCGGGAACGCCAAGGTCAACAGGACCGCACCCGGTAGCGAATCGTCCCTTGCGTCCCTTTTGAACCTTTGAGTAACAGGCCCTTGACTTTCTGCGAGAAGCCGGCCTACCCTTGCGGGCGGTCGGGGCCGGTACTGCTTGAGGGGGTTCAGCCATCGCGTCGCAGCATGTGCGGCTCGCAATGACGGCATGAAACGTGAAGTCCCACCATCACTGATCTGCTACGCCGACAGACCGAACCGCTGGCGCGGAACTTCGCTCATGCAAGTCTGGTTCGATTCCTGGGGGATCGAGCCGGAGGGGGCCTTGGATGACCACACGTTGGGCGCGTTCGAATAAAATCTTGCTGAGTTTCCTGGTGATCACCACGGTGACTGTCGGCGGACTGACCGCTGTGGTGGTACACCAGCAACAGCACCAAATCACAGACCAGGCGCGGGTCTCTCTCGACACAGCTCCCGCAGCGGTCACCCCACCAAAGGTGAGCGAACCCAATCCTGGCAATGCACCGCCCAGCCCGGCACCCGCCCTGATCCCGGAACCCCAGCTCCCGGAACCCCAGGTGGTACAGGAACCCCAGGTAGTCCCGGAACCCCAGGTCATACCGGCGCCCCAGGTGGTGGTGCCGCAAACTCCTCCACGCAGGCGAACACCCCCGGTCCCAGTAACACACAGGCCAGCCCAGACAAACCCGGTGACCCCGGCACCCGAGGTTGTTCCGCCACCTCAGGCCCCAGTAAAACCGAGTGCTCCGGATCCGGAGTACACACCGGTTACCAACCCCGAAACGCCAGCCAACCCGGGCACACCAGCTGACCCGGGCACACCAGCCAACCCCGGTACTTCGACCAACCCCGGTACTTCGACCAACCCGGGCACACCAGCCAACCCCGGTACTTCGGCTGACCCGGGCACGCCAGCCAACCCGCGCACACCAGCCAACCCCGGTACTTCGGAAGCCCCTCCTGTTTCAGACCCACGTTCAAAGACGAGCACACCGGACCCCGCCGTCAATGCACCAACCAGTGCCGGCGCACCCGGTGGCCCGGGCACCACAGAGTCCGCGCCCGCGGAGCTCACACCGACAAAGTGACCACAACCCGACCCGTGACGGGCTGTTCCCGCTGGCGCAGGGCGGGACACAGCGGCTCTGGGCACCGTCGAGTCCTGTTACGCAACGTGGTAACAACGCGGGGAACCAACCGTCGAGCAATTCAGTGTGACCGCCACTATCAACACCGCTCTACGATACGCATGGTTCGACCATCCAAACTCCCCCTATTTTTGACCACTGCCTGCAAGCTCGCCCGCTGAGTTGGCGGGTGGCGGCGCGCCGCAAGCCCGGTAGGGGCTTAGGGTCGGCTGATGCGCTCCGTTGTCACACTCATCACCCTCGGCGTCGATGACCTGCCCCGGGCCCGAGCCTTCTACGCAGCACTCGGCTGGCGGGAGTCCGCCGGCTCGTCGGAGGAGACGCTTTCCTGCATGGCGTCGGCCGGTGCTCGGACTGTGGTCACGTGCCGCGCTGGCGGTGGACTCCAGGGTCGCCCAAGATTCTGGCGGCTGGGGCGGGATCACGCTGGCCAACAACGTCGGCTCACCGGACGAGGTCGACGCCGTGCTGGCCGAGGCACAGTAACGTGGGCGGGACCGTCGTCCGCGCCGCTGGCGCCACGGACTGGGGCGGCTACTCGGGCGTGTTCACCGACCCCGACGGCCACCGGTGGGAGGTCGCCCACAACCCGTTCTGGCCGCTGGACGACAACGGGCGCTCGACGCTGCCGGAGTGAGCGGGCGGGCTAGCCAGTTCGAGATGCAAGCTCCTCAAGGGAACGAAAGTATTTCGCGTGTGTGCACAGCAAGTCTGGAGCGTAGACGAGCAGGAAATGGGCCATGGCTGAAGAGTACCCTGCTCAGGGGTTCTCAGGAGGTGTCCCCAGCTCACACTCGATGGTAGACCGCATTTTAGTAAACCCGGCGGTGATGCTTGCCGCGAAATCAGCCAGGTCATCAGGCGCAACAGTGGGAGCATGTATCTCGATCAAGTCGGCGAGAGCGTGTGCCAAGCACACAGCACTCTCGTGGACGGTATAGGACGCCGTCTAGAGATTTCCGAAGTTGGAACGACTCAGGGTCACGCCAGGGGCGTCCGAGACTGGGTCAGCCACCCGGTCTCGCCAGCGTTCGGGAGGCTCTCCGTATCTGATGCCTCGCCCAACCTTGTTTGCGAGTTTCTCGAACAGATCAGCCCAGATTGGCTCGTAGCTGAGTCGATCGCGCGCCCGGTCAACTGCGATAGCTAGTGGCTCGTCGAAGGAGAGCAACAGCTCCCGCAAGCTCTTGATTTCGCCGGAAGCAGGTGGTGAGCGATTCACAAGTCGCTTGCCGAGCGCCTCCATTGCCGGACTTCGTCAGCGGCAGTGCCATAACTCATCTTATCGCAGCTCATACAATAGTGCGCGGCCCGCAGTACCTCAAAGCCAGCCGTTGCTGGCGGTCGACGCGCAGCTGCACCAGCCTCGGCAAATCGGCGGAGCGCAGGAACGGTGCGGCCGAGCCCGGCCAGTAGCGGTCAGTCGCTACGATCAGCGTTGCTTGCGGAACTAGCATCCTGGTACGATGATGACAACCGTGAGGTTCCATGCAGCAGTGCCGAATTTCCTGAAATCGGAAGGAACTCCTGATGGTTGCCAGTCCTGCGCCCGGAGTTCCGGACCCGTTGATGCCTTTCACCAGCCGGTTTCCGCTCTCGCCAAGTGGGGGCCGGTTGATGCCCAGTTCAGCGGTGCCATCCGGGCCGGCTACGCGACCGTTTGGGCTGCGGTATGCCGTGCGGCCGGTCGAGTACGGCAAGCACAGCAAGAAACCCACACAAAAGACAAGAACAGAGGAAACACAGATCACTGATGACGGCAAGGTGACCGGCGCCAAGCCGGACACCATTTACTATGTCGAAATGGATGAGGAGTGAGCCCGCGGACCGTGCTAGTAATTGCGCAGGCCCAGGATGGGACCGCTGATCTGGTGGTCGATGCGTTGCTCACCCGCGGCGCGGAGATTGCGCGCATCGACACCGCCGACTTCCCGGACACGTTGTCCCTGGCTGCCACTCCGGACCGCATCGACTCGCCGGGATGGCTTTGTGCACGCGGGCGTCGCATCGACCTGGAGTTGGTGCGCAGCGTGTACCGGCGCAGTCCGGCCCGGTTTGCGTTCCCGGATGGGATGTCAGCGCCGGAACGGCAATTCGCCACGCTGGAGTCGGTCTATGGGCTGGGCGGAGTGCTCTCCGCCCAGCCATGGCGGTGGATCGACCATCCCAGCGCGGTAGCCGATGCCTCCTACAAGCCTCGGCAACTCCGCGTCGCCGCGCAATGCGGGCTGAACGTCCCGCGCTCGCTGGTGACGAACGTTGGCGCCCGGGCACGCGAGTTTGCGGCCGAGGTGGGTGACGCAGTGGTGTATAAATCGCTGTCCACCGGGGTGGTCACCGAAGCCGACGAGCTGCGCATCGTCTACACCTCCCGGTTGACGGCCGACGACCTGGATGACGGTGCGATCGCGCTATGCTGCCATTTGTTTCAGGAGTGGGTGCCCAAAGCCTTTGACGTTCGCCTCACCGTCGTAGGTGACCGATTCTTCGCGGTAGCCGTGCATTCCGGAAGCCCCGAGACCGAGGTGGACTGGCGCTGCCGGTACGATGAACTGCACTACGAAGTGCGCGAGGCGCCCGGCGAAGTGCGCTACGGCGTGCGGGCCTATCTGCGCGAGTTCGGTCTCATCTTCGGCGCGTTCGACTTCTCGGTTACCCCGGATGGCCGCTGGTGGTTTCTCGAGTGCAATCCTGCTGGTCAGTGGGGGTGGATTGCCGAGGAGACCGGCTTGCCGATCGCCGGAGCGATCGCCGACGAGCTGGTGCGTGCGGTATGACAAACACGGTGGAGCAGCGCCGGAATCTGGCGAGCGCATTGGTAGCGGGTGGAGCCGTGCGCAGCCCCTGGTTGCGGCAAGCCTTTGAGGACACGCCGAGGGAGATGTTCGTTCCCCGCTTCTATCGGTCGGTGGCTGGCCGCGAGGTGCTGGTGGATGGGACCGACCCACAGCAACACGAGCAGTGGCTGCGCGGCGTCTACACCGACGAGGTGCTCACGGTCCAGCTCACCCCGGCGCCCGATCTAGCCTATAGAGCGGGCGCTCCCACCAGTTCCAGCTCCATGCCGACGGTCATGGCCGGGATGCTGGAAGCCCTCGACCTCCGGCTCGGCCACCGTGTCCTGGAGATCGGCACCGGCACCGGCTACCACACCGCACTGCTGTGTCACCGGGTCGGAGCGGACAACGTAGTGAGCGTGGAACTCGACCCAGCTTTGGCCGACGCAGCTCACCGGGCACTGGCCGGTGTCGGCTTGTTCCCGACCGTGCACGCTGGGGACGGAGCGGCCGGGCTCGCCGCGGCGGCGCCGTTCGACCGGATCATCGCCACTGCGGCCACCGACCACATTCCGCCAGCGTGGATCTCCCAGCTTGCCTCCGGCGGGATCATCCTCGTTGACCTGCGCGGGAGCCTGGCCGGCTCACTGCTGCGGCTGACCGCACTCGACCGCGAGGTCGTCGAAGGCTCGTTTCTGAACCTGCCCGGAGCATTCATGCCCATGCGCACCCGGTCAGCCAGCCCACACCGCGACGGTGAGAGCTGGAACCAGGTGTTCGACCAACGCAACCCGCAGCGAGGAACGAGCCCCATCAATCCGGGACTGGTGGCGGACAACTCCTCGCTGCGATTCATAACGCAACTCCACCTGGCCGGTCGGCGCCTCCGTGGCTTCCTGCGTCCATTCAACGGCACAGAGCTGTCCGGGCGCTGCACCGACGGCAGCTGGTTCATCGCCAGCTTTCACCCGGACGGTGACGGATTGTTCCCGCTGGCGCAGGGCGGGCCGCAGCGGCTCTGGGACACCGTCGAGTCCTGTTACGCGACGTGGCAACGACTCGGGGAGCCGACCGTCGAGCAATTCGGTGTGACCGCCACTATCGACGCCGCCCTACAATACGCATGGTTCGATCACCCGGACTCCCCCTACCGGTGGCCACTTCCGTTATAAGACTGCTGAACACCCCTCACGATCACCTCGCCTGGAGCGGCTGCGGCATTATCAGCTTGACCGGTGACGGTGAGCTTGGCCAGGACGGTGGCGTGTCGGTCACGCTGGTGTCCCTGTCAACGCGGTTACGAGGACGCGGGAGATGGGTTGCCCGGTCTAATGTTTGATCCATCTCCATTATCCGTTTTGATTGATTTCGATGAACTGATGTCCCTGGTCGGCGAGGACGAAGTTCAAGGCGCCAAAGATTAGACTAAGGAGCACATCAGGCGATGCACGCCCGTGAGTACAGTGTCGGGTCTCCAATGACACACCGTTGAGCTCAGCGCAGCACCCAGCCGCAGGAACGGAATCCCGTCGTCGTACAGGTGGGCGAGTACCATGTCTTCAGTGGGATCCACGGGTGTGGTAAGCACCAGCACCCGTGGGCGAGATTCCCCGCATGATTACCAAGTCCGACCATTCGGAGAATTAGGCAACTTCCAAGGAGCCATGCGTGTCGTATTTGTTGGGCGTTCCGGTGGGTGAGGGCACCGATGATGTCGTGGTGTTCGAGGTTGACCGCAGCGAGGTGTCGGATGATCTGGTTCTCGCCTCGGCTGAGCCGGGGAAGGTCGCGGCTCGGGCGCGCACGACGCTGGAGGAAGCCCTCACCGATCTCAAGCCCTCGTTAGCCAAGGTCGTCGGCGTGTTGCGGGAGATGGCGCCCGTGGAGATGACGGTGGAGTTCGGGGTGAAGATGGGGGGCGAGACTGGGGTCATCATCGCTAAGGGCACCGCGGAAGTGAATTTCAAAGTTACGATGTGTTGGAAGGCAGGTACATCGGAGATGTGAGGGTGGCCGATATTGCATGCCATGCGGGAGGGGTTCGTCGTCCGGGTGCTGCGCGCCGGGTCGGTGGTGCCGGCCGGAGTGGGGTTCGTGGTCGGTGATCGACATGTCCTGACCTGTGCACATGTGGTGAACACAGCATTGGGTCGGGCGCAGCGAGAGCAGGAGGCGCTGGGGTCGGAGGTGCGGGTGCAGGTGGATTTTCCGGTCCTGGGCGATCCGGAGGGGGCGCCGCTGCGTAATTGCCGAGTGGCGGTGTGGGTGCCACCGCCGGCCTCGGGGGTCGCGGGCGGGGATGTGGCTGGCCTGGTCCTGGTCGGGGAGGGTCTGCCGGCGGGGGCGGCCCCTGCACGGTTGGCCGAGGCGGTGGATATCCGGGAGGCGGAGATAGACCTGTTCGGTTATCCGGGCGAGCCGCCACGTCGGGACGGCGCGTGGGCGCGCTGCCGGTTGGGCGGTGTGGTCGGCGGCGGGCTGATCCAGCTGGATGCCGACAGCGAGGCTGTCTTTCGCGCGCAGCCCGGTTACAGCGGCTCCCCGGCCGTGGTAGCCGACACCGTCGGGGATGCCGTGGTGGGGATGCTGGCTGTGGCGAGTCGGGACGAGGACGTGCGGGACGCGTACGCGATCCCGGTGGCCCGCCTGGTGGATAGCTGGCCGGAGGTGTTGGAGAGCGTGCCGGCCTGCCCGTACCGGGGCCTGTTGTCGTTTCGCGCTGAGGATGCCGAGGCAGGGTTGTTCGTCGGACGGGAAGAGGAGGCGACACGGCTTCGGCGGATGGTGGACGAGCGTGCCCTGGTTATGGTGGTCGGGCCGTCCGGGGTAGGCAAGTCCTCGCTGGTCACCGCCGGGCTGTTCCCGGAGCTACTGGGTACCGGGGAGTGGGCCGCGGCCACGTTCCGGCCCGGGGAGACGCCGTTTTTCGCGTTGGCCAAGGCGCTGTACGACCTAGAGGCGCCAGGCCAAGGGCTGAGCACCGACGCCGTGGACCGGCGCGGTGAACAGATACGCGACGATGGGCTGGAGGGGTTGGCGGGCAAGCTGAGCGTGTTGATCGGCAGGCGCATCCTGCTCCATGCCGACCAGTTCGAGGAAATGCTCACCACCTGTCCGGCCGGGGAAAGGACGGAGTTCCTGGACCGGGTGTTGCCCACCGCGAATGCCGATGACGTGCCGTACCGGTTGGTATGCACGCTGCGGGCCGACTTCCTGCGGCCGCTGCTGGAACACGCGGACATCGGACCCCGGCTGCAGGACCGGCTGTTGCCCCTGTCCCCGATGGGCGTGGCGACGTTGGAGCGCGCAGTGAGTGAACCGGCACGGGTGCGCGGTGTGAGTTATGACGACGGGCTGGCCAGACAGATCGCGATCGATGCGGCGGAGGGCGGCGGGGGGCTGCCGTTGATGGAGTTTGCGCTGACCGAGCTGTGGGCTCACCAACGCCGGCGGCGACTGACTTTCGCCGACTATCACTCCCTCGGCGGTGTCGCGGGAGCCCTCGACCGATACGCCGAAGGTGTCTTTGCCGAGCTGGCGCAACGCGGGCTCGGGGACCGAGTCCGGCGGGTCATGCTGGCCCTGGTCCGCAGCCGTGAGGGAGCTGCGCAGGCAACCCGACGTATCGTGAGACGAGACCATTTCGCCCGGGACTGGGATGTGGTCGAAGAACTGGCCCGTCGCCGCCTGCTGATGATCGACGACTGATGATGAACGATGACACAACAGGCCGAACCGCGACGGCGGAGCTGGCGCACGAGGCGCTGATCCGATCCTGGTCGCGGTTTGCAACCTGGGTGGACTCCGACGCGGGCTTCCAACGCTGGCTGGTCACCATGGAAGACCGCGTGACTGAGAACGAGCCACTCCCCGAGACGCGCATCAGCGAAGCCGAACGCTGGTTGACTGAACGATCAGATGACATCCCGGTCGAGGTCCGCGAGCTGATCGGGCGCAGCAGAACTCTCCTGTTGCAGCGGATCGCGGAGCTGGAGCAAGCGCGTAACCGTGCAGAAGAAGCAGCCCGCCAAGCAGAGCAAGCCCGCCGCCAAGTCGAGGAGGCAGCCCGCCAAAGGACCCGCCGCCAGCGCCAGTTCGTCGCTGCGCTGACCGTGCTGCTCATGATCGCCGTCGGCGGCGTCCTGTTCGCGTTTTCCGAACAACGGTCCGCGGTCAACCAACGCAATGTGGCAATTTCCCGCCAGGTCGCCGCCGAAGCC
>JBOHFG010000447.1:0-1776 GCA_050699575.1 Pseudonocardiaceae bacterium
CTCCACCGTGGCGGGAATGGCCCGACTGATCGAGCAGACCCGACGGATAGAGCAGGGGCAGGGGTTGGCGGTTCCTCCGTTGCGGGCGGTGGGTCGGGGTGGGGAGTTGGTGTTGTCGTTTGCCCAGCAGCGGTTGTGGTTTTTGGACCAGTTGATGCCGGGGAATGTCGCCTATAACCTGCCGGTGGCCTTCCGGCTGCGGGGGGCGTTGGACGTGGCGGTGTTGAGTCGGGCGCTGGATGAGATCGTGGCCCGGCACGAGGTGTTGCGCACCACCTTTCCTACGGTGGGGGGTCAGCCGGTGCAGGTGGTGGCCCCACCGTCGGTGGGAGCACGGCTGGCGGTCACCGATCTCCGCGGGGTGGACCCGGCCGAGCGTGAGGCTACGACGGCGCGCTTGGCCGCGGCCGAGGCCACTCAGGCATTTGACCTAGCATCGGGGCCGCTGCTGCGGGTGGGACTGGTGCGCCTGGGTGACGATGAGCAGGTGTTGCTGCTCACCCTGCATCACATCATCACCGATGGCTGGTCACAGGGAGTGTTCTTCGCCGAGTTGGGCGCGCTGTATGACGCCTTCCTCCGCGGGGAGACCTCGCCACTGTCCCCGTTAACGGTACAATACGCCGATTTCGCCCATTGGCAGCGCAGCTGGCTGCGGGGCGAGGTACTGGACACCCAACTGGCCTACTGGCGGGTTCAGCTAGCTGGGGCGCCAGCGGTGCTGGAGCTGCCTAGCGACTTTCCCCATCCAGCTGAGCTGGTCACGGCTGGGGGGCAGGTCAGCGTCAGGCTGGGGCCGGAGTTGCTGGCCCGGCTTGAACAGCTGGCCCGGCGTGAGAGGGTCACGCTGTTTATGACTCTGCTGGCGGCGTTTCAGGTGGTGTTGGGCCGCTATAGCGCCAGCACCGATGTGGTGGTCGGCTCACCGATCGCCGGGCGCACCCGAACCGAGATCGAGGCGTTGATCGGGTTTTTCGTCAACACCCTGGTGTTACGCACCGACCTGTCCGGCGACCCTCCCTTCATCGAGCTGCTCGCCCGGGTGCGCCAGGTCACCCTGGAGGCCTACACCCATCAAGACCTGCCCTTCGAACAACTTGTCGACGCGCTCAACCCCACCCGTGACCTGTCGGGCACCCCCCTGGTGCAAGTCCTGTTCAACTACTTCACCGACCCGAGCACCCGACCGGAGGTCGCCCATCTGCCCGGGATGACCGTGAAGTGGCTGGGATCGGTCGAGCCCACGCCGAAGTTCCCGCTCACGTTGTATGCCCGCGAGGGCGACGGTGAGCTCAGTCTGCGGCTGGTCTATCAGAGGGCGCTGTTCACCCCGACTCGGATGAGTGGTGTGCTGGCCCAACTGATTTATCTGTTGGAGCAGATCGTCGAGGATCCAGACCGGTGTGTGAACCACTACTCGCTGGTCGAGGCATCGGCCGCCCAGGTGCTGCCTGACCCGACCGTGCCCCTGGTGGCGCGGCGCCATGCGCTGGTGCGGGATATGATCAACTTCTGGGTGCGCGCCTCGCCGCGGGCCATCGCCATCGAGCAGGGCGAGCGCACCTGCAGCTACGCCGAGCTGCAGGCCCGGGCTGACCGAATCCGATCGGCGCTGGCCGCGGGAGGACTGGGCAGCGGCGATGTGGTGGCGATACTCGGGCCGCCCAGCCTCGGTCTGATCACCGCCATGGTCGCTGTGCTCTCCAGCCCAGGAGTAATGCTGACCCTGGACCACCGGCTTCCTGACCACCGCCTGCAGGCGATGCTGACCCAAGC
>JBOHFG010000448.1:0-7144 GCA_050699575.1 Pseudonocardiaceae bacterium
TGACCGAGGCACGGGAATGGCCGGAGACGGGTCGTCCCCGCCGGGCGGGGGTGTCGTCGTTCGGGGTGAGTGGGACGAATGCGCACGTGATTCTGGAGCACATCGCTGAGCCCGATCCTGTTCCCGAACCGGTGGCGCAAGAGCCGGGCTCGGGTGGTGTGGTGGCGTTGGTGGTGTCGGGGTGTGGTGTGGGTGGGATGCAGGCCCAGGCGGGGCAGGTGGCGTCGTTCATCGGCGAGCACCCGGAAGTCGGTGTCGGTGATATCGGGTGGTCATTGGTGACTACTCGAGCGGTGTTGGCTGACCGGGGTGTGGTGGTGGCCACTAATCGGGAGGCGGCGCTGACGGGGTTGGCGGAGTTGGCGCGGGGTGAGCCGGCGCCGGGGGTGGTGTGGGGTTGCGCGATGGGGGATGCGGGTGGTGTGGGGGTGATGTTCTCTGGTCAGGGAAGCCAGTACGTGGGAATGGGGCAAGAGTTGCATCAGGCGTATCCGGTGTTCGCGGAGGCGTTTGACACTGCGTGTGCGGGGTTGGATGCGGACCTGGCTGGTCATGTGGACTGGTCGGTGCGTGATGTGGTGTTCGGGACCGCGGACCCGGGTTTGGTGGATGAGACGGTGTTCACCCAGGCTGGTTTGTTCGCGGTCGGGATGGGTTTGTATCGTTTGGTGGAGTCCTGGGGGGTGCGGGCTGATGTGGTGATGGGCCACTCGGTGGGGGAGATCACGGCCGCGCATGTGTCGGGGGTGTTGTCGTTGCCTGATGCGTGTGCCCTGGTGGCCGCCCGGGGTCGGCTGATGCAGGCCTTGCCGCGAGGTGGGGGGATGGTCGCGGTGGCTGCTTCGGAAGAGGAACTGTCCCTGTTGATAGCCGGGTGCGCGGGTCGGCTGGCGATCGCGGCGGTGAACAGCCCGAACTCGGTGGTCATTTCAGGAGATGACAAGGAAATGGCGACGGTGCTGGGGGAATGTACCCGGCGGGGGTGGCGCATCCGGCGTCTACGGGTCAGTCACGCGTTCCACTCACCCTGTATGGATCAGATGGTTGAAGAATTCCAGGACGTGGTGCGAAAGTTATCGTGGGGAACCGCGAAAATCCCGGTGGTCTCCAACATCACCGGCGAGCTCGCCGATGAGACTGTCCTGGGCAATCCCGGGTATTGGGGTGCGCATGCCCGCCAGACCGTACGGTTCGCCGACGGGGTCAGGTGCGTGCGAGCCATGGGGGTGCGCTCGTTTATCGAAATCGGCCCAGGGGGTGTCCTGGCCGGCCTGGTACATCAATGCGTGGAACATGATCGTGACCATGTTGCGGATGTCACGGTGCTGGCCGGGCTGCGGCGGGGCGCTGAAGTGACGGGGATGCTTTCGACCGCGGCGGAGTTGTTCGCGCGTGGCTTGTCCATCGATTGGGCGACTGTTATTGGTCGGGGTCGGCAGGTGGAGCTGCCGACGTATGCGTTCCAGCATCAGCGTTATTGGTTGGAATCGTCCGCTTCGACGGTGACCGGTGTAGCCCCAAAGCTAGGGCTGGGCGCGGTGGAGCATCCGTTGTTGGGTGCGGTGGTGGGGTTGGCTGAGGGTGCTGGTGTGGTGTTCACCGCCAGGCTGTCGCTGGCTACTCACCCTTGGTTGGCTGATCACGTGGTGTCGGGGACCACGGTAGTGGCTGGTGCGGTGTTCGTGGAGTTGGTGATCCGCGCTGGTGATGAGGTTGATTGTGCTGTGGTGGAGGAGTTGGTGATGGAGGCTCCGCTATTGCTCCCGGAGCGGGGTGGGGTGCGGGTCCAGGTCACGGTGGGCGGTAATGACCAAGCCGGACTGCGGGCGGTGAGTATTCATTCGGTTTCCGATGACACTCCTGCTACCGCGGTCTGGACCTGCCACGCCCGGGGATTTATCACCAATAACAATCCCCAACCTGGTACCGACCTCCAGGCGTGGCCGCCGGTGGGGACGCTGCCGGTGAGCGTGGAGGGTTTTTATCAGCGGCAGGCTGAGGCTGGGTATGAGTATGGGCCGGTGTTTCAGGGTTTGCGTGCGGCGTGGACGCGGGAGGGGGAAATGTTCGCGGAAATCGCTCTGCCGGAGGACCGGCGTGGTGAGGCATCGGGGTTCGGGTTGCACCCGGCGTTGCTAGATGCCGCGCTGCACGCCACTGCGCTGGCGGCGACGCCGGGTGGTGTCGGGGTGGGAGACGGTGAGGTGTTGTTGCCGTTTTCGTGGAATGGGGTGGTGTTGCACGCCTCCGGGGCGTCGGTGTTGCGGGTGCGTGCCGTGTCTGCCGGGGTCGGGGTGGTGTCGTTGCAGTTGGCTGATCAGTCCGGTCAGCCGGTGGCGTCGATTGAGTCGTTGGTGTTCCGCCCGGTTTCCGTTGAGCTGTTGACCCTGTCCAGCATAATGCCGCCGTTGCTGCGTGGTCTGGTACGGCAGGGACGCCGAATTGTGCAAGACGATCTGCCGGCCAAGGAGTCGTTGGTCCAACGCCTGGCTGGGTTGCCCGAAGCCGACCAGGAGCGCGTTTTGCTCGACCTGGTGTGGACGCATTCCGCTATTGTGCTGGGCCATTCTTTAGGTGAGACGACCGAAACGCTACGCGCGTTCAAAGATATGGGGTTCGACTCGTTGACCGCCGTCGCGCTGCGTAACCGAATCGCGGCCGCCACGGGTATTAGTCTGCCAGCCACTGTTCTCTTCGACCATCCGACACCCGCCGCTCTGTCACGATTGCTGCGGGACGAGTTATGTGCCGGTTCGATGGCTTCCCCTGTACCTGTCCTCGCCGAGTTGGACAGTCTGGAAACGTCCCTGATGAGTTTTTCTGACAACGATGTGACTCGTACTATCATCACAGCACGGTTGCAGAGAATCATGTCGATGTGGCGCGATGCTGCGCCTGTCGTGGAAAGTTCTGACGTAGCGAGCAGGATCCAGATGGCGACGACCTCGGAAGTCCTGGATTTTATCGATCAGCAGCTGGGCCGTGCCGGGGAACTGAACTGACGGTCCTGCATGGTGCGGCACGAAGGGAGTTGGCGTGAAGTTCATGCTGCTTGTCCAGACGAACACTGATAGATGGAAGACGGTCACTCAGGCTGAGAAGGAAGATCTCCTCGCAGAGTACATTGCGTTCAACGAGAAAATCATCGCTACCGGTGAACACCTGGACAGTGCTCCACTCGCCCACCGGGATAAGTCACGCACCGTGCGAGTGCGCGACGGCCAGGTCGGCGTCACCTACGGGCCGTTCTCCGAGGCTGCGGATGACCTCTCTGGTTACTACCTGGTGGACGTCGAGAGCGCGGAACGCGCCGCAGAAATCGCTGCGGAGATCCCGGATGCCCGGTTCAACGCGATCGAAGTCCGACCCGTGGCGGTAGTGCCCGGTCTCTAGCCATGTGATTCACGCTCCCGGCCGGCGACTTGCGTCCGAACCGAGGTGAGCGCCGGCGACGGTCACGCCGCCAGCTCACTGTCGTCGACGCGCCGCCGCTGGGCCAGATCAGCCTTCGCTGTGGGGCGTGGCCACATTCATCATGCCACCCGAGTGGGTGGCATGATGTCACTCTAAAGTGTCTGCCTCTGCAAAATCGGCGCCCCGGTGGCCCATGGATGGTCGGGCAATGGACGAGAAATGGAACTTCGGTTCTCTTTCTCCTTCGATAGACTCATACAATCGCGTGTTGACCGTGGAATTCGGGCTGTACCGGTGGGATGAGCCGCGGCGACGGGAGGCAACTAGTGATGCTGGCCGAGCGGGATGAGCACCTGGCGTCTCTCGACCGTCTGCTTGATCACTGTAGAGCCGGAAACGGGCAGGTCGTCCTGGTCGAAGGATCGGTAACCCATGGTAAGACAGAATTGTTGAAAGTGTTCGCCGAACGTGCCGTCGGTACTGGATCTATTTTCTTGCACGCCACCTGCTCCCAGGTTGAGAGTACGCTCCCTATGGCGGTTCTGAGTCAGCTTTTCCACAACGTCGAAATTCCGCTCCAATTTCGGGAACGAGTAGCTGGCCTGGTGGACAGGGGTACGTCCATCTCGATTTCCGGCAACGATGTTGCGGGTGCGGTTGACCCCGCCATGGCACACGTTTTCCATGGCCTACTCCTTGTGCTGCTAGAGTTGGCCAAGGACAAGTCTGTCCTGATCGGAATCGACGACGTCCAGCACGCCGACGTCGCCTCCCTGTACTACCTGCTCTACCTGGTCCGCCGGGTCCGTTCGGCCCGGGTGTTGGTGGTTTTCACTGAGGCTGCGCAGTTGCCATCCGTGCGTTCGCCGCTCCATGCCGAACTCCGCCAGTTGTCACATTGTCATCGTATACATCTGGCGCCGTTGTCGGAGGCTGGTGTCGCCAGCCTGCTTGGCCAACACCAGGACCGCGAACAGGTACGTGCATTCACCGAGGAACTCTACGCGGCTAGTGGCGGTAACCCGATGCTTGTGCACGCCCTACTCGAAGACCACCGCAGCTCCGGTGCCGGCCCGAGCCGGAGCTACCGGCAGGCAGTGGTGAACTGCCTGTACCGCTGTGGATCCACAGTGCTGGACGTCGCTCGCGGCTTGGCGATCCTCGGCGCAGACGCGTCCTCGGCGGAGTTGGGCGAGTTGGTCGGTGCCGGTCCCGAGGTGGCAGCGCGGGCAGTGGAATTGATCGCAGCGGCTGGTCTGCTTGCGGGCGGGGCGTTTCGACATCCAGCCGGCGAATTGGCAGTGCTGGAGGACGTGTCGCCGCAGGACCGGGCGGATCTACATCGCTGCGCCGCCAGACTGCTGCATGATCGGGGGGCGTCGGCTATCGCAGTTGCGCGACATCTAGTCAGCGCGGGACACATCGCTGATCCATGGGTTACAGGTGTCTTGGTCGAAGCGGCAGACAAGGCGCTGCTCGCCGACGAGGTGGCACTCGCCGTCGAATGTCTGGTGTTGGCTCGGCGAGCCATTCCCGACGACAAGGGCAAGACCGCCGTCCTTGCCAAACTGGCCAGAGCCGAGTGGCAGATTAACCCCTCCACCGCGAAGCGACACTTTACGCCGTTGGTCGCGGGAATGCGGGCAGGCCAGTTGGACCCCCGCGACGCCATCACAATTATCCGGCAGATGCTCTGGCACGGCCAGATCACCGAAGCAGTCGAAGTCTTGGACTGGGTGCGTGGTGTGAGCTCCGGTACACATGATGAGGTCACTACAGAACTCCGTGACGTCGAGTTGTGGATAACCTGTGTCTATCCGTTGCTGGGGCGCAGGCACCAGGTACCGCGCAAGCCGGTGGACGAGAAGAACACCTTGGCACTACTCACGAGGAGTCCTTGGCTGCGCTCGACTGCCGCGCTGGCGGAGGGCCTGACGCGAGGGGACCACTACGACGCGGTCATCCGCGCCGAGCACTTCCTGCAGGAAGTGCACCTCAGTCACGCCACGCCATGGGCCGAGGAGCCGGCGTTGCTCGCCCTACTGACGTTGATCTACACCGGCCGGAACAGCACTGCCGCGGACTGGTGTGAGCGACTGGTGAACGAAGCCACCACTCGGAAGGCGCCGACATGGCAGGCGACGTTCGGCGCGGTGCGGTCGGAAATCGCTCTCCGACAGGGAGATCTCCGCTTGGCGGTCGAGCACGCGCAGGCTGCGATGACCCACATGTCGCCGAAGGCATGGGGGGTAGCCGTCGGGTTCCCGCTCGGGTGTCTGATCTTGGCGGCTACCAGGAAGGGCAACTACGAAGAAGCTGCCAAGCAGGTCGCCCAACCGGTTCCCGAGGCCATGTTCCAGAGCCGATATGGCCTGCACTACCTGCATGCACGAGGGCACCACTACCTCGCCACGAACCGCCACCACGCCGCGCTTGCGGACTTTCTCTCCTGCGGTGAACTCATGCGCGCCTGGGGGCTGGACATGCCGGGGTTCGTGTCGTGGCGGACCAGCGCCGCTGAGGCGTGGTTGTGCCTGGGCAATTATGACCAGGCCAAACGACTCATTTTCGAGCAGTTGGCAAAGCTGGGTACCGAAGGTGGCCGAACTCGTGGTATGTCGTTGCGGCTGTTGGCAGTGGGGAGCCAGGTGAGCCGACGGCCGCAGCTGCTCACCGAGGCCGTGGACATCTTCGAAAGCTGCGGGGACCGTTTCGAACTGGCCCGTGTCTTGGCGGAACTCGGCGACGCGCACCATGCGCTCGGTGAACATACACGTGCCCGGATGATGCTCCGCAGGGCGTGGCACGTGGCGAAGACCTGCGACGCCACGCCGCTGTGCCAAGCAACGCTCCGGGAACCCGCGACCGTCGGCCGCACCGTTCCACAGTCCGAGAGTTCCACGGGGATCGACTCGCTCACCGGAGCTGAGCGGCGTGTCGCGGCGTTGGCTGTCGCCGGTTACACCAATTGCGGGATTGCCAACAAACTGTTCATTACGGCGAGCACCGTGGAACAGCATCTCACCCGCGTGTACCGCAAGCTCAACGTCAGGTACCGCAGGGATCTCCCGACCGACCTGCACGCCGACATGGCCACCTCGGCATGAGAACCACTTTACCAGGAGAAAAGGTGTATCCGGATGACCGACGACGAGAAGATCGTTGATTACCTCAAGTGGGTGACCGCTGAGCTGCACCAGACCCGCCAGCACCTCGCGGACCTGGAGGCAGGCAAGCAGGAACCGATCGCGGTGGTGGCGATGGCATGTCGGTTCCCAGGTGGGGTGTGTTCGCCGGAGGATTTGTGGCAGTTGGTGGCGGATGGGGCGGACGCGATTTCGGGTTTTCCGAGTAATCGCGGGTGGGACCTGGCCGGGCTCTACGACCCGGACCCGGTGCGAGTCGGCAAATGTTACGCCCGTGAGGGCGGCTTCCTGCACAAAGCGGGTGACTTTGACGCCAGTTTCTTTGGGATCAGTCCTCGTGAGGCAGTGACGATCGACCCGCAGCAGCGGTTGTTGTTGGAGACGTCGTGGGAGGTGTTCGAGCGGGCCGGGATCGACCCGACGTCGGTTCGGGGCAGTGACACAGGGGTATTCACCGGCATCTGCTATCAGAACTACGGCACGCGGAGCCGCGTTGCCGACGAGTTCGAGGGCTACCTGGCGGTGGGGAGCTCGGGCAGTGTCGCGTCGGGTCGGGTGGCGTACACGTTCGGCTTGGAGGGGCC
>JBOHFG010000449.1:0-11638 GCA_050699575.1 Pseudonocardiaceae bacterium
GTCCGAGGGCTCCACATGGCCGGCCCGGCCAGTCTTAGGTGTGAACACCCAGATCACACCCGTATCAGCCAACGGCGCCCTAGCGTCGACGAGGGTGTCCACGAGATCGCCGTCCTGGTCGCGCCACCACAGCAGCACCACATCCACGATCTCGTCAGAGTCCTCGTCCACTAGGTCGGCGCCGATCACCTCCTCGATCGCCGCGCGCACGTCATCGTCGACGTCCTCGTCCCAGCCGAGCTCTTGGACGACCATGTCCGATTCGATCCCGAGCCTCTCGGCAACGCCGAGTTTGCCGGTGTCTCCCGCCGCAGCGGCGACCACGGTGTTCACCCCTCCACAATGTCATGCCCGGCGCGCTCCGCCCGGCGAGTTATAACCCCGATGGCGTCCCAGCGAACACTGCGGCCACCTGGAGCGCAATTGCCAGCGGCGGGACACGCCGATGTGGGGTTGCCCGGCTGGGCAACCGGTGGACAGCGGTGACACCGATCGGCGAGCCCGACACGCATTGAGGCACGATGGTGACGGGCAGCCAGCGCCACGTTACCGCGGGCCGGCGCGACACGACAGTTTAAGGCGAGGAGACCCCTTGACCACGCAGAAAGATCGCCCACCCGCTCGGGTGCGGGTCATCCGCGACGGGATGGCGGCTCACCTGCCAGACATCGACCCGGACGAAACCGCGGAGTGGTTGGAAGCCTTCGACTCCGCGGTGCTGTCCGGGGGCAAGCAGCGGGCACGGTACCTGATGCTGCGGCTGCTCGAGCGGGCCCGCGAGACGGGCATCGGCGTACCGTCGTTGACCAGTACGGACTACGTCAACACCATCCCCACCGAGAACGAGCCGTGGTTCCCCGGTGACGAGGACACCGAGCGGCGCTACCGCGCCTGGATCCGGTGGAACGCGGCGATGATGGTGCACCGGGCGCAGCGTCCCGGCGTGGGGGTTGGCGGGCACATCTCCACGTACGCCTCCTCGGCCGCGCTCTATGAGGTGGGTTTCAACCACTTCTTCCGGGGCAAGGACCATCCCGGCGGCGGTGACCAGGTCTACATCCAGGGCCACGCGTCGCCCGGCATCTACGCTCGGGCGTTCCTGGAGGGCCGGCTGTCCGCCGCCCAGCTCGACGGGTTCCGCCAGGAGGTCTCCCACGCCGGGCCGGGTGGCGGCCTGCCGTCCTACCCGCACCCTCGGCTGATGCCCGACTTCTGGGAGTTCCCCACCGTCTCGATGGGGCTGGGCGCGATCAACGCGATCTTCCAGGCCCGACTCAACCGCTACCTGCGGGCCCGCGGCCTCAAAGACACCTCCGACCAGCACGTCTGGGCCTTCCTCGGCGATGGTGAGATGGACGAGCCGGAGTCTCGAGGGCAGATCCAGGTCGCGGCCACCGAGGGGCTGGACAACCTCACCTTCGTGGTGAACTGCAACCTGCAGCGCCTCGACGGCCCGGTCCGGGGCAACGGAAAGATCATCCAAGAGCTGGAGTCGTTCTTCCGCGGCGCCGGTTGGAATGTCATCAAAGTGATCTGGGGCCGCGAGTGGGACGGCCTGCTGTTCGCTGACCGGCAGGGCGCGCTGGTGAACTTGATGAACGTCACGGCCGACGGTGACTACCAGACCTACACGGCCAACGACGGCGGCTACGTGCGGGAACACTTCTTCGGCCGTGACCCGCGCACCAAGGAACTCGTCAAAGACCTGTCCGACACCGACATCTGGAACCTTAAGCGCGGAGGACACGACTACCGCAAGGTCTACGCCGCCTACCAAGCCGCCACCCAGCACCACGGCCAGCCCACGCTGATCCTGGCCAAGACCATCAAGGGCTACGGCCTGGGCCCGCACTTCGAGGCCCGCAACGCCACCCACCAGATGAAGAAGCTCACCCTGGAGGATCTCAAGCACGTCCGCGACGCCCAGCGCATCCCCATCACCGACGCGCAGCTGGAACAGGACCCCTGGCTGCCGCCGTACTACCATCCGGGGCCGGACGCACCGGAGATCCAGTACCTGTGCGAGCGGCGCAAAGCGCTCGGTGGATTCCTCCCTGAACGACGCACCAAGTCCAAGACCCTGGTGCTGCCCGGCGACAAGGTCTACGAGGTGCTGCGCCGCGGGTCGGGCAATCAGGAGGTCGCCACGACGATGGCGTTCGTCCGGCAGCTTCGTGAGCTGATCAAGGATCGCGAGATCGGGCCGCGATTCGTGCCGATCATCCCGGACGAGGCGCGCACGTTTGGCATGGACTCGATGTTCCCCACTCAGAAGATCTACAATCCGCACGGGCAGCTCTACACTTCGGTGGATGCCGAGTTGATGCTGGCCTACCGGGAGAGTGAGCACGGCCAGATCCTGCATGAGGGCATCAACGAGGCGGGCTCCACCGCGTCGTTCACCGCGGCAGGGACCTCCTACGCCACGCACAACGAGCCACTGATCCCGGTCTACATCTTCTACTCGATGTTCGGCTTCCAACGCACCGGCGACGGCCTGTGGGCCGCCGGCGACCAGATGGCCCGCGGGTTCCTGCTCGGCGCGACCGCCGGGCGCACCACGCTGGTGGGCGAAGGACTGCAGCACAACGATGGGCACTCCGTGCTGCTCGCTGCGGCCAACCCCGCCGTGGTCGCCTATGACCCGGCCTGGGGCTTCGAGATCGCGCACATCGTCCGGGACGGGCTGCGCCGGATGTACGGCGACGACGGGCGCGATCCAAACGTCTTCTATTACCTCACCATCTACAACGAGCCCTACCGCCAGCCGGCTGAGCCCGCGGACCTTGACGTCGAGGCTTTGCTGCGCGGCCTGTACCGGTATGCGCCAGCACCGGACGCCGACGGACCCCGCGTGCAGCTCGCGGCCTCTGGGGTGGCACTGCCCTGGGCCCTGCGAGCCCAGGAGATGCTGGCCCGGGAGTGGGGCGTGCAGGCCGACGTGTGGTCGGCGACATCCTGGACGGAGCTGCGTCGCGAAGCTGTCGAGATCGACCGGTACAACCTGCTGCACCCCGATGCCGAGCCCCGGGTGCCACACGTCACCCGAGCACTGCAAGCAACGGCGGGACCACTGATCGCGGTATCGGACTGGATGCGCGCAGTGCCCGACCTCATCCGTCCCTGGGTGCCCACCGAACTGGTCACCCTCGGCACGGACGGGTTCGGTTTCTCCGACACCCGCCCGGCGGCCCGGCGACACTTCCTCGTAGACGCCGAGTCGATCACCGTAGCAACTCTGGCCATCCTAGCCCGCCGCGGCGAACTAAACCAGTCCATCCCCATCCAAGCTGCCCACAAATACCACATCAACGACCCCAGCGTCGCCTAGCCCCGCCCGACATGGAGACATATCGGGGTTATCAGGGACTCGATAACCCCGATATGTCTCCATGTCGGGGCTACGCGGCGGAAACGGACGGCGGTTAGGCGGTGGTGAGAGCGGCGGTCATTTCCCAGACTAGGATCTCGGCGCCGGTGGGGGCGGCGGTGACTCGTTGGGGTCCGGCGGCGGTTAGTCGTACGGCGTCGCCGGTGTTGAGGAGGGGGGCGGTGCCCTCCAGCTCTACCGCACCACGGGCGACGAAGAGGTGCATGAACGCTGCGGCCGGCAAAGCGACGCTGGCGCCGGGTTGCAGCCGCGCCGCATGCAGGGCCGCATGCCGCTGCCGGATGAAGATCGCTCGGCAGTCCCGGTGGGCGTCCATTCCGGACGCCACCACCACGAGCTCGCCCGACCCCGCGTCGACCGGGCCCAGTTCGCTGTTGATGTCCAGCTGCTCGTAACTGGGGTCGATCGAGCGGGTATCCGGAGGTATCCACATCTGCACGAAGTGCACATCCTGATCGTGCGGCTCGTCGTCCATCCGCCAGGAGTCGTTCTTCTCGGAGTGCGTGATCCCGGTACCGGCACTCATCCGCTGGGCCAGCCCAGGGTAGATCACCCCGGTGTTGCCCTGAGAGTCCTCATGTACCAGGGAGCCGTCCAGCACCCAGGTGACGATCTCCATGTCACGGTGCGGGTGGGTCTCGAACCCCATCCCGGGCTGCACGACGTCGTCGTTGTTCACCAACAGCAAGCCGAAGTGGGTGTTTGCGGGGTCGTAGTGACGCCCGAAGGAAAAGCTGTGCCGGGAGCTCAGCCACTCGAGCGCGGTGTGCTTGCGCTCTTCCGCCCGGCGCAGGTCGAGCTGGGACACGAGCTTGGGTGGTGAGCTGGCCATCGTTTCTCCTCGACCGTTTCTCCTCGACCGGGTATAACCTGTGACAAACAGTATCGGAGCAACACCATTCCCGGTTCCCCTCACGTTCACTCCCCGTTGTCCGTGCGATGCTGAACCCCATGACCGTCCGGGTTGACGCTAACCCGCTGCCGGCCAGCACATTGCGCAGGCTGGCACTGGCCTCCGGTGGGCTCGCTACGGCCAGCGTGGCGGAGATGGAGTTGCGTTATCCCTGGTTCTGCCGGCTTCCCGCCGACCAGCGGGCCGGGATCCTGCTGGTCACCCAGACCAGCGTGGCGAACTTCGTCGAGTGGCTCAAAGATCCGCAGCACTCGATCAAACTCACTGTCGATGCGTTCCGCACCGCTCCCCGTGAGCTGAGCCGCTGGGTGAGCCTGCGCCAGACCGTCGAGCTGGTCCGGATCGCTACCCTGGTGTTCGAACAGCAACTACCCGCGCTCGCCGCGGACGACGCCGAGCGCGCCGTACTCACCGAGGCCTCGCTGCGCTACAGCCGCGAGGTCGCCTTCGCCGCCGCCAGCACCTACGCAGGGGCGGCCGAAGCCCGAGGTGCCTGGGACGCTCGGCTGGAAGCGCTAGTAGTGGACGGCATCATGCGCGGGGACGGCGAGGAGTCACTGTTGTCCCGCGCGGCGGCGCTGGGTTTGGAACCAACCGCTCCGGCGACGGTGCTGGTCGGCAATCCGCCGCCGGACGAGCCGCCGGAGGTGCTCTCCGACGTTCGCGGAATCGCCGTGCGCACCGGCCGCGGGATGCTCGTCGGGGTGCAGGGATCCCGCCTGGTGCTGGTCGTCAGCGGCCGCCCCGACCCAGCGGGGGACCAGCACTGGATGATCGAGGCCTTCGGGGACGGTCCGGTGGTCGTCGGGCCAACGGTCCCGTCGCTGGCCGAAGCGCACCGCAGCGCCGCGGACGCCCTGTCCGGGCTGCGAGCCGTGGCGGCCTGGCCGACAGCGCCGCGGCCGGTGCCGGCCGCCGAGTTGCTTCCCGAACGCGCGCTGGCCGGGGACCCGGAAGCGGAACGGCTGCTGGTCGACCAGGTGATGCGGCCGCTGGCCGCGGCCGGCGGTGGGCTGGTCGAGACGCTCGACACATTCTTCGACGCCGGCGGGGTACTGGAAGCCTGCGCCCGGCGGTTGTTCGTGCACCCCAACACGGTCCGCTACCGGTTGCGCCGGATCACCGACATCACCGGACGGGTACCCGGTGACCCACGGGACGGGCTGGTGCTGCGAGTAGGCATGGCGGTCGGTCGGCTGGCTCGGTCCCGCGGCCTCTGGTGAGGATGTTGTAGATACCCGACAAGAATGCCTCGGCGGACTTCGTGAACGACAGCATCACCGCCGCAGGCGGGCAGGGTGTTCAGTAGACCGGGTGATCGCGCTGCTCGCACCCGGACAAGGTGCCCAAACTTCGGGCATGCTGGCACCTTGGCTGGAGCTGACGGATGCGCCAGACCGGATCGCGGCGTGGTCAGCGACCACCGGGCTAGATCTTCAGCGGCTGGGCACGACGGCGGACGCCGAGGAGATCAAGGACACCGCGGTGACTCAGCCGCTGGTCGTGGCCCTATCGTTGCTCGCCGCCGAAGAATTGGCCCGGCGGGTAGACCTGCCGGCCGACGCCCCGGTCGCCGGGCACTCGGTCGGCGAGCTCACCGCGGCAGCAGTGGCTGGGGTGCTCACCGCTGACGAGTCGGTCGCGTTCGCCGCCATCCGTGGCCAGGAGATGGCTGCGGCGTGCGCGGTGGAGCAGACCGGGATGTCCGCGGTGCTCGGGGGCGATCCCGATGAGGTCGCGGCGGTGCTGAGCCGGCTGGGACTGGACGTGGCCAACCACAACGGCGCCGGCCAGATCATCGCCGCGGGCCGCCTCGATGCGCTGGCGACGCTGGCCCAGCACCCGCCTGCCCAGGCGCGGGTGCGGCCACTGCACGTTGCCGGGGCATTCCACACCCGGTTCATGGCCCCGGCCAAGCGGGCGCTGGCCCAGTACGCCACCCAACTCACCACCAAGGACCCGATGCGTCCACTGCTGACCAACGCCGACGGCGAAGTGGTGACCGATGGCGCAGCGATGCTGCAACGGCTGATCACCCAGGTGGTCACGCCCGTCCGCTGGGACTGCTGCATGGCAACGTTGCGTGCCTTGACTGTCACCGCGACGGTCGAGCTTCCTCCCGCCGGCGCGCTGTCCGGCATGGTCAAACGAGATCTGAAAGGCACGGTCAGGCTGGCCTTGAAAACTCCCGAGGACCTCGACAAGGTCGCTGATCTGATCAGTGCCCACTCTGAAGCTGCCCACTCTGAAGCTGCCCACCCTGAAGCTGCCCACCCTGAAGCCGACCACCCTGAAGCCGACCACCCTGAAGCCGACCGCTCCGGAGCCGACCCAACAGGAACGCCAGCGTGAGCCCGCGCCTCCGGCAGCTCACCCCGACCGCTGGGGCGCGCCTCCTCGGCTTGGGGAGTGCCCAACCCAAGCAGATTGTGACCAATGCCGACATCACCGCCCGCGGGGTGCAGACCACCGACGAGTGGATCCAAAACCGGGTGGGCATCGCCGAGCGGCGCTTCGCCCGCACCGACGAGTCGGTAGTGGACATGGCGGTCGATGCGGGCGCCAAGGCGCTGGCCGACGCCGGGCTGGCTCCCTCAGAGATCGACGCGGTGCTGGTCGCGACCTGCACGATGCCCTCGCACATACCCAACGCTGCTGGCCAGACCGCGGACCGGATCGGCGTGCGGGCCGCCCCGGCCTTCGACATCAACGCCGCCTGCGCCGGCTTCTGTTACGGGCTGGGCACCGCATCCGACATGATCCGCGCCGGCTCCGCGCGGCACGTGCTGGTGATCGGCGCGGAGAAGCTGTCCGACTGGGTCGACCCCACGGACCGCTCCACGTGCATCATCTTCGCCGACAGCGCGGGCGCCGCGGTGGTCGGTCCGGCCGGCCATGACGAGCGGCCCGGGATCGGCCCAATTGCGGCCGGCAGTGCGGGGGACCTGGTGGACACCATCGTCGTAGCCGACCGCAACTCCTTCATCCGTCAGGAGGGCCAGGAGGTGTACCGGTGGGCGATCACGCAGATCGCGCCGGTGGCGCTGCGGGCGTTGGAGCTGGCCGGGCTCGCGCCGGCCGACGTCGACGTGCTGGTACCGCACCAGGCCAACCTGCGCATCGTTGAGACCATCGCCAAGCAGATGCGGGCAGCCGGAGCCCGTGCAGACATGGTGGTGGCCGACGATATCGTCCACTCGGGCAACACGTCCTCCGCGTCGATACCGCTCGCGCTGGACCACATGCGAGCCGAAGGCCGAGTCCGGTCCGGGGACCTCGCGCTGCTGGTCGGGTTCGGCGCTGGGCTGTCCTACGCGGGCCAAGCGGTGATCCTGCCGTGAATTCATGATCATTGATGACTGACAGAAGGGATACATGCAGTGACGAACGAGGAAATCCTCCATGACCTCGCTGAGATCGTGAACGAGGTGGCGGGTGTCGAGACCAGCGAGATCACCTTGGAGAAGTCCTTCGTGGACGAACTGGACATCGATTCGCTCTCCATGGTCGAGATCGCTGTGCAGGTGGAAGACCGGTTCGGCGTCAAGGTGCCCGACGATGTGTTGGCCAACCTCAAGACCGTCGGCGACGCCGTGGACTACGTCGCGCACACCGCATGACGTCGACGACGCACGTGTTCCCGTGGAGGCGTGATGACTCCTGAGGTAGTCATCACGGGGCTCGGGGCGACTACCCCGCTCGGCGGGGACGTCGAATCGACCTGGACCGCCCTGCGGTCCGGCAAGAGCGGGGTCGTCGCGCTGACCGAGGACTGGGGTGATCGCTTCGACCTGCCCGTCCGGATTGCCGCGAAACTGGCGGTCGAGCCGGCCGACGCGCTCCCGCGGGTGCAGGCCCGCCGCTGGGACCGTTGCGAGCAGGTCGCGATGATCGCCGCACGGGAAGCCTGGCAGCACGCTGGCCCCCCGGACGTCGAGCCCGAGCGGCTGGCTGTCGTGATCGGCACTGGTATCGGTGGCGCGCTGACCCTGCTCGGGCAGGACGACCTGCTCGAGAGCACGGGGATGCGTAAGATCTCGCCGCTGACCATCCCGATGCTCATGCCCAACGGTCCGGCCGCACATGTCGGTCTGGATCTCGGCGCCCGCGGCGGCGTGCACGCCCCAGTCGCGGCGTGCGCCTCCGGTGCCGAGGCGTTGGCCATCGCGTGGCGGATGCTGCGAGCTGGGGAGGTCGACGTGGTGGTAGCCGGTGGTGCCGAAGCGTGCATCGTTCCCATCACGTTGGCCGGGTTCGCCCAGATGCGGGCCATGAGCACCCGCAACAACGAGCCCGAACGGGCCTCCCGCCCCTTCGACATGGCACGGGACGGGTTCGTGCTGGGCGAGGGTGCGGGGATGATGGTGCTCGAGCGGGCCGAGTTCGCCGCGGCTCGCCGAGCCACCCGGCACGGTCGGCTGGCCGGGATTGGCACCAGCTCGGACGGTCACCACATCACCGCGCCCGAGCCAGAAGGGATCGGAGCGGGCCGGGCAATCTCGGCCGCGCTACGCACCGCAGGCCTGGCTAAGGCCGACATCGGGCACGTCAACGCGCACGCCACCGCGACCCTGGTCGGCGATGTCGCGGAGGCCGCCGCCATCCGGACCGCAGTGGGTAACCATGCCGTAGTCACCGCCCCCAAGGGGGCCCTGGGCCACCTGCTCGGCGCCGCCGGTGCTGTCGAGAGCCTGGCGTGCGTCCTGGCGCTGCGGGACGGTGTCGTGCCCCCGACGCTGAACCTGGAGGACCTCGATCCGGGCGTACAGCTCGATGTCGTGACCGGCTCCGCTCGTGAGGTGGACCTGCACGCCGCCGTCAACGACTCGTTCGGGTTCGGCGGGCACAACGTCGCGCTCGCTTTCACCTCGGTCTGACCAGCCCAGGGAAGGCACCCATGGACCCGCGTGACCCAGAGCTACGCCTGACGTGCCTGTTCGACCCGAGCACGATGATCTCGCTGCGACCCCGCGACAGCAGTGGAGCGGTCGCCGCCCGCGGTCGCGTCGACGGCGCCAAAGTGATCGCCTACTGCACCGACGCGACCACAATGGGCGGTGCGATGGGCTCGGAGGGCTGCCGCCACATCGTGGAGGCCATTGATACCGCGCTCCGAGAGCGGTCGCCGGTGATCGGGTTGTGGCACTCCGGTGGGGCGCGGCTGGCCGAGGGCGTGGAAGCGCTCGACGCCGTCGGCCAGGTGTTCGCCGCCATGGTCCGGGCCTCCGGGCGGGTGCCACAGATCTCCGTGGTCCTCGGGGCCGCCGCGGGTGGGGCTGCCTACGGTCCGGCGCTCACCGACATCGTGATCATGGCCCCGGAGGGGCGGGTGTTCGTCACCGGTCCCGATGTAGTCCGCAGCGTCACCGGCGAGCAGATCGATATGGAGGCGCTGGGCGGTCCCAGCGCGCACGGCAAGAAATCCGGTGTGGCGCATGTGGTGGCCGAATCCGAGACCGACGCATTGCAACGGGCCCGGCAGATCGCCGGGCTGTTCGCCCGCCCTGGCATGTTCGACCTGCACTCGATCAGCGAGGAGGTCGACCTCGCCGAGTATTTGCCCGCCGAGCACCAACGCGCCTACGACGTACACCCGTTGCTGCACGCCATGCTGGACGAGCCCGATCCGGCCGGCGGGTTCGCTGAACTCCAGCCCAAATGGGCGCCCAACATCGTGGTCGGGCTGGGCAGGCTGACCGGGCGCACCGTCGGGGTGATCGCGAACAATCCGCTGCGGCTGGGGGGATGTCTGGATTCCGCGTCAGCCGAGAAGGCGTCGCGCTTCGTGCGGATGTGCGACGCGTTCGGGGTGCCCATGCTCGTCCTGGTCGACGTGCCCGGGTACCTGCCTGGCGTCGGTCAGGAATGGGACGGTGTGGTCCGCCGCGGCGCCAAGCTGCTACACGCCTTCGCCGAAGCGATCGTCCCGCGCGTCACCCTCGTGACGCGCAAGGCCTTCGGCGGTGCCTACATCGCCATGAATTCCCGGTCACTGGGCGCCACGCAGGTCTTCGCCTGGCCCGACGCCCAGGTTGCTGTGATGGGCGCCAAGGCCGCGGTGGGCATCCTGCACCGCCGGGCGTTGGCTGCCGCGGCGGAAGACGAGCGGGAAGCGTTGCACGCCAAACTTGCTGAGCACCACGAGCAGATCGCCGGCGGGGTCGACCGCGCCGTGGCGATCGGCGTGGTGGACGAGGTGATCAAGCCGGCCCAGACCCGGCGACGCCTGGCCCAAGCGCTGGCCGCGGCACCCGCGGGTCGCGGCGCACACAGCAACATCCCCCTGTAGTTGGTGGCTCTTCAAGGACTACCAACCGGGTGGTGAGACACCCTCAAACAGCCACCAACTACAGCACCGACGACGCCGAGAAGCACGACGGCGCCGAGAAGCCAGAGGTGCTTCCCGAAGAAAGAGAACACGCGCAGCGGCCCCGGCACCCAGTGATAGAACAACACGTCAAGAACAACCAGGGTGAGCGCAGAATCGGATAGTTCACGATCCACTGGCCGACGTCCAGGATCGATGATTAGCTCATTATTTTCACCAAAGAAATAGTGACGCAATGGCGTCGGTGGTCTGGTAGTGCCGACCTTGCGACCATCACAGCTCCGCGAGCACCCGGCTCACGAGGACTACGCGCACCAGATAAGCCCGGATGTGACCTGTGTGAACTGCCGGTTCAGCGTGGCGGGAGCCTCGTTGGTGTCGCGACACGGGTTGTACTAGCGTAGATAGATATGTTTAATTTTACTTTTGTCACATGTCGTGGAATAATTTTCCCATGGGACTTTCAGTAGAGTATCGCACTGAACTTCAAGCGGCGGTCGGAGGCTCCTCGCTGTATCAAGTGGGTTTGGGGATCGAGTGATGATCAAATGGTGTGGTCTCGGCGTGGCGGGTTGACGAGGGGGTGATGGTTTCGTTGGCTGTGTGACTGTCCGTGATGGTCACGTAGCTGGGGGTCGCCGGGGTAGGGATGAGCTGGGGTTGTTCACGGCGGCGCTAGGGCTGAGCGGGCCGTGGCGGGTGACCCGCAGCGAGTTCGACGCCGGGGCCACCCAGCTGGATCGGTATCTGGACTTCGCGCGTGGTGCCCGGTTCGCCTGCCCGGCCAAGGACTGTGCGCAGGGGTGCGCTGCGGTGCATGACACGGTGGAGAAGACGTGGCGGCATCTGGACTTCTTCCAGCACACGGCGTTGCTGCACGCCCGGCTGCCGCGGGTGCGCTGCCCCGGCCACGGCGTGCGGCAGGTGGACGTGCCGTGGGCGCGCCCGGGGTCGGGGTTCACGGTGCTGTTCGAGGCGCTGGTGCTCACCTTCGCCGCGGCGATGC
>JBOHFG010000450.1:0-11251 GCA_050699575.1 Pseudonocardiaceae bacterium
TGAGCTGGTAGGCGCGGGAGCAGGTGCGGCCATCAAGGATGACGATGCAGCCGGGAGTGCGGCGGAGCTGCCAGGCGGCGGCGCGGAACAGGGTGACCATGCAGAAGTCGTCCTGCTCGCGGGTGTAGAGGATGTGGCGGGGGCCGAATAGCGCGTGCCGGACGCGGTCTTTGTCCAGGAGTAACGCCTGGCCCGCCAGCCGGTGGAGAAGTTCGGCGGCCAGGGTGCTTTTGCCGGTGCCAGGCAGCCCAGCCAGCTGAACGATCATCGCCGACTACCGCAGCTGACGCAGGGCGGCGCGCATCTGCTGGCGCACGGTGCTCCGGTTCTGAGGATCTTCTAGCATCCGTTGGCGAGTAACGCCGCCGCTGGTGTCCTCTCGAAGCCACTTTATCGCCTCGATAGAGGCCTCTTGAACCTCCAGCGCGGCCTCGACCCGTTCCTCGCACCACTCTTCGATGAGGTCTGCCTCCTCATACGCCGAGCTGGACACCGCCTGGTACGTCGCCGTCGGCACCACTACTCGACTGTTGTGGTGGACCCAACGCTGCAGAAGCAGGTTGACCCCCGTTTGTGACAAACAGGCGATTCGCTTCTCCATGGCGAGGTCGTCGGTGCCTACGAGGTAGGGCTCGTCAAAGAAGCCTGCCTGGTGCCGCCTTCACAGTCTCCAAAGCTGGAATCAGATCGGGTAACGGCATCTTGCCCATGTGCCCGGTCCAGTCCTCGACGGGGATGATCTTGTGGTTACGAAGCTCAGCCACCATGAGCCGGGAGTGCAGATCGACTCCGTTTGACCGCAGGGCGCACGGGTGCTGCAGAATGATCACCGTCTTGGTCTTGCATTCCCCAAGCCCTTGCACTGGGACCTTCTCGAAGACATCACCCGTGAAGACGGGACGGTGGCGCACAACCTCGTCGCCCCGAGCTCGGTAGAGGCTGCCCCAATCCGGGACCCCATCCGCGCCGGGGTATTCAAGATCGTGCGCCACGCTCAACGCGCCTTTGGGCGGATCGACAGCTGCCCGTCAGCGGCGCGGAAGGCCTCGAAGTCTGACCGGTACCGGTCACGCCACCGCGGGTCACAGTCAGTGAGAACCTGCTCGGAGTCGGTGTGGCCGCTGGCGAAGTCCAAGACCAGATCCGACCGGCCGCAGGCCCAAAGGTCAATCGGCGTCACTGGCACCCCGAGCTGCAGGGGCATCTCGAACCAGGAGGAAACCTCCTGGATGCCGTAGTGCTCGCATACGAGGTCGCAGGCAGCAAGCAGGCTGGCCACTTTCTGGCGGTTCTCACCCGTCGTGCCCTCCCCCCGTCGCCATTTCTGGATGGCAGCCACACTGACACCCACCAGCTTGGCGACGTCTCTCCAAGCGAACCCGAGGCGGGCCAGCTCGTCGAGCATCTCCTGAGCGCTCGCCCGGCCCCGCGTGTTCGTACGATCGTTCCAGTCGGCGTATTGGCTCTGCTGGTGCAGCTCGCCGGTCGCCTCGTGCAGGTTCCGCGCCTGCTGGCGGATGTAGCCGACCTCCTCGGTCAGGACCGTGACCACGGTCTTTGTTGTCGTTAGCGGTGGTGGAGGATTGATGTGGCTCCCAGCGGTGCCCGGCTCAAGCAAGTCCCGATTTCGATCACTGGGCATGACGGAGGACTTCCTCTCTCAAGCGATCAGTGATAAGCCGCTCGAACAATGTACGCGCCGGGGTATGAAGCTCATCGCAGGTGGCCAGCAGTGCCTTGACGTCAAACTCAGGGACCCCCTCGCTTGGCGTCCAGAAGCTGTCAATGTCCATGAGGAAGAATGGACCAGGAGTGGCAGGAGAGCGCTTCAGGTCTCCACCCGGATCCACGGCGAACCCCTCCCGAGGCCCGTAGCGCAGCACGATCGTCCGCTCTGGCCCCGGGGTGAAGACACCGATGCCCTGCCAATGAGCGGCGGCCAGGCCGAGCTCGTCGCCAACCACGGCCGGCCCGACCAGCGTGGGATCCATCCACGGCGCCCAATTCTGCTCAGGGCCGCCGGGGACCCGGATCTCATCAACGTAGCGGAGGCCGACCCGCTCGACACCATCGACGCCGCCTATCTCCTGTCTCACCGCAAGCACGTCGGCGATGAGCGCCCGCATCTGTTCCCACCGCACGTATCGGGTCGTTTCGACGATGACCGCCTCGGCTCGCACTGACACCGCCGCCGTATTGTCCCGGCTGAAGTACCTCGGGAACTCCTCAGCTCGCAGCTCAGGCGCGACTGGCGGACCCCCAACCGGCTGCACAACGGTCAGCTGCTGCACCTGCCCAGTCCGCATAATCGGGACGTGACCGCCTAGACGCCTCTTGATCATGTTCCGCTGGACGGCAGTTAGCGGGTCGGTTACTGGGTGGCGTACCTCCAGCGCAACGAGGACCACCGGGGCGTTCGGATAGACTTCCCGTTCCTCGTCCATACTCATCATGCTACCCATTTTACAACTAGAACAACAACCAAAGCGACTCTCCTGCAAGCTCGGGCGCAGCTCTATCACCGCGCGGTCATGGCTCGTTGTGAAGCACTCGCGGTTCGTCCAGCGCTCGCCGCGCGCCTTCCGCGTCGCCGACGCGCCCGGCGACTGTCGCCTCAGCGAGAGCGGGGGGCAGTGCTGCTGAAAACTTCAAGCCAACTACTGCCCGGCTGTCGACGGCCGGTGCCGTGCTGGCCTGCGCGCCGACCGTGGTCATGGCCGCGGCGACGGTGCGCAAGTCGTCGCAGCGCCGAAGCCGGAGGGCCTGGTCACCAATCCGCTGGTGCTGATCGGCCAGGTCACCGAGCGACGCCTGCAGCGTGCGGTTGGCGGCAGACCCGGCCCAGGTCCACCAGTGCAGGTCCCCGTCGGCACTACGCCGGATCACGGTTCCGCTGCTCGTGACATGCCCGCCGTGGTGGTCCCGGAGCTCGGCGAGAGCGCCGGCGGCCCGCCGCGAGAGCCCGAGGCCGGCCACGTCGTCGCCGAGCAGGACATCCCGCATCCCGCGGCTGATCTCGAACGACAATCCACTACCCAGTCCGCCCCACGTCGCGCGCCCGGGCAGATCCGTGGCTTCCACAAAACACCGCCGGCGTTTCCAGTCGACGTGCGTCACGAGCCAGGCCCGGCCGGCGAGCAGGAGCACCCGCGAGGCCCCGTCGGTGTCGGCAAGCAGCAGGTCGTCGCTTACCGACCCGATCTCGTCGCGGCCGGCCAGCACGACGAACTCTGGCGCCGAGGTGAACACGGCCATGAGATCGGAGAAGTGCCGGCGGCCGAACCGGCGCTCGGCCTCTGGACCGATGAAGGCGAGGTCGCCATCGGTCTCGAGGTAGCCCTCGTCAATGAGGTGCCGCAGGACCTCTTCGCCGTCAGCACGCATCGGCGCAAGGCCGTGCCACCACTGCGGCCAGGTCTTGCGTCCGACGGTGTTCTCCTGCAGCGCCAGCGCGAGCAGTTGCTGGGCGACAATGTGACGGGGTGACGGCGGCGGCGTCACGGGCTCCACCCATCCCTGCGACCAGCGCAGCAGCAGGCCCGCGGCATGCAGGACCTGGTCGAGATCGAGCGCGAGGAAAAGGCAGTTCCGCGCGTTCCCCGGCCGCCGGCCGGTCCGTCCGAGCCGTTGCAGGAACGAGGCGACGGTTCGCGGTGCACCGACCTGGATCACCCGGTCCAGGTCGCCGACGTCGATCCCGAGCTCCAATGTGGACGTTGCGACGATCACGCAGTCGCGCGCCTCCGCAAACGCCTCCTCGGAACGGTGCCGCTCGGCGGTCGACAGCGAGGAATGCGACAGGTACGTGACCACTTCGCGCTGCCGGAGCACGGCGCCGAGCTCCTCGGCGCGGCGGCGGCTGTCGACGAACACGAGCCGCTTCTCACCGCGATGCAGCCGGCTGATGACGGTCGCGGCACCGTCGAGCGAACCCACGTGGTCGAGCTGCACGTCGCTGGACACCGCGGGGGCAGGCGGCGCGATGACGGCACGTGGGCGGTCCGGCGTCGCCCCCTGCAGCCACGCGAGCAGCTGAGCAGGGTTGCCCACTGTCGCCGAGAGCCCGATGCGCTGCAGCGGGCTTCCCGCCAGCTCGGCGAGTCGCTCCAACACATGCAGCAGGTGCCAGCCCCGATCGTCCCCGGCGAACGCGTGCACCTCGTCGATGACGACCGCACGCAGGTCCGCGAAGACCCGCCGCTGGTCCACGGAGGCCGACACGAGCATCGACTCCAGGGACTCCGGGGTGGTCAGCAGCACATCCGGCCGGTCGCGCTGCACCCGACGGCGTGCACCCTGCCCGGTGTCCCCGTGCCACAGCTCCGCGGTGCGCCCGACCCAGGCCGCGTACTCGGCGAGCCGGGGGTGCAGGTTGTTCAGCAGCGCCCGCAGCGGGCAGACGTAGAGCACTGACGTGCCGGTCCAACCCTCGCCCGCCATCCGGCTGAGCAGCGGAAACGTGGCAGCTTCGGTCTTCCCGCCCGCCGTCGGCGCGAGGAGCAGGCAGTCCACGCCGTCCAGGACTGGTTGCACGGCGTCGGCCTGCAAGGGACGCAACGCCGACCACTGGAGCGTGTTGACCACATGGTGCTGGATCACCGGGTGGAGCAGCCCGAACGCGGCGGACTCGGCAGACATCGCCTCACTCAGAGCTCAATGTCGTCGGGGCCAGCGGCCGCCTGCCGCTCGACATCGGTCAGCTCGCCCTCAGACACCGTCAGCGCGTAGTCCCGTCGCGGATCGAAGTCGCCGAACTGCTCGACGCGGTCGAGCACGTCCCCAACGAGCTTACGCAGGAACAGCCGAGGGGCGACGCCCACCTTGCCGCCCAGGCTGCCGACGACAGCACCCGCCAAGACCGCCAGGTAGGCGTCGTCGACGACGGTCCGCACCCGCTCCGGGGAGCTGGAGCCCGCAACGAAGAGGTCCCGAACCCGGGCGCCGAGCTCGACGAGCCGCTCGTGGTCGAAGCCGAGCAACCGCACCTGGGGAGCCCGCGGGTTGTCGAAACGCGGGTCGGTGGAGAAGTCGGTGTGCAGTCGCTGCGCCAGCGGCGGCAGCAGCAGCGCGATTCCCTGGCGGCCCTCGAAGAAGGTCGGCGTCCCGGTGATCACGAGGTAGAGCCCGGGGAACCGTCCGGCGTCGATCTCGTCGAGCAGCTGACGCAGCGCGTTCAGCGCCTTGCCCCGGGCGTCGCTGCGCACACGCTGCAGCGTCTCCACCTCGTCGAGCACCAGCACGAGGCCGGTGTGGCCGGCCTCGCGCAGCACGGTCAGCAACCCCTGCAGGAAGCCCAGCGCCAGGAAGTGGTCGATGTCCCCACGCACCCCGGCGCGGCGACGAGCGGAAACAGCGACATGCGGTTGGCCGGCCAGCCATGCCGCGACCCCGTCCGCGGTGTCGATGTCGCCCTCGGCGAGCGCCCGCCGGTAGCCGCGCAGACCGGCCGCGTAACCCGGCGTTGTCCGTGTCAGGGCAGCGAGCCTTCGCTCTAACAGAGCCTCGACGGCCCGGCCGAGCCTGTCGGCGTCGTTGGGCGACACTGCGCCGTCGGCAAGCACGTCCTCCTCCAGCGCGTAGAACCAGGAGTCAAGCACGGGCCGGAAGGCGCTGGGCGGGTTGGCGGCCGTGGACAGCCGCTCGCACAGCCGCCGGTACACTGTCTCCAGGCGGTGCAGGGGAGTCTCGGTCTCGGAGATCTGGACCTCGGCGACGGCCATTCCGGTGGTCTTGGCCCGCTCCCCCAGCCACCGCGACGCGAACGTCTTGCCGGCGCCGTACTCGCCGCGGATGGCGGTGAACGCGGCGGCCCCGGCCCGGCACGCCGCGAGTTCAGCGTCGAAGGCGGGGGCGAGCCGGTCAAGGCCGACGGCCAGCAGATCCAATCCGCTGTCCGGGACGGTGCCCCGGCGCAATGCGGCGAGGATGGTGCGCCGCCGCGCGGGGCTGACTTGATCGATCACGGCGGGAACTGCTCATTGAGCAGGCCGGAGTCCAGGGCGACCGCACGGCCGCCGTCGACCAGGGTGATGACGGGGAAGCTGTCGCGGTTCAGGACCCGACCCAACGCGGCTACGACGCCGCGCTCGTTCCGGCCGACGCTGCCGCCCGCGACCAGCACCGAGGCTGTCGGGAGTCGACCGCCGGCGGCGACCAGCGCGTCGACGACGGCCGCGAAGACCGCCGGATCGGGCACCCGATTGGCCGGGAACCCGGCGTAGGCAGACCGGAACGACTCCGACGCGACAAGCTGGGCACCCCGGCTCGTGACTACAGCCGGCGCGGGCGCCGAGGCAGCCACGTCGAACAGCGCTTCGGACTGCCGGGCCGACGGCTTCGTCTTCCCCACCGGCCGACGCGCCGGAGCCGGTGACGGGCTCGGCGCGGAGGGGCGAACCGCATCGACCCCGTGCCACCAGGCCGGCGGCCCCAGGGTGTGCGGGTGCCACCCTGCAGGTACGTCCATGCCGGGTGGAAGCAGCACCACGAGCGGGAGCGCGACCTCCGCGAGGGTGGCCCCGCCGTGGTGGCCGTTCTCGGGAACGTGACCGTAGTCGCTGGTCAGCACGACGATGCGCCCGGCCAGGGCCGCCCGGTCAAGAAGCTGGGGCAGCCCGCTCACGTCGGCCGGCCGCCAGGACGGGTCGGCCGATCGGCGCCCCCCGGACAGGGAGTCGCCGACGGCATTGAGCACGACGGCGACGACGGCACGCCCGTCCGGGCCCAGTGCCTGCTCCAGCTCCGCGCCGAGATCTCCGCCGTCAGCGCCGGCCTTGTGCAGACTCGCCCGGCTATAGGTGGTCTCGGTGGGCAGCGCGGCCAGGACAGCTTCCCGGCCGCCGTCCGGCGCGCGCACCACCTCGGCCCATCCACTGCGGTGGTCGGTGAGCGCCTCGGCGAGATCACCCGCGACCGCACCGGACATGCCATCGACCACGACCAGCAGGACCCGGTTCTGCCTGGCCAACGGCGCGACGAGCGACGCCAGCAGCGTCTCGACGGCGAGCAAGTGTGCTGGTGTGCCCGGGGCCGCCGCGAGCCGCGCGGCGAAGGCGGTGTCGATCGCGGCCCGGGCGGTTCCGGCCTGCCCGGCGGCCTGCGCGAGCACCTGCTGGATCCGTGGATCGGCGTCGCCGACCCGGACCTGTGCCAGTGCCCGGTCCACCCATGCCAGCTCGCGTGCATGGTGGGTGAGCCCCGCCGCCGCGGTATCCATCGTCGGCGGCGGGGCCTGGAGCCAGCGCCGCAGGCGCAGCGCCGCGAGCAGCCGGTGGTAGCGGTGCGGCTGGGTGCCAACGTCGCGATGTCGTGCCACGTCGGCGAGCGTGTCCTCGTTCAGGTCGGCGGCCGCCCGGGCCAGCCGCGCGAGGTACCCGCGCGGCAGAACCGGGCTGTAGACGGCCACATCACCGGCATGGAGCAGTTCCAGCGTCTCGTCGGCTCGGCGGATCTGCTGGCTAACGCGTGCCGAGTCGCCCAGGGAGGTGAGGTCGACGGCGGCAGCGCCGGCGCCGCTGAGGTCGCCTCGCTCAGGGGTCATGCCTCCGGAGTCTGAGCCGTCGAAGCGAGACTGGATGAACCGGCCGTACGCCACGGCGCCCTCGCCGTGTGACGCCGGTGCGGAGGTGATGGCCTGGGCGACGAGCAGGTCGGCGAGCACGTCATCGCGGTGGAAGGCGAGGCTCGCGATGACCGCAGCTGCACCTCCGTGCACCGAGACTAGGTGCTCGGTGAGGCCGGCCCGCTCGTCGGGAGCCAAGGCGCGCCACCGCTGGCGCGACACCGAGTCATCGAAGATCCCGACGAGTCCCGGGAGGTCGGTCTGCTCCGGATCGCGGCCCAGCCGGGCCGTCGCGACGAGGGCGAGCACGCGCAAGCGGCTCAGCATGGCGCCAGCGGTGGGGGGCAGCGCGTCGGCGGCGGCAAGCTCGACCAGCGCATCGACCAGCCAAGGCTCGGCCCGGATCCGCGGGTCGAGCTGGCGCGCGTCGAGCAGATCGTTCAGCAGGGTGTAGCGGTCGGCCTCGAGGAGACGGCCGCGGTGGACGCGAGCGAGCACAGCATCGCCGAGCTCGCTCTCCGGCTGGTCGGTCAGCAGCACCAACACACTGCCGGGTTCCTGAGACGCGAGCGCATCAAGGACCGCGAGCACCGACGGGCAGGCGGCGACCCGCACCGGCCGGCCATCAATGTCGAACGCGTCGGCGCCGTGCCACACCGGGCTTTGGGGACTGCGGATACCGATCACGGCCTCGACGCCGGACGCCAGCCGGGGGAGCTGCGCCCGGACCCGTTCGCGAATCGCACGCTGGGACGCCGACGCCAGCTCAGCCGTCGCCATCGCCCAGAATCCGGTAGCTGATCTCCACCTCGGCGTCGTCGGGCAGGAGGGCCCGGAGTTCGCCGAGAACCTGCTCCCGGCGCCCCCGCAACGTCTGGCGCGAGGACGCGGGAGGCGCCACCGGCGGCATAACCTTCTTCTCGGCGGTCGGTCGCGCGACGATCATCTCGATGGTGCGCCGCCGCGCGCCGTCGATGACCTTGGACAGCGGGGACGCGTCCTCGTTCGCCGCGGCCCCCGTGCGCAGTATCTCCCGCACTCCCTGCGAACCGGGGTGGTCCAGGGTGGCGAGCTGGTCGAGCACCTGCCAATCGGTGTTCCGGACCACCTCGGCGACGTGAGCCGCGCTGGACAGGGACTTACTCAAGGTGATCAGCGGCAGGTCAATCGCCGCCGCTGCCAGGGCTTCGACCAGCTCGGCCGGTGCTCCAGCGCGGCGCAGCGCGTCGAGCAGCCGCACCGCTGTCTCCGCGGTGTGCCGCCGCGGAGACAGCGGCTGCTCCGGCACGCCGAGCCGTCCCAGCGAGCTCTCCAGGACGGCGAGCAGATCAGCGGCTGGGGCGCGGAGCTGGTCGGCCTTACTGGTAATCCGGGCAAACCTTGCCATCGACCGGGGCGAGATCACGCGGGCGTCCAGGAGCTCCCCGAACAGCACTGCAGCCCGCTCGACGGCGACCTTCCACTCCTCGCTGCCCGGCAGGCGCTGCTGGCGCAGCAGCATGTCGTCGCGGACCTCGTCGACCGTCGCCGGTGGTTCGACGACCCGGCCGGCCCGGACCCACGCGCGCCGGCTCAGCTCGGCGTAGGTCGCGATCACCAGGTTGGCCACGCGGGTGTCCAGCCCGAGGTCTCCCAGCCAGTCCCGCACCTGCCGGACGGGAATGTCGGCTCCCACCAGCCCCGATTGCGCAGCGCGCCGTTCGAGCTCGGATTCCCAGTGCCGCGAGAGCACGAACGGACCGCCGTGCTCCTCGCCCAGCCGCAGCGGGTGCGCCAGCTTCTGCAGGGCAAGGCGCTCGGACTTCTCGGTCTCGACGCGCCCACCCTCCGCGTCGGCCGCGCGGCGTACGACATCAAGGACGGTACGCAGCTCGGCCGTGGCCACGATAGCGCTCTTGCGCTGCGGGTCGAGGTCCGGATGCTGGGGGTAGCTCGCCGTGAAGCACTGGTCGACGAGGTGCGCCAGCGCGTCGGGGAAGGACCGGCCGACGTCGAGCCGTGGACGCAGCCCTGGGTCGAGGCTGACGAGGTGGTCGGTCCAGTCGAGCACGTGGTTCTCGTCGGGCCGGGCAAGCCCGTAGGCCTCCCGCAGGACGAGCCGCAGCTCGGTGCGCAGGGCGTCGCCCTGGTTGCGCAGCAGGTCCCGCGCGCGCTGCCGGTCGTCGGGCCCGAGATGGGTGGCCGTCTCGTCGAGCCGGGTTCCCCCGAGCAGGTAGTCGATACGGATGAGGGTGGCCACCTTGGCCAGCACAGTGCCGGTGACGAAGGCGGGCAGCCACGCCACGCACCGCCGGGATCGAGCGTCCCGCAGCTCCACCATCCGGGCCCGATCGTCGGCGGCAGAGTGCGTGGTCGCGTCGAACGGGTAGTCGATGACCAGCCGCCAGCGCCCGTCCTGGGACGGGGAAAAGATCTCATCCCGCAGGTCGGCCCGATCACGCACGTTCCCGTAGACGATCTCAACGATGCGCCTGCTGCCCCGCCAGACCACCGGGTGCTCCAGCTCGAGCGCCCCATCATCGCGGATGCCCAGCTCGGAGAGCAGCAGCTCACGGAAGAGCCGACGCCGGTTCGCGGGGTTGTCGACGTGGCTGACCCGGTCGAGGATCTGGCCGAGGTCGACCCCCACGAGCTGCAGCCGCACGCTGGGGTCGTCCTCGAGCCCGACCTTGAGCTCGGCGACCTGGCTCGCCCAGCTGCGCAGCCGCCGGACCACCTCGGGCACTTCCTGGCCGGGGATCAAGGAGGTGACCGTGCCGTGGTTGAGCGCCGACAGCCGCCGGGCCGTCATCCCGCGCAGTGCGGGCACGTCCGGGGCGAGGGCGGCGAGCAGCAGTGTCTTGACCAGGCGGTCGTCGGCGCGGAACGCTGCGAGCAGGCCCGGAGCTGCAGCGTTGTCCTCGAGCCCGGCGGCCTGCTCCTCGGTGAGCCCGCGCTGGCCGAGCAGCAGCGGCCGTAGCGTGCGCTGGTACAGGGTGCGGGCCTGCTCGAACTCGTGCTTGAGCTTCTCGGTGAAGGGCTGGTCGTTGCCGTCGGCGATCGCGTCGAACAAGTCGCCGAGCGGCACGATCTGGCCGAGCCGGAGGTCGTCGCGGCGCTCGACCAGGATCTGCTGCATGAGCTTGAGCGCGGTCCGCTCGCGCTGCAGCGCCGAGGAGACGTGCACCAGCGTCTGCATGAACGCCGGGTTGAAGGGATAGGTCCGGCGGAACGCCTCCCCGTCGCCATCGGTGAGGAGCACGTCGCGGGTGGCACCGGGAAGGTTGCCGGTCCGGCGGAAGGCGTCGGCGATGAGCTGGGCGGCGACCGCGTCGCGCGGGCGCAGGATGCGCTTCTCGGCGATCAGTTCGAGGTTGCGATCCTCCAGGGTGACAGTGGCGAACCGCCCGTCCCAGTAGGACAGCTGGTCCTGGAACGACAACGACTCGGCACCGGTGCGCTCGACCCCGATCAGCTCGCGCAGGTCGCGCTGGCGCGCGATGAAACTGACGATCGGCACCGCCCGGTACGCGTCGGAGGACTCGACGAGCTTGGCAACCTTCTCGGTCTCCCGGGCGACGAAGGCCGGATCGGCGATCTTCCCAGCGAGCCAGAGCACGAGCTCGTCGAGGAACAGGATCACGCCGTCGTGGCCGAGACCCTTGGCGTGCGCGCTGATCGCCGCGAGCCCGGCGTCGAGCGGCACGAACG
>JBOHFG010000451.1:0-2584 GCA_050699575.1 Pseudonocardiaceae bacterium
ATGCGGGTTGGCGGTGTTGGGCCAGCGGGTGCGCCGGTGGTCGAGCCATTCGAGCAGGATCTGGTGGGTGAGCTCGTCGATCGGGCGGGTCCGTCCGGCGATGGTGAGCCGCCGGTTGCCCAGGTCGGCACTGTTGTAAACATTCAGTTGGGCTGCTGTTGTGGGGCATGGTTTGATCACCGATCGGCTGTCGCCTTCGGTGGTGTGCGTTGCGATTGCTCACGTGCTCAGGTGGGTGCGGGTTGTGCCGGCATCCAGGGTCGGCTGGTGATCGCGTTGCGGAGGGCGGTGAGTGCGTTGTGGCCGTGTTTGGTCGCGGTGGAGAGGTAGCCGCGGATGGTGTAGCGGTCGCGGGTGCGTTCTTCGCTGGTCAGGCGCCCGGAGGTGTTTTGTTGGACCTTGCTGGGCCGTAGGTCGCGTTCGGCTTGGTTGGAGGTGGGGGGCACGTGGAGGTCGTGGGCGAAGCGCAGCACGTCGTGAGGGAGGTCGCGGAGGACTTCGAGCAGGTTGCGGGCTTTGCTCTCCCCGGGGCGGGTGCCATGGCCGGTGGTGTCGGACAGCCCGACCAGGACCCCGTCGCGAAATCGGGTGATCAGCGCGGTCTTGATGCCCTGGGCGATCGCGTTGAGTCCCTGGTCGCGGGCGAGGTTGGCCTGGTGGATCAGCTCGCGTAGGGCGTCGGCGATCTGGGTCGGCCACACCGCGTCGGGGTAGACCTGCGCGGCGCCGTCGAGATCTCGGAGTAGGTGCTGGGTACACAACTGGTGGATCAAGCTGCCGAGCTGGTGGTTGTCGTAGTTCTGGTATCGGTCGTGCACGATGATCGCCGAGCCGTCAGCCCGGGCGCCCAGGTCGGTGAGTACCGAGGCTGTGAACGTGGCCAGCGACCGGTCCCCGAGCAGGTAGTGGGTGTAGAGCTCGGTGCAGAACACCAGCAGGTACCGCTCGGCCTTCTTCTTACCCGGCTTCGGGGTGCGTGGCCCCACCTTGAGCGGGGTCTCGTCGCAGCACACCGCGTGAGCCAGGGTGATCAGGGTGCGGATCCGGTCGTGCACCACGCCTAGCAGCCCGGCGGTGCGGGCGAGCATGCCGTGCACGAAACCGACCGAGGGGGCGGTCCCGGTCAGCGACTCCAGCAGCGCGACGACCCGGTGCGCGGGCAGGAAGTGCACCACCATCAGGTACACGGCGAACGCTTGGAGGTTAGGGCCGTACCCGACCCGCCCCGACCGGGCCCCCTCGGGCCGGGACGCGGTGTGGAGTCGCCCGCAGCCGCACACCACCTCGTGCTGGTCGTACTGGGTGACCCGCACACTGACCCGCGGGATCTCATGCTGCTGATAGCGATCGACCACCCCCAGATCCCGCGCGCCGGCCAGGTCCTCACCGCACCCACAGCTGCCCTCCGGGAACCGATCCTGACGCTCATCAGGAGTCTCGGTCCACGCCAGGTGCGATCCCGGCGCCCCAGGCTGCTTGCCCTTGGACCGCTTCGCGCCACCACCACGATGCTTGGGCGGTGGCGGGGTCCGTCCCGGATCACCGTCCTTCGACGGTGGGCTCGAGGAATTCCCCGAGTTACGCGAGAGCAGATGCTCCAGGCGGGCCAGCTTCCCGGCCAGCACCTCGTTGGTCTCCATCAGCTCCGCGAGCTGCCCCGCCTGCGCGGTGATCTGCTGGTCCTGCGCGCTGATCTGCCCAGCCTGACGGCGCACGACGACGATCAGCTCATCGCGCGACATCTCCTCCAGCCCAGGCACCAGAAGATCAAACCGCATCCCAGCCGATCACACCGTGACCAACACCCCGACACGCCGAGAGCCACATCACCAAAAGCCCCACCGCAGGTCAGACCCAGGGCTGAATGTTTACGCACTGTTGCGTTGGTGGATGACCGTTGGGGCAAGCTGTGCTGATGCGTCGTCGCCACCGTCGAGTGCCTCCGCCGGGGTCCAGCTTTGCTGGGTTTCGCTTTCCCCGGGAGGTCATCGTGCTGGCGGTGCGCTGGTACCTACGCTACGGCCTGTCCTACCGTGACGTGGAAGAGTTGCTCGCCGAGCGTGGCATCGAGATCGACCACGTCACGGTCTCTCACTGGGTGCAGCGGTTCACTCCCCTTGTTGATCGACGCGGCACGGCCCTGCCGGCACGCCCCGGGTGACCGCTGGTTCGTCGATGAAACCTACGTCAAGGTCGCCGGCCGATGGCGCTACGTGTACCGGGCGATCGACCAGTTCGGGCAGGTCATCGATGTTCTCGTGTCGGAGAAGCGGGATCTAGCGGCCGCCCGCCGGTTCTTCACCAGCGCACTCCAGCACGGCACACATCCCACTGAAGTGACCACCGACCGCGCGCCCGCCTACCCACGGGTACTGGATGAGTTGCTGCCCACCGCCCGCCACGTCATGACGAAGTACGCGAACAACCCGATCGAAGCAGATCATGGCCGGTTGAAGTCCCGGCTACGGCCGATGCGCGGCCTCAAACAGCTCCGCTGCACTCGAGTGATCACTACGGGGCACGCGTTCGTCCAGAACATCCGCCGCGGCCACTACGAACTCGGGACCGAGGAAACCACGACACC
>JBOHFG010000452.1:0-2881 GCA_050699575.1 Pseudonocardiaceae bacterium
CCCGCGCCGACCGATCCGGCGGACGGGCGCGATGCCGACCCACCCACGGCACACCACAGCTCTGCCCCCACGGGCGGCCAACCTGGTGCACCGCCGTCCACGCCGAAGACGACCCCCGGCTCGGGCAACCGATCTGCCCGGACTGCTACGACTACCCCGCACACATCGCCTTCAACTGGCACGCCCCCGAACTATGGCGCCGGTTCACCATCGCCATCCGCCGCACCCTCGCCCAGCAGACCGGACTGACCGCGGCCGAGTTCACCCGGCGATGCCGGGTCTCATTCGTCAAGGTCGCGGAGTTCCAACGCCGCGGCGTCATCCACTTCCACGCACTCATCCGCCTCGACGGCCCCGGCGACTTCGACACACCCCAGGTCAACGTCGATGCGGCCGGGCTGGCCGAGGCAATCCGCCAGGCCGCCGCACACGTCCGGCTCACCACCGACATGCCCGACGGGCCCGGACTGGTCCTGCGCTTCGGCACGCAACTCGACACCCAGACCGTCAACGCCGGTCCAGCTGGCGAGCTGACCCCCGAATACGCTGCCCGCTACATCGCCAAATACGCCACCAAAAGCGCGGAGGACTTCGGCCTCGGCGACCGGCGCATCAGCCCGGAGACACTGCCCCTGCTCGGTGTCAATGACCACGTCGACCGGCTGGTCCGGGTGGCGTGGCAGCTCGGCGAGCACCACACCTACCAGGGGCTGCGCCGCTGGGTCCACATGCTCGGCTTCCGCGGCCACTTCGCCTCCAAAAGCCGCCACTACTCCACCACCCTCGGCGCCATCCGCGGCGAACGCCGCGCCTACCGGCAACGCCAGACCACCGAGCACGTACACGAGCTGCCGCCAGACGAACAGGACACCACCCTCGTCGTCGCCCGATGGCAGTTCACCGGACTCGGCTACCTCACCAGCGGAGACACCACACTCGCCCGCTCCGCAGCCACCCGAGCCCGCGAACAACGACAAGCAGCCCAGGAAGAAAGATGCGCCGCATGATAGCACTCGGATATTTGAAAGGAAGAGAACCGTGACGGTTGTGATCTACACCGTTGAAGAAGCCGCACAGATGCTCAAAATCAGTCGATGGAAGATTTTCGATTTGATCCGCACCAACCAGCTTCGCTCACTCAAGATCGGCGGCCTGCGCCGCATCCCCCGCACCGCCATCGAAGAATATATCACCCGATTGCTGGAGGAGGTAGCTTGATGGCTAAGCGCACGTCATCTAGTGTTCCAGACCGGCGTCGCCGGGCCAACGGGGAAGGTTCGATCTACCAGCGAACCTCGGATGATCGCTGGGTGGGCAGCGCATATGTCTACACGACAACCGGCCAGCGCAAACGCAAGCCCGTCTACGGCGACAGCTTCGACGAGGTTCGAACCAAGCTGGACAAGCTGAAAGGCAACTCAGCCAACGGCGTGCCCGTTGCCGATCACAACACAACGGTAGCCGAGTACCTGGACTATTGGCTCCGCGAAGTCGTGTCCCATAAACGGGCCACCACGGCACGAGGATATGAAAGTGCCGTGCGGCTGCACATCGTTCCAGTACTTGGCAAGAAACGACTCGATAAACTTACTGGCGCCGACGTCCGGCGCCTCATCGCGGTCTGCCGACAGAAGTGCCTATGCTGCACCAACCGGTACGACAAATACCGCAAAAAGGAGCAACAGTGCTGCTCAGCCAGCAAGTGCTGCCAGCGGACACCATCAACCCGACAAATTCAATACATTCATGCCGTCCTACGCAATGCCCTGAGCAACGCCGAACGTGATGAGATCATTACCCGTAATGTTGCCAAGCTCGTGCAGATCCCCGCACCTCGCTACAAGATCGGCAAGGCACTCCCGGTCAGCGACGTCAAGCGCATCCTCACCGAAGCCCAGCGCACCCGGCTCTACGCCCTCTACGTCCTCGCGGCCACCCTCGGCTTCCGCCGTGGCGAACTCCTCGGCCTTCGCTGGTCAGACGTCGACCTCAACCTGGGCACCGTCGCCTCGACCAAGACTGTCCAGCGGGTCAACGGCCGTCTCCTCATGGACGACACCAAGACCGAAGAATCGGACAACACCGTCCCCTTGCCCAAGATCACACAACGGGTCCTGATCGAACACCGCGACCGGCAAGCTACTGATCGCGCGCTTGCCGGTGAGCTGTGGACCGAGCACGATCTGGTGTTTCCCACCAGCGTGGGTACCCCGATGGAACCACGCAGCCTGAACCGGCACTTTGACGGGATCCGTACTCGTGCTGGGTACCCCCACGTGCGGCTGCACGACTTCCGCCATACCGTGGTGAGCTTGCTCCTGCAACTCAAGACACCACCGCACGTCGTCCAACGGATCGCCCGACACGCCGACCTCGACGTCACCTTGGGCATCTACGCGCACACCAACCTCGACGCCATGCGCGAAGCGCTCGACAGCATCGAGTGGAACGACCTGTGAGCAGTCGTTGCTACACCGTTGCTACATTCGGCCAAATTGTCGATCTTGCTCAAACCTGTTTTACCTGGTCGGGGTGGCGGGATTCGAACCCACGGCCCCTCGCTCCCAAAGCGAGTGCGCTACCAAGCTGCGCCACACCCCGTCTGCACCGAGCGGTGCTCAGCGCAGCCTACGCGACCACCAGAACCCAGCGTCCGCCCACCACACACCTCAGCGGAGAAACCGGCAGCAGGTACGCTGGAGAAGCTCCACTACGGTGGGGCATGCGGGCGTAGCTCAATGGTAGAGCCCCAGCCTTCCAAGCTGGCCATGCCGGTTCGATCCCGGTCGCCCGCTCCACCCGCTAAAGTCCAGGTCAGCGGCATGATCGCACTGATCTGGGCCTTAGCGATGCTGAGGTGTTCACCCCTTACGTGCCAGAT
>JBOHFG010000453.1:0-4341 GCA_050699575.1 Pseudonocardiaceae bacterium
CACACACAGTGACTGATGATCTCCACCGGGTAGCGGAACCCCTTATACGACGGCGCCTCAATACCCACCAGTCCAGCCCCTCCCCACCCAGAACAACCCGTCAATCATCCCAGCGACCAAGCAGCCCTACCAAGTTGACAGAGCCCCGAACACCCCCAGCTCCGCCAACCTGACAGTGCCCCGTTGACAGTGCCCTCACCAGTGCTTGGACCCGGGTCTGGCACCACGCGCCGTGCGTCACCGTGAGTAGTTTCCAGAAAGATCGTCTCACTCTTTCGGATGTTTGGATGGGTAAACAACGTGATGGATCTTGTCTTTATATCTGTAACAGAGAAGGCTTGGATCTTGTGACCCCAGGCCAGTCCACGTGTGATCAGTACCTCGTAAAGCTATCCGGCGGTCGCGCCACGCGTTGCCTCGAGAACGAGAGAGCTGATGAATCAGCCCGTAGCCAACGCTGATTCGACAATATGAGGGATCTGCGCGAGGTTATCCACTGTCTGATGTCCACGCTACGGGCTGATCTCATCGAAGAGGAAGATAATGGACGTAAATGATCAGGAACAGGAGCATCAGCAGTCGGTCACCGAAGCTGCGCCAACCGACCTTGAATCGCCAATGCGCGGCATCGCCGACGCAGAACGGCGCATCGCTGCCTACGCTGCCTACCAGAAGCAGTTGGGCAATGACGTGCTCAATCTCGCTACTGCCGAAAACATCCTACTGTACGAATCGTTGAAAAAAACCGTCTTCGACAAGATAAGGTTTGAGTTGAACGATATACGCTACGCGAATCCCCCATACGGTAAGGATGACGTGCTCCGCCCCTTGACCAGTTTCCTCCAGGACTCAATGTCTGAAAATGTCAACTATACCGACATCTACGCCACGACGGGTGTATCGGGAGCTCTGGAATGTCTGGCGTTCGCACTGAAGAAGATAGGTGTACTGCAAGACGATGACTGGGTGCTGATGCCGGCGCCGCGCTGGCAAGGTTTCAAGTGGTGCTTCGAACAGCGTCCAAAGCTGCGCTGCACTTACGTCCAACTGTCCGATAGCGACCCGAATCCGTTCGAGCTAACCCTAAAACAAGCACAGGATGCATATAAAAATTTGTCACCACATCCTAGACTGCTGGTCCTGACTAATCCGAATAATCCCCTGGGGGTCAACTACCCCAAAAATCTTCTGGAAGAAATCTACGGGTGGGCGCTTGAACAAAATCCTGAAATGCATATCATCTCTGATGAGATTTACGCGCACAGTCAGATCAAAGAGGCTGAACCAAAATTCTTCAGCGCCTTTGATCTGGATGTGTACTCTAAATACAAAGAGCGTATTCACGTCGTATGGGGCTTAGCGAAAGACTTCGGCCTGTCCGGGTTTCGGGTCGGATTTATCATCTCCAAATCCAAGAGTGTCGGTGATATAATTAAGGGCGACAAGGACCACGAGTCGATGTCGTGGTTCAGCCCTCTAGATTCCCTCAAGAACGTCGTCCTCAGAGAGCTGTTCAAAAAAGACTCCCCGTATCCAATCCGGTTGATGAATGAGTACAAGGTCGCCCTGAATAAAAGCCACGATGAAGTACTTGCCGCCCTAAAAGACAAGGAAACTGGAGTTTCTTACCTTGACACCGGCAAGAACAATTCCGCGCAATTCTTCGTGCTTGACCTGAGAAAGTATCTTGGCAAAGTCTCGCCAAATCGCAGCTCCGATGATCCTTCAGAAGAAGCATTTTTTTCCAAGATCGAATTATCCGAGAACGAGCGGGAGCTGTTTGAATACATCAAGAATGAGGCGAAGGTACTGCTACTCCCGGGGAAGACCCTGCAATTCTCCAACGAGGGTTTCTTCCGGATGTGCTTCACCGCATTCAAATCTAGCGAAGTTTCGGGCGCCGTGAAGGCTATCGGAAAAGCCTTGAGGAAACTGGACCCCTAGTCGAACACTGGCCCGACCTCGGGTCCGGCAGGCTCGGATCGGCCCGGCGCACAGCGCGGGCCACCATGATATGCAACCGGCATTTTCAGGTCGTTGGGGAGACCGACCAAAACCGTGGGAGATCAACTGTTCGAGCGCTTACCCAGCGGATCCATACGGTAGGGTGATGTCATGACATCGTCTGTGTTTCCGTTGCGGCTCGACGAGACCGACCGGTATCTGCTGCGTCGGCTGGCGCTGGAGCGCGGCCAGTCGGCCAACGCCCTGGTGACCATGCTGGTGCGGGCCGAGATCGACCGGGCGCTGCCAGGGGCTCGGGAGGCCTACCAGCGGCGTGGCGAGGTGGTCGAGCAGGTGCTGCGCCGACGCGGGGTGGACCCCGACTCGGTCGACTACCAGGCGGCGCGTCGCCACGCCCGCTCGGTGCTCGACGCCGCTGACGGCCTGCACCGGGACCGCACCGCGTGAACGACCCGGTCCTGTTGCTGGACTCCACCGTGCTGGTCGCCTATGAACGCGACCTCACCCGTCGCGCCCAGGCTGTCGTGCTGGAGGCCCTGGCCGACGGGCGTCTGATGGTCACCGCGGCGCTGTCACTGACCGTGGCCTGCGCCGAGCTGGGCGGCGAGACCCGGGAACTGGCCTGGCTGGTCTACGACCGGGACGGCCCACTCAGCGTGCTGCCACTGGGGCTGGGCGCGATGGAGGTCGGCGCCGCGGCCGTCGGCGGCGGCAAAACCGCTGACGAGCTAGAGGTCACCCAGGTCATCCACGAGGCCCGCGCCGCCTCCGCGGTGGTGCTCACCTACGACCCGGACCGCTACACCGGCCACCACATCGACGTAGTCGACCTTCGCCCATAGCACGCCCTCGACGGTGGCCGAAAGATCACCGGGCGCCCGAACAGTTGATCTCCCACGGTTTTGGTCGGTCTCGTGCTCGTCGGCGGCGCTTCCAGCAGGAGCGTGGTGAGCTCGGCCATCCGCACGGTGGTGGCCCACAGGCCGTGTTCTTGGCGCAAGGCCAAGAAGGCATCCGGTCCGCCACAGTCTTCTGGGGCGCGGTCCGTGCCCCGCCGCTGCACCACGGGTATCGACGTCGGGTCCGGAGTGGGGTGATGGCCGTAACGCGCAGGTCGTGACGCCAGCACTCCAGCGGGGAGAAGAAGTCATACGCGTAGGTGAACCGCTCCCGCTCCCGCAGACCAAGGTCGGCGAGGCGGACCGTGGACGGGTCTTGCAACCACAGCTCCCCGGAGCCGTAGTCCCGTCCGTGCACGGTGAAGCGGTGCAAATGCTCGCCGCTCCACGCGAACGAGGCCTGCAACACCTCGTGGAGTTGCGCGAGGGTGAGGGTCGCGGGGACCTCCAGCTGCCGCCAGATCATCGGGCTGATCCCGGAAAGGACCACCCGCAGCCGGTACACCGTCCCCGGTGCCTCCCCCGCGACAGTCCCGGCTGTGGCCACTGTCTCCCTCGCTCGCTGGTTCCTTCGATAAGTACTCTTACCACAGGAAAACAGCTCCAGCCCCCCACCTCACCTGCGACGTCGTGGCCTCTCGTCGAGGCGAAAGTTTATCGTTATCGCAGGAACCGGACTCGGGGACGGTGACGCGGGCATAGCGAACCCTCAGATGGCCACGATCGTCGCGGACTTCCTCACTGACCTGGCCCGAGCGGGCAAGTCTCCCCACACCGTGCGGGCCTACCGCAGCGACCTGGGCGACTTCGGCCGGTTCTTCACCGGACCGATCCAGCGGATCACCGCGGGTGTGCTGCGAGCCTACCTGGGCGGCCTGGCCGACAAGGCCCCCGCGACCCGGGCCCGGCGCGAAGCCGCACTGGCCTCCCTGTTCGCGTGGGCCTACCGGGCCGAGATGATCGCCGCGGATCCGATGACCCGCCTGGACCGCACCCGCCTGCCCGCCTCACTCCCGCGCCCGGTGCCCACCGAGCACATCGAGGCCGTCCTGCGGGTGATCCCCAAAACCCGCGACCGCGACCGGCTGCTGTTCCTGCTGCTCTACACCACCGGCATGCGCATCAGCGAAGCCCTAGCCATCGAGATCGATGATCTCAACCTCAGCCGCGACGACGAGCACGTCACCGTCTGGGGCAAGGGGGGACGGCGGCGCACCGTACTACTGGACGACCCGGTCCTGGTGGCACTGCTGCGGCGCTACCTCACAGCGCGCGGCTACCGGCACGGGTCCCTGTTCCGCGCGGAGAAAAACTACATTGGCGGCCCGCTGCGGTATGCCTCGGTCCAGGAACTCTGGGCGAAGTACCGGGAGAAGGCCCAGGTCACAACCACGATTCATCAGCTCCGTCATGTACATGCCACCGAGCTCGTCAACGCCGGAGTGTCCCTGGAGACCATCCGGCGCCGCCTCGGACA
>JBOHFG010000454.1:0-2128 GCA_050699575.1 Pseudonocardiaceae bacterium
GGGTGCTCAGCAGGAGCAGGCCGTAATCGGCCTCGTCCAGCCGGTCGACGATGCCCGGGGTCAACTCCTCCCCGCAGGTCAGGTGGCTGTCCTCCCACCATTCGACGTCGAGGTCGGTGAAGACGCCAAGCGCGTGCAGCAGATTGCGCAGCAACGCCTCCTTCAGCGCTCTGTCCTGATGGCACCAGCTCAGGAAGATCCGCGTGCGCATGCTGCCTCCAGTAACCTAGAAGACCCCGGATCGAACCCGGGATACGTAGATTTTGACACACCGCACCTCAGGGTGTCGAGCCGCTCTGCCGTCCCCGCCGCGTGACGCGAGGTGTTCGCTGACTGACACCGTCGCGGCGGCAGCCTACGGCGCGCCGGTCAGCGTGCGAGGGGACAGCCCGCGCGATTTCTACAATGCGTGGACGCCCGAGCGGGGCTGTCGTGTCTGGTAGCCGCGCTACTCCCGTCGTTGATCTCAATATTGCGCCAAGAGCGCTTCGCCGACGAACCGGGCACATTATAGGCGAGGACAAACGCTGACTCCGGGTCATCGACCGCGATGGCCTCGGCGGTGTCCAGCCGTCGCCGTGCTTTCTCTAGCCATGGCGTTCGGCGGCGCGGGCTTCTCGCACGTGTTCGAGGTGGTGTCGAGCAAGGAGTTGCTCGATTTCCTGGGCGTTTTGTGGCCAGTGGCTCACGTCAGTTCTCACCCCGGTTCGCCAGAGGCACGGGCACGATGGGCCGGGAGGTTATTCTCGTTGGTGAACCGATCCTCTCCGGTGCCTCGGCGGGCCCATCGGTCGGTGGTCATGACCGTGGGGTTGACCGGGCGGCCGAGCCGTTGCTGGGCTCGGTCGGCGGCGTAGAGGGTGAGGAGCTCCTGGGTGGTGCGACGCTCACGCCGAGCCCGATTCTGCAGGTCAAGGTAGGCCAGACCGCCCGAAGTCTGCCTAGCTGGACGGCTCATTCCGCGCTCGCCACGTCCACGGCGGCACGCATCGGCCCCATAACGTCGAGCGCACGAGCGAGGGAGAGCAGTTCTCCCGGCCGAGCATCACGGCGCTGCAGGTAGCGCCGCAGGGCGCCTAGCGCCAGCGGCTCACCCAATCGGTGGCGCAGTCGCATGAGATCCACCACGGTTCGTTCCGCGCTGTACACCCGGACGTCCTCGCCCGGTGCCGCTTCCACCATCAACAGCCCCAGTTCGAAGGTCGCGTTGGCAAACCGAAACACTTCGATCGGCGGGTAGCTGATGCGAGGCGGGCGATGCGAACGTGGGACGGCGACCTGCACCGCGGTGGGAATTTCGTCGGTCAGATCGTGCACAACTAGCGCGGAAACGCAACACACGATGGCGACCGGAGCTCGATAGGCAACCGCAAGCACGCCAGGCAGGCTCGCCGCTGGGGAATCGGTCTGCCGAAATACCCCCTGGACAGCTCGAGTAGTTCCCCCTCATCCCGCATCCGGTACCGCTCGCGCGGGTGTAACCCGAACGCGCGGGCGGTGCGGGTGGTGAAGGTAGGTGGCAGGTCGGCCACCGCGCCGGTCATGGATAAAAGTGTCTCCATGCGACGATGATCAGCGAGGCTTGGAGCAGCCCAGGACGTTGCCGGCGTGGTTGAACGCCGGCATCCGCCCGGTGCGGTAGGTGTAGGTGCGCGGGCCGACCAGCCCGAGCGCGATCGCGGCGATCGCCGGGGGGAATACGACCCTTGCCCGCCCCAGAACCAGGCATTGATGACCGGCTGGTGTTTCGACCAGGCCAGGGAGGAGGAGTGATGAGTGATCAACCCACCGAGGACCTCGACGTCGACCTAGATTGTGAAGATCTCCGGGACCGCCACGGCAACCGCGTGACACGGGAGTACGTTGAGCGGGCCCTCACCGACATCGTGGATGAGAACACTCTCGTGGCGTCGAGTGAGGTGCGTCCTGGCCGCCCATCGTTGTCGGGTGGGCGTACCCATTCTCCACAGGTGACTTTCCGGGTCCCCGATCAGCTGCACTGGCAGGCTGTGGACGCCGCTGAACGGGAGGGCAAGACCGTCTCGGCGCTGGCCCGCGAGGCGTTAGAGCAGTACCTGTGGCGGGGATGATCCGGTGGTTGGGGCGAGCACCACCTCGGCGGGCAGTA
>JBOHFG010000455.1:0-8262 GCA_050699575.1 Pseudonocardiaceae bacterium
TCGTTCGATGTCGCGACGAGCAAGTTCAACGACTCGTACGCCAGCAGCGACCAATTCGAGCAACTGGTCGACTTGGCCACAGCCCTGGAGGGCGTGCTCATCGGCGAGAATGAGGGCGAGGGGCTAACACTGCGGCTGTGCAGCCGCGCCGCCGCACTGCTCGCCGACGATGACGATCCGGGCCCTGTTGTGTTCGACGATGTCAACCAACTCTACGTCCTCCGCTCCAAGCTCGTCCACGGCGGTGCGATCAGCGAGAAGGATCTTCGTAAGCTGTTCACGAGGGTGTCGACTGTGCCGGACGAGGACGCGGAGCGTCGCTTCGGCGTTGCGCTCGCCCACGCCGTGGACCGGATGCGTGACCTGGTCCGGCGTGCCATCCTGGCCCGGCTGTGTCTCGCCGAATCCCTGGAGCCGCAGTGGCCTTTCACTGGTCGCACGCCGGTCGACGCGATCCTCGCCGACGACGCACAACGCCAGGCATGGCGGACACGCTGGCATGACCGCTTGGCTGAGCTTGGCGCCGGCCAAGCGGCTGGCCGGCCCCGCGCGGCGGTCGACTTCATCTCGCCGGACGACCGGTAGATCACCGTCCCCGCGGTTTGGAGGGGTTGAGCCGTTTGGGCACGACGGATGGTCATCCCGGTTCTGAGTGACTAGTCGCGGCCAGGAGCCTGTCCGGGTTTGAGGACCGTTCGGCTCTGACGATCGACACCAGCATCCGGGCGCGGGCCGCGCCGATACGGAGGTTCCTGCGGAGTGTCTCGGCCGAGATCGGTCGTTGGTAGGCGGCCCAGTGACGGGTATCTTCCTGCTTGGCACGACCCAGCAGGTCACCGTCGGTGATCTGGGAAGTGGGGCCCTCGGCGTTGTCGCTCTGGAGTGTCGCTGTCCGCCTGTTCGTCGCGGTCGGGCTGTCGTCTACCGTGTCGTCGCCAGTTTCGGCAGCGGCGACACGAGGCTCGTCGTCGCCCGGTAGAGTCGTGGACACCTCGATCGCTTGTCGACTAATGGTCCCGATGGCCTGCAGCAAGCCTGGTCCCACCTCTGCCCATCCAATCAGCAGAAGCGGGCCGACGGAGTCGAACGCGGCCTTCCCGACCTCGCCCGCGATGAGCGGGTCGGCGACATTGAGCGCCAGGGTGACGAGGCTAGAGAAGATCAGGAGGCGGCGAGCAGGCCGGAGTTGATCCGCTGTCGCGCCGTGGAGCGCGAGGTGGCGGGTGCCCAGCAGGAGTCTCAGGATGGACAGATCCACGGCCGGCGCGACGAGCGGTGCGACCCAGGCTGGAACGCCCAGGCGTAGCGCGAGCGTCCAGACGTTGCCGAAGCCGAAGATGAAGGTGAAGGCCACGACCACGCCAGCGAGGACGGTGACGCTGCGGAGCGTGATCTCCTCGGGTGACGGCACAGACGTAGCCTGGGCGGTGCGTGCGGGGCTCACTGCTTCTCACCTGCGGAAACGCGACGGATCCCGACCGGCTTGATGCTAATCTCAGGGCCTTCGGCCAGGACCAGGGTGTTCGGGTTGTGCCACGTTAGGCCCACCATGGCGGCCTTACTCGCACTCTGACCCGTAAGTGCGGAGGCGAGGAGGTCGCCGAGGTGTGTCTGGTTGTCGTGCTGCTGGGCGTCTGTCGAGTTCTGGGGGTTTGGTGGTTGTTGGCCGGTGTGTGTGGTTCGGATGGCGTGGATGAGGCTGCCGAAGGGTTCTTGGAGATCGTCGGTCGTGATGGTGGGGTGGTGGGTGGGGTTGGTGTCGACGTAGAGCCGGGTGAAGATCGCCTTGTTGAGTAGTTTGCGGGCGTGTTCGGTGGCGGTGTCGTATAGGTCGCGTGGTCTGTCGAGTAGGTGGAGTGCGGCGGTGAGGACAGCGCGTCCGGGGTCGAGGGTGTCGGTGGTTTCTTCGAGTTGCCGGGTGATTCGCTGTTTGTTGTTGCGGACGTCACGCATTTTGGCCTTGAGTTTCTGTTCTGGCCAGTCGGGGTCGCCGAGTAGGTCGAGGTATCGGTCTTCTTGTCGGTCGAGTTCGGTGAGTTGCCGTCGCAGGTTGGTCCGCAATTTTGTCGTGGTCTCTGTGGAATCTGTGCAGGCGTCGGCGGCGAGGGTTTCGAGCGTGGCGCGGTGCTGGGCGGGAATGGTTACGCGTGTGTAGTGATCGGTGACAGCTTTCTCGACCTTGGCGACCGGCAGGGACGGCAGATCGCAGTCGTGTTCCTGGACGCCTCGGCAGATGTAGTAGAAGTAGCGGTTTCCGGTTTTGCTGGTGCTGGGGCGCAGGATGAGCCGGCGTTTGCAGCGAGCGCACCAGACGGTGCCTTTGAGGTAGTGGTCGTGAACGCGCTCGCGGGTTCCCGCGTCGCGTTCGACGTAGAGGATCTTCTGAACGCGCTCGAAGAGGTCGGGTGTGGTGAGGGCTTCGTGGCGCCCGGGGTATTCCACGCCGTCGTAGGTGACGGTGCCGAGGTAGTAGCGGTCGCGTAGCAGGTTGCCGATGGTGTGGATGGAGATGGGGCGTGGGCCGTATCGGCGGTTGCCTTTGGTGCGCAATCCGGCGTCGGTGAGGGCGTCGCGTAGTTCGGGAAAGCTGTATTGGCCGGTGGCGTATAGCTCGTATGCCATCGTGACGTAGGGAGCACGCTCGGGGTCGACGGCGATGGTACGGATCTCACGGCCGTCATACTTGATTCGGACGTTCTGGTAGCCGAGTTTCGCGATGCCGAGGGTGCCACCGCTGCAGGCTTTCTGACCCATCTTGTATTTGATGTCCTCTCCGGAGACGAGGACCTGGTATTCGTTGAACACGGCAAGCATCCCATGCATGGCCCGACCAGCCGGGGTGTCGTCAAGGTTCCGCTCGGTTGCCGAGACGAGGTGAACACCGAGTTTCTCTAGAGTGGCCATCATGATGGCGTCGTCGTAGCGGTTGCGGGCGAACCGGGACAGTGCATAGACGACCACGTAACGGACGTTCGGGTGTGCCCGCAGGTAACTGATCATGTCGAGGAATGCGTCGCGGTGCTCGATCGATTTGGCGGTCTTGCCGGGGTCGATGAACTCGGTCACGACGGGTGCGCCGATTTCGTGGGCGCGTTCGTGTGCGGCTTTCCGCTGTGCGGGTAGGGAGATCCCCTCGGGGTTGTAGTCGGTGTTGACCTGCCCTTCAGATGACACCCGCAGGTAGAGCACGGCGTCGCGTCCACCGGTTGCGCGGTGGCAAGTGTTTTGGGTTTGCGAGTGGTCATGAGGCGGTTCCTTTCTGGTCGGGTCGTTTCTCCTGGCGACGATCGCGGGAGATTAACACGAGTGCTTGGGCGAGGAGGTCGAGGTCGATTTCTTGGCGTGGGTTTCCGCGAACGGTGATGCTGGGCGGGCTCGTTTTCTGTCGGGTCGTGGCGGCGGCGTGCTGCCGCTGCTGGCGGCGGGTCGAGTGGTCCTCCTTTCCTTCGTCGGGTGTTCGTCCGCGCGGACGTCCGTGGGGTGGGTGTGCCTACGCGCGCAGGCGCGTGCGAGGCGCGGACGTCCGCGCGGACGACCAGGTCATGGCTGTGGACGGCTGGCTCGCCAGCGGCCTCGGGAGACCTGGACGGCACGCCCGTGGGTGGCGTGGTCTTGCAGCCGGTCGTAGACCCAGGTGCGGCGCATGCCGGTCGCCGTCATGAGATCGCGGACCGAGGCGCCGCCCGGCGGGGCCTGCCCTAACGCGGACAGCAGAGCCGCCTCTGGGTCCTCACCGTCAGCGGGGCCGGGCTTGCTGAGGGTCTCGCTGCTGTGCTTGGGCCGGGGGACGGTTGGTTGCTGGTCGTCAGCGCTGGGCGCGGGCGTGCTCCCAGCCGCCGCACGGGAGGCGTCATCGAGGGTGGGCCGGGTAGGGGCGTGGCGGGTGGCCAGGGTGGTGACGTCGGTATCGGTGAGCAGGTAGGCGCGGGCTCGACGGGGCGTGGTGTGCTCGGGGGTGGAGATGAGGAACTTGCCGGGGGCGTCGAGTGTGTGGGCGTGCCACCCGGCGGCGAGCATGCCTTGGCCGAGCACGAGGTCGACGTCGCGGCGTTCCCGGACCCGTAAGCACACCCGGACGTCCATCTGGGAGCGGACCGCGCCGGAGCCCATGGCCTTCTGCGTGGGCCGCTGGGTGGCCACGAGCAGGGTGACGGCCACGGCCCGGCCGCGCCGGGCGATGGAGTCGGCGTGGTTGACGGCGGCCGGGGCGTCATCGCTGAGTTGGGCGTATTCGTCGATGATGATGACGAGCGCGGGCTCGGCCGGGCTGGGCTGCCACAGTCGCTGCCCGGCATCGGCCAACCCGACGGCGCGGGCGTCGAGGATGGCTACGGCGTCGGCGAGCAGGTCGGCTGCCTGGGCCGGCGTCGTGGCGAGCCGATCAAGGCACGGCGCCCACGGCCCAAGTTCCATGCCGCCCTTGAGATCGACCCCCCACAGCACACCGTCGGGGCAGCCGGTCAGCGAGGCGAGGATGGCGTTGAGGACGCCGCTCTTGCCGGCACCGGCGACGCCACCGACGAGCGCGTGCCGGTGAGCCAGGGTGACGGCGACGGGACAGGCGTCCTCGAACAGCCCGAGCATGATCGGCGCGGTGACCGTGGACGACTCGGTGTCGGACGTGCTCGCGGACCAGGCGATGGCGCGTGCGTGGGGGTTAGCGTCGAGGACCCGGATCAGGCAGTGGTCGGCGCGGGCGGACTCGGGCTCGACCCGGACGGCACCGGGCCTGATGCCCAGCCCGGACTCTAGCGCGGGACCTTAGCGATGACGTCGGCGGCGGTCTGCCCGCGGCGCAGGCTGATGCGAGCGCGCCAGCCCCACAGGTCGACCACGGCCGACATGACCCGGGAGCCATTGAGGCCGACGGCTTCGGCGATGTCTGGCCAGGCGTCGAGCGTGCGCTCGACCCGGACCCGGGCGCGGCGGCGTCGGTGCCACCACCAGGGCATAGCGGCAGCGAGAGTGCCGATGGTAAGCAGCGCGGGCAACGGCGCGGTACCGGGGCCCAACGCGGTCGCAGCGGCCAGCCACAGCCCTGCCGCGCCGGTGACGATGGCGGCGTAGGCACGCTCGATCCTGCGCAGACCCGGGGTCAGCCGCGTGATCCACCACAGCGGGCCCGACCCCGCAAGGGCGAGCAGGCTGACCACGGGTGCCCACCCGGGCAACCGCGCGTGCAGGAACGCGGCGGCCAGCCCGGTGGCTGCCCCGAGCACGAGCGGGGCGAGTTCGGAGCGGTAGCGGTAGATCGTGCCGACCAGGGCCTTGCGGGTCTCGCCGGGGTAGCGGTCGTCCACGAGCAGGGTGAGCGGCTCACCCCGGACGTCGCGGCGGTGCAGGCGGCGGTGCGTCCGCCGGGTCCGGCGGCTCACTTGCCGTTCCAGGCCGTGCCCGCGCCGTCGTGGCGGTGGGAGTTGACGGCCGAGTGCGAGGCGTGGTCGGGCAGTTCGTCGTAGAGGTATGTCATCGGATCGGCCTCGCCGTCCTCGTGGGCAGCGACGGCCGCGCGGACGGCGGCCAGCAGGTTGGCGTACTGAGCGCGCAGGTTGGCGTACTGGGCGACCAGGATGGTCAGGGTTCGGCGTAGTCGGGTGATCTTGGCGCGCAGGGCTGTCGGGTCGGTGGCCATCGGTGCGGTGGGGTCTCCTCTCGGTCGGGTGTGGTGCGGGGGTGAGCAGCCAGGCGCGCGTGCGGCGGGTTGCCGTGAGCCGGTGTCCTGGCGCGGGTGGAGTGATCGTCATGGTGTGGTTCCGTTCATCGGGTCAGAGGTCCAATCCGGCGAGTAACCGGGCGGTGACCCGGGTCGCGTCGCGGATGTAGGGGGCCACGGGCGAGGAGGCGAGGAAGAAGCCGAGCAGGATGCAGGCGACGGCGTGCCAGGCGCTCAGCCCGGCGAACCGCAGCAGCAGAAAGACCAGGGCGGCGAGCAGGACGACGGCCGACAGGGTCAGCACCAACGGACGTGATCTCCTTTCGTCGGGACGTGTCTTTCAGGGGTGGGGGTCAGCGTCCGGGACGACGACCACTCGACCGCCGCTGGCGAGCAGGGTCGGACTCGGGACGGTGGGGCTCAGCGCCGCGGGTGCCGCAGCGCCGCGGACGGCGCGGGCCGTCCTCGGGTTTCGGCCGTTTGCGGGGGGCGCGGTGCCGAGCCCAAGCGGCGCGGGTCCGACATTTGGTGCACAGCTCGTCTGCCTCGGTGTGGGCACCGCACGGGCATCGGGATTCCTCGCTGTACATCGGTCGGGCCAGGCCGTCGGCCGGGTGGCCCACGCCGGGGGCGGCGGGGTGGTCGGGTTGCGATTGGTTGTCGTCGGGTCGGTGCATGGGTGTCTGCTCCTCTCGGTCAGCACCCGCCCGGACTCCGCAATCTAAACATGACTGTACATGTATAGATCAGTGTTGCGGTCTCACTCAGCGGTGATCCGGTGGGGTGCTTGGGCGGGTCCCGGAGCGGTTCGTCCGGGGCGAGGATCAGAGTGCTGGACGGGATAGGGACGTGATCACCACGCGGTTGGACGTAGGCAAGACGTCCCCTCTACGGTGATTGCCGTCCTGGGACGTCCTGACGCGGAGCACGGTGGGGGATGGCGAACGATCGGCTGCGCACGGCGTTGCTGCAGCGCGGTGTCACCCCGGCCGGGCTAGCCGACGCGGCAGGTGTGGACCCCAAGACGGTCGAGCGGTGGATCGGTGGACGCATTCCCTACCGGCGCCACCGCTACCTCGTCGCCACCCGCCTGCAGGCTGACGAGACCTATCTGTGGCCCGACGCGCTGGCCCCGTCCGAGGCGGCCGACGCCTCGGAGAGCGAAATCCTCACCCTCTACCCGCACCGTTGGGCGGTGCCCCGGGATGCCTGGGGCCACCTGTTCGGCGCGGCTGAGAAGGAGATCGGGGTCCTCGTCTACAGCGGCCTGTTCCTCGCTGACGACACCGGCATGCACGCGCTGCTGGCGCGCAAGGCGGCTGAGGGGGTGAGCGTGCGGTTCCTGCTCGGCGACCCGGACAGTCCGCATGTCGCCACCCGCGGGCAGGATGAGGGCATTGACGAGGCGATGGCCGCGAAGATCCGCAACGTGATTGTGCTCTACCGCGTGTTGCGGGAGATCGAGGGTGTGCAGTTTCGGGTGCATTCGACCGTGCTGTACAACTCGATCTACCGCGCCGACGACGAGCTGCTCGTCAACCCCCACGTGTACGGCGCGCCAGCGTCGCAGGCGCCGGTCATGCACCTTCGCCGGGTGGCCGGCGGCGGTATGGTCAGGACTTACCTGGACAGTTTCGAACGGGTGTGGGCCGGAGCGCGGCCACTGGACTGAGAGGGCTTACCCGTGGCGCGTATCGACTACTACGACGATCCGCATGCCCCTGCCGCGAACAGTGTTGTCCCGTCTGCGAACGTGGTCGTGGTCAACGATGACGGCGCGTTGCTGGTCATCCACCGCACCGACAACGACAACTGGGCCTTGCCCGGCGGCGCCTTGGACCTCGGCGAGTCGTTGGTCACCACGGCCGTGCGTGAGGTCAAGGAAGAGACCGGAATCGACTGCGAGGTCACGGGGCTGGTCGGGATCTACACCGACCCCAAGCACATCATCTTCTACACCAGCGACGGCGAGGCTCGCCAAGAGTTCTCCGTCCTGTTCACCGCCCGCCTAACCGGCGGCACCCTGACCCCGAGCAGCGAGTCCCGCGAGGTGGTTTGGGTGCCCCGGGAGCAGATCCTCGGGCTGACCATGGACCGCTCCATGCGGATGCGGGTGCAGCACTACCTCGACGCCCGCCCGCAGCCCTACCTCGGCTGAGCTGTGCTGCCCTCCCCGTGGCTCGACGTCGGAGCCAACCTGTTCTCCTCTGTCGGCACCGTTGGCGCGTTCGCCGTCGCCATGTACCTGCTGCGCAAGGAGCACAAACGCGAGGAACGCCATGACGAGGAGGCCCGCCGCTCCCAGGCCGTCAAGGTCAGCGCCTGGATCGAGGCCCGGCCCAGCGCCTACGGCCGAGAACTGGCCTTCCACGTCCACAACGCCTCCGACATGCCCATTTACGAGGTCTCTTTGCCGATGCCCATCCCCGCAGGGGACGGCCAGGCCAACGAGGCCGAGTTCATCGGCCTGGTTCCGCCGGGGCAGACCGTGCAGCGCCCGGCCCCCAAGGAGTGGGCGGCGTCGTATTTCTGTCCGGAGCCGGTCGAGATCGAGTTCCTGGACAGCAGCGGGCAGCACTGGACCCGCGACGAACAGGGCTTCCTCACCT
>JBOHFG010000456.1:0-5873 GCA_050699575.1 Pseudonocardiaceae bacterium
ACACCGCCGGCCAGCTCGGCGCACTGGACATGTTCGGCGACACCCGCGCCCGCGCCGCATACCTACTCGACCGAATCGACACCCTCACCGAGGTAACCACCTACGACCGGGTGCCCGGATAACACCCACACGGCTACCGGCGCAGTTGCGGCGGGACCCTGGCTCGTCGATCATCGGAATTGCCGGAGCGGTGATCGATGGGATGCTGGCCGAGCTGGTGGCTCAGCGCGTTCTGGTCAGCAGTCTGCGCCCGCCATTTCCAGGTGGTCCTATGTCGGTCGGACGAGCAACGCTTGACCAGTAGCGGATGAACCGTTCAGCAAGATCTGTTCGGCGGCGGGTTCCAGGTCGGCTCGCAGGCCAAGGGCGATGATCTCCTCCGTTGAGATGCCCTTCTGGAAGGTGCCCCTGGCCTTGCTTGACCAGTAGCCGTCTTGGTGAGAAGGCCAGTTCGCGGTGGCAGCTCGTGGGGCGATGTCGGCGGGTGATCGGGTGACGACGAACAGGAAACCACCGGGACGCACGAACTGGGCGGCGTGGCGCAGGGCTTGAATACGTTGCCAGGGATCGGGCAGGACGTTGAGCACGAAGACGTTGGCGACCAAGTCATACTCACGATCGTGGTTGGCCGTCCAGCCGAAGTCCGGGTGGGGGTCCCAGCCATCGGCGTCCAATCCCGCAGCCCGGTAATGGTCGACGTCGCTGCCGCGCCCGCAACCGTGGTCGAGGACACTAGAGATGCCCAGACGGGGGACAAGGACACCGACGACGGTACGGGCGAACGGGGATGGGCGAACGCGGCTCATCGCGGTCTTATGCGGTTGATACCCGGAACGAGCCAGTAAGGCGTTGTTGACAGACTCGGACAGGGTGTCCTGGTCCTCCACGGCGGCGGTGCCGAGGGTGACGGGGATGTCGATGAGGATGCCGGAATGATCGGTGAATGCCTGCTCGCTAGCGCGGGTGGAGTGATTATATCGCACGTTGACCATCGGAAGCAGGTAGTCGGGAACGAGGGCGAGGTCGCAGCGGAACCGGCTGTGCAGGCCCGAGTGTTGACGCTCAATGGTGAACTGAGGAGGATCGGTGGCAGTAGTGTCCACTAGGCCACCGTCAGCCAGCAACTCGGCGAACGGTGTGCGATCTGTGGCGCTGTTGAAGTTGCTGGGCCGTCCGTTGTTGAGGCCGTCAACGGGGCGAGGGGCGAGGTTGAAATCTCCGCAGGCGAGTATGGGTCGCCCGGTTTCGACGGCGATGATCTGCTGGAACCGGCAAAGCTGGCGACGGCGAGAGGTGATTGAACCGCTGTTGAGGTAGGTGTTGTATACAGCTAGCCAGTTTAGTTCCAGGCGTTGGACGAAGCTATCCGGCCGGGAAACGGGTGGGATGGCGAATTGCTCAGCACTCCAGCAGAACAAGTCCCCATCCCCGTCGGCTGGTCTGTAGCCGACCAGGTTGATCGCAGTACGGTTGACTGGTTTCCACGGCTCCTGGGTGACCAGCACATCGACGTTGTGGTGATGCAGCCAAGCTGTGAGCTTTGCCCGTGCAGCGGGGTTGCCAAGGCGCTTGTTGAGGTTGATCGAGGCCAGACGCACGAAAGCACCAGGTTCTCAGGGTCCGGCTGGTGGCTCGTGACCGCCGGGCAGGTTCCCCATCCACACGAGCCGCTCGTCGAAGCCGCCGCGCTGCTGCCGCTTGTCCCGGGCGATCGCCAGCAACTCGTCCTGACCGACACCGTGCAGCGCCGCAGCGGCGAAGCAGACCTCGACGAGGTCCGCCACCTCGGCCACGTCCCCGGAATCCAGGTACTCCGCAAGCTCCTCCTCCAGCTTCGCGCGCACGTACCGGCCGTAGTCCTCCGGTGACGCGGTCTCGATGACGGGGATGAGCCCCGCCTGTAGGATGATCTCCGGAATCCGGTCACGGACCAGCTTCCCCCGCATACTCGTGCCACTCGTCATGGCGGCGGAGAGTAGCAGGATAGCCGCGGAGCGTAGCAGGCTGGCCCAGCTGCTCAGCCCGGCAAGACCACCGACCGCATGAGCGCAGCGCGACCGGCACTGAACCGGGCCAGCGGTACCCGTCGCGGCGAACACGACAGGGAGTCCAATCCCAGGGACACGAGGTACTCCACGGACGCCGGGTCGCCGGCGTGTTCCCCGCAGAGGCCGATCGGGATGTCCGGCCGCCTGCCCCGCGCCTCGCCGATGCAGATGCGCAGGATGCGCCCGACGCCCTCACGATCGAGGTGCTCGAAGGGATCCGCGGCAATCACCTGGTCACGGACGTACGAGCCGAGGAAGCCGGCTTCCGCGTCGTCGCGGGACACGGCCAGCGTGAACTGCGTCAGGTCGTTGCTGCCGATCGAGAAGAAGTCGGCGTGCGCAGCGAGATCGGCAGCGTTGAGCGCGATCCGGGGCACCTCGATCATGCAGCCGACAGCGGGTGTGGAGGCTCCATCGCCAGACCCTTCCCGCTCAAAGACATCCTCGACGACCTGCCTCGCCCGCCGGAACTCCTCGCTGAAGCCGACCATCGGCACCAGGATCCGGACATCGGTGCGCAGACCCAGCTCCGCGACCGCTCGGCAGGACCGGGCGATGGCGGCCACCTGCGCGACACCCAGGTCGGCGTTGACCAGGAAGTCACGGACGCCCCGGGTGCCCATCATCGGATTCACCTCAGCGATTCCGGCTGCCGGGTCGGTGCCGCGGACCGGACCGGGCACGAGCTCGTGGCGCGGAACGTCCAGCAGCCGGACGGTGACCGGTATGCCCTCGGCCGCCAGCAGGATATCGGTGAGCAGCGCTGTGAGGAGCTGCGTCACGTCCTCGACCGCGCGGGCGCGTGCCGCGGGATCCTGCTGTGCGAGGGCCTCCCGGAGCTGGGCGGTTCCTCCTCCAGCCGCGAGAACGTGCTCGAGACGACAGAGGCCAACCCCGGATACACCCAGCTCCTTTGCCGTGCGGACGTCCTCGCCGCTGTCGGCGTTCGCGTGCACCTGGATCATCAGGGACCGGTCAGCCCACCCGATGAGCTCCGCGAGGGCCGGAGTCATCGAGGCGTGGGTCGCCGTGGCGCTGCCCGGGTGGAGATGACCCTGGCTGCCATCGACTGTCACGACATCAAGGCGCGATACCGTACGTCCACCGATCCGCAGTATCCCGGCTGCGGAGTCCAGCGCGGCGTCCCGGAGCCCGGCGATCATCGGCAGTCCGAGGCTTTTCGCCACGACCGCGGCGTGCGAGGCCGCGCCGCGGTCGTGGCGTGACCAGGCCCGCGAGGTGCTTTCTGCTGCCGACGTCCTCCGGCCGCAGGTCGCCGACCACCAGTACGCAGCGATCACCGCTCGCACCGATCCAACTCGCATCATCTGAGCTGAAGACCACCCGTCCGAACCCGGCGCCCGGTGAGACGCCGAGCCCCACACCGAGGAGGCCACCGGCGGTCGGCACGACGGTCGGGGTCAGGCAGGCCCATACCTGCTCCGGGGTCACCGCGAGCACAGCTTCGCCCGGGGACACGACGCCGGTGTGCACGAGATCATGCATCGCCGTGACGTACGCGAGCGGCTGCATCCTGGCGTTGCGGACACGGGTGGGCCGGGCACGGTGGGGCGTCAGCTCGAACTCGAACTCCACCGGAACACGACGCTCCCGCTCAAGCCGGACGGCGAGCTCGGCCAGCTGCTCCCAAGCCTCACGGTGCCGGGCCGCCAGCAGACTCAGCGGCTCCGTAGCCAGCCAGTCAGCGACGTCGCGGCTCAGGGGCCCGGCAGTGAAACGTCCGGTCAGATCCAGGCTTCCGTTCTCCGGGTGGCGGCTCGTGCACCATCCGGAGAGGCCAAACAGCCCCGAGGACTGGGTCACTATTTCGCCTTTCCGGTGGACACGTCCTGGCTGACGCGGGATCTCGACCGGGATCTCATTAGCAGCGGCACGAGGCGCTCCACGCAGTCGTGGCAGTCGTCCCATTCGGTGGCCCGGCCGAATCCGATGCGCAGCGTTGAGCGGCTGAGCGTCCGGGACAGGCCCAGGGCCAGCAGGACGTGTGAAGGTTCCGTCCGGCCCGAGGTACAGGCCGAGCCCATCGCCAGGCCGAGGTCCGGGTCGGCCTGCAGCACCTCGTCCACCTCGACGCCGGGGAAAGTGACGCTCAGGTTCCCCGGGATGCGCTGCGTCGGGTGGCCGTTCACGAACGCGTCCGGCATCGCGCCCAGCAACGCCTCCACGAACCGCGTCCGCAGGGCCGCTGCGTGGATCCCGTCGGCCACCCGCCGCGCTACGGCCAGCTCGGCGGCGGCGCCCATGCCGACAATGCCCGGCACGTTCAGGGTCCCGGGGCGCAGCGCCGACCCAGTCCTGCCCGGCCCCTTCCTCAGGCTGCATCCTCTGCGTACATACAGGGCGCCGATGCCCTTCGGTCCGTAGAACTTGTGCGCGGAGAGGGAGGCGAGCTCCACCCCCAGGTCCTGCACGTCCACCTCGAGAGCACCAGCGGTCTGCGTCAGGTCGGCGTGCAGCAGAACGTCTGCGGCCCGCGTGATACGGCTGATGTCAGCAAGCGGCTGGATCGTGCCGACCTCGTTGTTTGCGTGCATGACGGACACGAGTCTCGTCTCCGGACGGATCAGGGACTCGACCTGCACCGGGTCGACCCGCCCCTGACGATCGACTGCGAGGTAGCTGACCTCGTGCCCGGCCCGCGCTAGCTCGGCGGCTGGATCGAGCACCGACGGGTGCTCGATCACGGTCGTGACGAAGTGGGCCCGCTCCGCAGTAGCAAAGACCTTCTGGATGACTATGGCGTTGCTCTCGGTGGCACCCGACGTAAAGATGATCTCGTCTGGGGACAGTGCCCCGATCAGCTGCGCGACCTGCTGCCGCGCTGCGGCAACGTGGACCGCCGCAGCAGTTCCGTAACTGTGGTGCGAACCCGCGTTGCCGAACTGACCCGAGAAGAACGGCAGCATCGCGGCCACGACACCCGGGTCCGCCGGAGTGGTTGCTTGGTAGTCGAAGTAAAGCGTCCTGCGCTGCTTTGCCTCAGCCGTGTCAGCCATATTTGTTTCTTCCATCAATGATGTCCCAGTAGACATTGCGACCGCTGCCCAGATCGGACCAGCCAGTCGCCACGCAGGTCCACCCCGCGTGCGGGATGCCGGCCGCGATCGAGAACGCGTCCCGGTGCCAGCCGGCTAGGTGCCGCAGGGCGGACGTCAGGTCGAACGGCTCGAAGAGCTCGCTATACCCCCGCTCCGACAGCCAGACCCGGGCACGCTCGATGCGGGTGGTTTTGTCAACCGCCACCGGCCCCGGCAGGCAGTGCGCGCCGATAGAAGTCCAGCCGCGCCTCGAGCCTGGTCGCCACGGACGCATCCACCACGGTGGCGAAGACGTCGTGTGGCCACAGCGCCTCCGGCCGGTTCCAGCCAATGTTGCGGACCTCGATCCGGGCCTGTGGCTGCACACCGCTCCTGGCCAGGTCGGCGAGGTCATATCCGGGTCCGAGTACCTCGATCGTCAGCTGGCCAGTCCCCCCGTGGGGCGCGTCACGATCGATGCGGATCATCGCGGTCAGCCTGTTGGTGAGCCGGTTCGTCGGTTCCAGCAGCAGGACGGCACGACCGTGTGACAGCAGATCCTGCGCGCGTTCGATCGCTTGTTCCACGGGCAGGGTGTGGCCGCCCCGCTGGTACGCCGTGGTCTCGATCCCCCCGTCGGACCGGACCATCACCGCTGTGCTGCTTGATCCCAACCGGTCGAAGCAATTGATCTTGGTGTAGATCGTCGGCAAGGTGATCGCCGCGCGGATGGGGCGGTGTCCTAGCGGGAGATCGCCCGGCACGGCGGGCGGGCCAGGTTACCGGG
>JBOHFG010000457.1:0-3432 GCA_050699575.1 Pseudonocardiaceae bacterium
GGGTCCTCGCGGCAGCACGTGGTGGACATGTGCACCCGAGGCGAACTCCCGTTCCTGTGGATCGGGCAGCACCGACGCATAGAACGCTCAGACATCGACCGGCTTCGAGAACGCGAGTCCCCCGAGCTGACCCGCGAGCAGGAACGTTCGCTATGGCTGCACCGGGCTGTGGCCGGGCGCTTGGTGGAGCAGCCCGACAAGATACTGCAGCTGGCCAGGCAGAACGTGACTAGCCTGCTGGGGCAGCAGACCCGGTCCGGCATGACGACGCACTGGCTCCAGCAGTGGCTGCGGGTGCTCGAGCGCGGCGTCGACGAGGTGGCCGAGGTACTGACCGCCCGCAGCCCACTGGCGCTGGAACTGCGCCAGAACTCCCCCTTCGCCGGAGCCCTGCCACCGGAAACTCGCTCTCGGGTACTGGCCGCCTTTGTCAAGCACTGGCGCGACGAACACACCGCCGCACACGAGCGATCCGGCCGGAAACGGCTCACCAGCGCATGAACCGCGAACAACTGGCGCACGTCTTACGCGCCGCATCCGGAATAGCCGACGACCCCGACATCCTGGTGATCGGTAGCCAGGCGCTACTCACCAGCTACGACGAGGACGAACTGCCCCTCGCCGCGACCACCTCAATGGATTCGGCACGCTGCGCAGCCGTGTCGACACTCTCCCCACCGAGGTGGACCCCCGCGTCACGCGCCAGCTGCATTCCTGGCTCGACGCGCAGGAACAGCAATAGTCCCACTCACACTGGCCGCGCCAGCGGTGTGATTTCAGATGGATCCGGCCAACCACCACAGAAAACACGATGGCCTCGGACCGGAGCAGGAAACACGCCAAGCCTTCAAGGACGAGGTGCTTGGCGACGGCTCGGGCGCTGGCTGCGTCCAGCCCAGTGAGTGCCCGGATAGGCACTGTTGCGTTGCGCGAAGGCGGGGCAGGCGAGATCGTTGATCCCGGTTTGGTCAGATCGCCAGGGCCAGCTCGTCGAAGGCAGCCGCCAACCGCAGTGGCGTGGGTTCCTCGACTCCAAGTTCGTAGTGGCCGCGGCGGATGTTCTGGATGAACGCATGCCCGGCGCTGATCACCCGCACGCAGCGCAGACGTTTTAGACCGCGCATCGGCCACAGCCGGGACTTCAGGCGGCCATGATCGGCTTCGATCGGATTATTCGCGTACTTCTCCATGACATGGCATGCGGTAGGCACCAGCTCATCCAGTACCCGTGGGTAGGCGGGCGCCCGGTCGGTGGTCACCTCGGTCGGTCGCGAGCCGTGCCGCGGCACCCGGGTAAAGAACCGGTGGTGCCCGCCAGATCTCGCTTCTGCGACACCAGCACGTCGATGACCTGCCCAAACTGATCGATCGCGCGGTACAAGTAGACCCACCGACCGGCGACCTTGACGTAGGTCTCATCGGCGAACCACCGATCCCCCGGGCAGTGCCGACACGGCCGGGCTGCGTCGATCAGCAACGGCGTGAAGCGCTGCACCCACCGGAACACAGTGACGTGATCAACAACGACGCCGCATTCAGTCAGCAACTCCTCGACATCCCTATAGGACAGCCCGTAGCGCAGATACCATCGCACCGCCACCATGATCACATCGGGCGGAAACCGGAACCCGGCGAAACCCGACCGTGGCAGAACGACTCGACCAGCGCGGCGACGCATCCTCCCACCCTGCCCGAGCCCGTCATCCGTCAACGCAACAGACTCGGTGGAGCGCCCGCAGTGCAGCCGGTGTCTGCCGGTCGTCACCCACTCGACAAGCTACCGATGCAACGTCGGCCGCGCCGCATCGGTAGCCGCTCATGCCCCAGCGCTCACCGCGCGCACAGCGGCAGAAGAGTGCGTCCGTTGCACCAGACAATACCTAGCAGTACTATGCATCATACTTCTAGGGTATGGGACGTGGAGGTCTCGTGAAAGTCGCCAAGGATCTGGTGGCCGCCTCGGCGACACCGATGGTGCTCGGCATCCTGGTCGAGGGACAGAGCTACGGCTACGCCATCCTCAGGCGGATCAACGAGCTGTCCGGTGGTGAGCTGGACTGGACCGAGGGGCTGCTGTACCCGTTGCTGCACCGGCTTGAGCGTCTCGGCTGTGTGGAGTCGAGCTGGCAGTCGGCTACGGGGGAGCGGCGGCGCAAGTACTACCGCATCACCGGCAAGGGCCTGGCTGAGCTTGCTGAGCAACGCCGCCAGTGGGACACAGTCGTGGACGCGCTCAAGGAGATCTGGCTCGGCCCCGGAGATGTCAGGCCGTGGAGGGCGATTCCGCTGGAAGGTAAGGCATGACAGCGCTAGACGGTCAGGAGGAGTTGGAGGCGCAGTTCGCGCAGTGGCGTCACTACGTACAGCGCCGCCGGGAGCTGCAGCCCTCCGACGCCGACGAGCTCGAAGACCATCTCCGCGGTTGCGTCGACGAGCTCGTCGCGGTCGGCCTGCGCGCCGACGAGGCGTTTTTGGTCGCGGTAAAACGCATGGGCAGCCTGGATGAGTTGTCCCGTGAGTTCGCCCGGGAGCATTCGGAACGGCTGTGGAAGCAACTGGTGCTGACCGGCGAGACCGAGGGCCCGGTGGCGGAAACCCGGTCGCGGCGTGACCTACTCGCGATGGTCATCTGCGCGGCGGGCGCGGCGGCGTCGATCAAGGTGCCGGAGCTGTTCGGGATGAGGTTGCAGGAGAACGTCTCGTTCTACGGGCCGAACGTCAGCCTGTTCGCGCTGCCCTGGCTGACGGCCTTCCTGGCCTGGCGCCGTCAGGCCCGACGCCCGCTGATCGGGATACTGGTGGCGCTGTTCACGCTCGGCGCCGTGGCGGCCAACGCCTATCCCCTGGCCGAGGCGTCGCAGTCGGTGGTCCTCACCAGCATCCATCTCCCCATCGCCCTGTGGCTCGTGGTGGGTCTGGCCTATGTGGCCGGCGACTGGCGCTCGTCTCGTCGAGGCATGGACTTCATCCGCTTCACCGGCGAGTGGTTCGTCTACTTCGTACTCATCGCCCTGGGCGGCGGTGTCCTCATCGCGTTCATGTTCGGCACCTTCAAGGCCATCGGGATCGTCCCGGAGGAGTTCATCACGCAGTGGCTCCTTCCCTGCGGCGCCGTGGCTGCGATCGTCGTGGCCGCCTGGCTCGTCGAGGCCAAGCAGAGTGTGGTCGAGAACATCGCCCCGGTGCTCACACGGCTGTTCACTCCACTGTTCACGGCAGTCCTGCTAGCCTTCCTCGTTGCCATCGGCTGGACCAGCGCTGGCATCGACCTTGAGCGCGAAGCGCTGATCCTGTTCGACCTCCTACTGGTCGTGGTGCTGGGGTTGCTGCTCTACTCGATCTCAGCCCGCGATCCGCTGGCCCCGCCCGGCCTGTTCGACAAACTGCAGCTCGCCCTCGTGGTCAGCGCGTTGGCCATCGACGTGCTGGTGC
>JBOHFG010000458.1:0-1086 GCA_050699575.1 Pseudonocardiaceae bacterium
GGGCCGGTCTTGACGGGCGATCACTGCGGCCTGCGCGACCTGTGGGTGCTCGGTGAGGACGGTTTCGATTTCACCGGGCTCGATCCGGAACCCCCGGACCTTGACCTGCTCATCGACCCGGCCCACAAACACCAAATCCCCGTCAGTGTTCCACCGAACCAGATCACCCGTCCGATAAAATCGAGACCCCACCGGACCAAACGGGCACGCCACGAACCGTTGCGCCGTCAACCCAAACCGACCCAGATACCCCCGCGCCAACCCCGCCCCACCCACATACAACTCACCCACCACCCCCACCGGCACCAGGTGCAGGCCGGTGTCGAGCACATACACCCGGGTGTTGGTGATCGGTCGACCAATCGGTGGCGCGGTGGACACCGTGGTGTCGCAGTACCAGGCGGTGGTATACACCGTTGCCTCGGTCGGGCCATAGATATTGGCTACTTGACAGTCCGGGATCGCGGCCTGGATACCGTGCATGGTCTGCTGGGCTAGGCCCTCCCCGGCCAGGACCACCACATCGGCCTCAATGTTCGTCCCACCGTGGGCCAACACCAGGGACAAGACCGAAGGCACCGCGCTGATCAGGCTCCCGTGCCACCCTGCCTGCGAGCGCTCAGTGAGCGCTAGCAGATTCCGTACCACCTCCACGCTGCCACCGCACACCAACGGGCCCCACATCTCAAAAACGGACACGTCGAAGTTCAGTGACGTCGAGGCCAACACCCGGGACAGTCGTGCGGAGCCGAAGCTCGACACTGCCCAACCCACGAGGTTGACCACGCTCTGATGAGCGACAACCACGGCTTTGGGGATCCCGGTGGAACCGGAAGTGTAGATCAGGTAAGCGGGATGAGTGGGAATCAGAGGACCAGTCCGCTGAGTATCGGTGGGATCAGTATCGGGCTGGTGACCCAGGACAGTGACCGTGTCGGGCTCATCAACGACCAATCGTGATACCCCAGGGGTAGCAGACAAACGGTTAATCATGGTGGTAGTGGTCACCACCAGGACCGGTGCCGCGTCGGTGAGCATGAAGCTGATCCGCTCGGCTGGGTAATCTGGGTCCAGGGGTAGGTAGGC
>JBOHFG010000459.1:0-2194 GCA_050699575.1 Pseudonocardiaceae bacterium
CTCACGCTTTGCCACCTGGAACGAGATCGTCGGCCTACCCACCGCCGCCTGACTCAGGCACCGCAGAGATCATCCCTCGGCTCCGACACACGACACCATACTGGACACCCAACAACCTGACAATGCCGACACACGACACCACACTGGACACCCAACAACCTGACAATGCCGCTGCGCTTGCGCCCTCGTCTATCCTCGCCTATTCTAAGCTGTATCACACAGCTAAACCCTAACCCGCCCGTGACGTGATTCGGACTGACGAAAGGAACTCTAGTCCAGCGGTCGTCGAGTGCTATCCTGCAGGCTACTCAATCAGCGCCATTTTGCGGCAACACCGCAAAATGGGCAGCTGCGCCTGTTGTCAAATGTCGTGCGCTTGGTTTCTGGCGGCCTCGGCGGTGAGACCGCCCGCAGGCCGCGTCTAGGCTCAATGCCAGTAAGTTAAGGCTCAACAAAATCATTTAAATGGAGATTGTTTACGCCAGCTAACTTAACGGTATTGTGTCTAGGCCTAATGTCACCAACAGCTCACCGCTACTAGACGATATTAGTTAAGGGCCGGTTCGCTCAGGTGTGGAACAGTCGGGTCGGGGAGGTAACGATGTCTGGTGGTGATGGTATTGTTCTGCCGTTGTCGGCCGCGCAGCGTGAGATTTGGTTTGCTGAACAACGACTGAACACGGCAAACCGGGTCTACAAACTTGGTGAGTACATAGAGATATATGGGCCGATTGACCCGGTGTTGTTCGAGGCGGCGCTGTGGCGGGTTGTTGGGGAGGTCGACGCACTGCATGTCCGGTTCGTCGAAGGCAGCGATGGGCCGCGGCAGGTTGTCGAGCCGTTGTTGGAGTGGCTGATGCCGATGGTCGATGTCAGCGAAAAACCTGATCCGCGCACGGCTGCGCAAGCATGGATGGCCGCCGACGTGGCCCGGCCGATAGATCTGACTCGCGGCCCACTGTTCAGTTACGCGTTGATCAAGTTGAGACCTGACCGGTTCTTGTGGTATCAAGGCTACCATCACATCGTGATGGACATGTTTGGTTTTTCTCTCATCGCGCGACGGGTGGCTGAGATTTACACGGCGCTCGCGCAGGGTTTGGCGTGCGATGAGAATATTTTTGGTCCGCTGCGCCAGCTACTGGATAGTGATTCCGCCTATCGCGCGTCGGAGCGGTTCGCGCGGGATCAGGAATATTGGACCAAGCGTTTCGCTGACCGGCCAGAGCCGACCAGGCTCATTGGCCGGTCATCGGGGACGCCAGAGATTTTTGTTCATCGAACGACCTGTTTGTCGCCGTCTACGGTGGATAGGTTGCGGGTAGCGGCGCGCCAGGCTGGGGTGCGATGGTCGCGTATTGTGATCGCGGCGACGGCTGTTTATGCGCACCGCCTGACCGGCGCGCGGGATGTGGTTGTCGGTCTGCCGGTCACGGCTCGCCAGGATCCTGTGCTGAAACGTGTACCGGGCATGGTATCAAACGTGTTGCCGCTGCGGTTGTCGGTACGCCCGGACATGAGCCCGTCCGAACTCATAGGACAAACGGAAGAGGAAGTCCGCCAGGTATTAGCGCATCAACGTTACCGGGGCGAGGATCTCCACCGGGACTTAGGCCTGCCCGGTAATATCGGGACATCTTTTACGCCGATAATCAATATCATGTCTTTCGACTACGATCTGCACTTTGCCGGGTATCGCAGCGCGGCGCACAATCTTTCTCTCGGACTGATCGGTGATCTATCCATTATCGTGTGTGACAGAAGGGATAGCTCAGGTTTGCGGATCAGTTTGCAGGCGCACCCGGAAGTCTGCGGCGCTGAGGATCTGGCTGCCCATCAGCAACGTTTTCTGCGCCTGTTGGAGGCGGTGGTCGCTGATCCGGACACACCACTCAGCCGGATCGACCTGCTCACCCCCGAGGAACGCCACCAGCTACTAGTCGAGTACAACACCACTGCGGTTCCGGTCCCTGCTACCAGCCTGCCGGTGTTGTTCCACACCCAAGTACAGGCCACCCCCGACGCGATCGCCGTCGTCTGTGGTGACACCACCCTGACCTACACCCAACTCAACACCAGGGCCAACCAGCTCGCCCATGTACTGATCGCCCGAGGAGTAGGTCGGGAGTGCGCGGTGGCGGTGTTGGTGGAGCGTTCGGTTGATCTGGTGGTGTCGATTCTGGCGGTGGTCAAG
>JBOHFG010000460.1:0-14931 GCA_050699575.1 Pseudonocardiaceae bacterium
GGACGTGCCGGCTGAGAAGATCCCCCACGATGTGGACGCCCAGGCCGGGCTGTACCGGTCACTGCTGGCCGGGCGGCGGATGGTGGTGGTCTTGGACAACGCCGCGACCCCTGAGCAGGTGCGGCCCCTGCTGCCCGGCTAACCGACCTGCGCGGTGGTCGTGACCAGTCGCAGCCGGCTGTCCGGGCTGGTCGCCCGCGACGGAGCGCACCGTCTCACGCTCGACGTGCTGGCTCCGGCAGACGCGGTCACGCTGCTGCGCCACGCCATCGGAGCCGACCGGGTCAATACCGAACCAGAGGCGGCGGCCGAGCTGGCCCGGCACTGCGACTACCTGCCGTTGGCGTTGCGGATCGCCGCCGAGCGAGCAGCCGCCCGCACGCGGCTGAAGCTGGCCGATCTCGCCGAGGAACTCGCCGTGGAGCACGACCGGCTGGATGTACTCAGGGCGGAGGACGACGGGGCCACCGGGGTGCGGCCGGTGTTCTCCTGGTCCTACCACGCGCTGGCACCCGAAGCCGCCCGGGTGTTTCGGCTGCTGGGACGCCACCCCGGCCCCGATATCGGAGTGGCGTCCGCCGCCGCGCTCACCGGGAGCACTGTGCCCTCGGTTCGTCGCCAGTTGACTGCGCTGAGCAGCGCGCACCTGCTGACCGAGACCCAGCGCGACCGCTACCAGTTCCATGACCTGCTCCGCGCCTACGCCACTGAACTTGCCGCACTGGACGACGAATGCGCCAACGCAACACACCGGGTCCTGGCGTGGTACCTGCACACGGCCCACGCCGCGCTCTACGCCCTGTACCCACAACACCCGGAGATCCCGCTCGACCCGCTGACGGTGACCTGCCAGCCGCTGACCTTCACCCACCGCGACCAGGCATTACAGTGGTTCGACACAGAACACGCCAACCTCATGGCCGCCATCCGACTCGCCGCTGATGCCGGTCAGTACACCATCGCGTGGCAACTTCCAAACGCCGTGGACACATTCTTATGGTTGCGCTACCACTGGGCTGACCGGATCACCGTTCACCAACTCGGTCTCGCCGCCGCCGTGCACATCCACAACCAGCTGGGTGAAAGTTGGGCACTCGGTCACCTTCATGAGGCCTACTTAGAAATTGGACAGTTTAGAGAGGCGCTTCCCCTTGCTCTGCGACAGCTGAGCATCGCACGAAAGATTGGGGACCGGTGGGCCGAAGCTAGTGCACTGAGCACACTCGGAGAGGTGCATTCGCATTTTGGGCGGTTCGAGGAGGCCGCCGATCACTATCAACAGGCATTGACCCTCTTCCGCGACATTAGCCATCAGCGAAGCGAGGCCATCACACTGGTCAAACTTGCTGAACTAGCCCGAGGCCAGCAGCACTTTGAGCAGGCTATCACCTATGCTCGAGACGGTCTAGTGATACATCGGGAGATCAACAACGCGGTGAACGAAGCACTCACTCTACGTACCCTCGGACTGGTCTATCTCGATCTTCGTCGATTCCACGAGGCTACTGATCACTTCCAGCAGGCCCTGGCAATCTTTCGTGAACTTAACAACCGATACGAAGCCGCCCGAACTCTCCGCTACCTGGGCAAGGCTCTCCGGGCCATGGGCCGACTGCCTGAAGCATGTGAAGCCTGGCTTGAGGCACTGAGTATTTTCGATGATCTGGGTGCCCCGGAAGCAGCTCAGGTTCGTGTGTGCTTGGAGACCCTCGACGCGCACGGCTCTGATCAGCATCGGTAGTCGCCCTGCAGCCAGCTACGGCTGGCTGAACTCTCCGTCTCTCGCCTCGGCGAGGAACGCGGTCCACTGACCGGGGGTGACGATGAGGATGGGGCCGTTGGTCTTGTCCTTGGAGTCGCGGAGCCCCACGGCCGTACCCAGGAACGCCAGTTCCACACAGTGGCCGCCGTTCTCCCCGCTGTGGGTGCTCTTGCGCCACACCGCGTGGGTGAAGTCCGGGGTGGTCATGACCGTGCTTTCTTCTCGTCAGCCAGAAGGATGATCAGGTTTCGAGACTCCACCTGACCCATCGCTGCTGCACTCAGGCGGTTCCACAGCCCAGTATACGCCTGGACCGCCTCCAGAGCATCGAGGTAGACGGCGTCGGTGTAGTCCTCCAGATAGATCACGTCCGAGGTGGCGTCGTGATCGAACCGGAGGATGATGAAGTCGATCCAGGCCGTTCCGAAGGTCTGGGCGTCGAAGGGCAGCACCTGGAGCTCGACGTTCGGCCGCTCGGCTGACTCGGCCAGGTGGAGCAGCTGCTGGTGCATGATCGCGGTGTCCCCGACGTTGCGCCGCAGCGCGGACTCGCTGAGGATGAAGTGCAGCGTGGTGTCCGGCTGGTCGAGGATGGCTTGGCGTTCCAGGCGCACCTTGACGTGCCGGCTCACCTCGTCGTCGGTGATCCTCGGCTGGGCCGTGGCGTTCATCGCGTGCATGTACGCCTCGGTCTGCAGGATGCCGGGGACGACCTCGGGCTGGTACCAGCGGATCTCACTGGCGTCGGCTTCCAGGTCGACGTAGTCACGGAACCAGTCCGGGACGACGTTGCGGTAGCCCGACCAGCGGCCACGCTGCCGGCCGGCCCGGGCGAGACCACGCAACCCCTCGACCTGCTCGCCGCGCACGCCGTAGAAGTCGAGCAGCAGCGTCAGGTCGGTCTGCTTGACTCCGCTCTGACCCAGCTCGATCCGGCTGATCTTGCTGGACGCCGCGTCGACGACGGCCGCCGCCTCCTCCTGCGTCTTGCCCGCATGCTCACGAGCGTGTTTCAGCGCCTTGCCCAGCCTCCGGCGCTGGATCGTCGGGGTTGCCATCGGTCAGTGCCTCCTCCCCCCTCGGCCAGGACGCTCATCCTGGACTACCGGGCGATGAGCGCGCGGGCAGGGGTAGACCATCTAAAACAGTTTCCTAAAATAGTCGCCGACGTGTACGATTGGCATCTAACAACATGGTTCAGATTAGGAGTTCACTCTAGGAGCCCGAGCAGGGCACAGCAGATCGCTCCGGAGAACGCTCCCCCGAGCTGGCCGGACCGGCGACGCCTGGCCCCCGACCCGTCGCCGGTCTGGCCTTCCACGCAGCACGGAGGAACCAGCCGTGAAACCCCCATCGCGATTGAGGGACACCGCACATGAGCAGCAGTCCGGGTGGAGCTACACCCAGGCCGTCGCCGGTGGGGTGGGTGTTCCTTGATCGCCACCGCCAGGACGGGCTCACGATTCGGTGGCGGCAGGGTGATCGGGTGGCTCACGTGCTGGACGGTCAGCGGATAGGTGATCATGGGATGGCCGACATCGTGGGAACCATCCCCGTTCTGCCGGCTGGTTGGACTGATCTTGCTGAAATTCGGTTGCTGGGGCAGCGGTGGGCGCGGGGACGGTGAGCTCAGTCCCCGATGGGCCGGGTTCAGGGGTCGATCAGGTTGCAGATGCGCCGGTCAACTTCAGCGTGGCGGTCGGGGTGTAGTTCGGCGACCGGTTCGTCACCGATCAGCCAGGCACGGGGTAACGCGGTGATCCGATCGAGCACTGCCTGGCCCACGTCAGGGATCGGCTCGGTGACCACCCGGGATCCGGGTCGGCTGGTGTCCCGGATCGGGACAGCAAGCATGTTGTCCTCGCTCAGTTCCAGGTACAGATCATTGGAGACGATCAGCCACGGCTCGGACCCCACCACCCCGCCCTTGAGGGTCCAGACATCGCCGAACCGCGGAGGCCTACGCGGCATCGGTGGCATCCCGACCGCGGGCCTGGCCCAGGCAGTCCAACTCGGCCGCCAGGTGCGCACGCTGCTGCTCGTAGGAGGGCCCGGTCAGACCTTCGGCTGCGCACTACCGCTGGTGGCGGGTCAGCGCGTCGCGCGTCGTCTCCAACCGGGTACACCAGGAAATCCACGCCGACATGCTCATCCCGTGCTCGGCGGCCGCAGCGAGGGCGTCCTGCTAGACGCCGTCCTCCATAGTGATCGTCACTCACGTCGTACTCATCCCCAATACAATATCTCAATGCATACCATATGGTAAGCAGGGTCAGTACTACCGGTTCGCCCCGTCACCGAGCAGGACTTACGATCATCGGCTCTGGCCACGGCGCCGCCGGGTGGGGCATGAGCGGCTGTCCCGCTGAGTTCTTGACCTGCTAGACCACACCATTATCCACCGCGACGACATATCGCCGTGGTTAACCAGCATGATCGCCACTGACCGTGCGCCGTGCTGACCATCCGGTTTGGCGGTAACGCGCCAACCTGCGCTGCCCTCGCTGATCGAGGATAGCTGCCGACTGGCCTCCAGCTCTCGCCAGAACCGCTCACCCGCCCGGAAGTCACCCTCCACGAGATCGGGGCATACCTGCTCGCGCAGATACGTCAGAACCGCCGCGCGCCGTGCCTCAGATCCTTTTTTGGCATCGGGGCCGATCAATCGGAACCGGTGCCGGCGGAGGACTTCGAGACCTGCATCAGGAACTCGATGTTAGTCCGGGTCTTGCGCAGGCGGTCCAGCAGCAGGTCGATGGCCTGCTGGGACTCCAGACCGGACAGCACCCGGCGCAGCTTGTGGTGGATGGCCAACTCGTCCGGGGAGAGCAGCAGCTCCTCCTTGCGGGTACTGGAGGGGTTGACGTCGATCGCCGGGAAAATTCGCTTGTCGGCGATCTTGCGGTCGAGCTTGAGCTCGGCGTTGCCGGTTCCCTTGAACTCCTCGAAAATCACGGTGTCCATCGTCGAGCCGGTCTCCACCAGTGCGGTGGCGAAGATGGTCAGCGAGCCACCATCCTCGATATTGCGCGCCGCGCCGAGGAACCGTTTCGGTGGGTAGAGCGCGGTGGAGTCCACGCCACCGGAAAGGATCCGGCCGGATGCCGGTGCCGCCAGGTTGTAGGCCCGACCCAGCCGAGTGAGGGAATCGAGCAGCACGACCACGTCGTGACCCATCTCCACCAGCCGTTTGGCCCGCTCGATGGCCAGCTCGGAGATCGTCGTGTGGTCCGAGGGTGGCCGGTCGAAGGTCGACGCGATGACCTCGCCCTTCACCGAACGCTGCATGTCGGTGACCTCCTCGGGCCGCTCGTCAACAAGCACGACCATGAGGTGGCATTCCGGGTTGTTGGTGGTGATCGCATTGGCGAGCGCCTGCAGGATCATCGTCTTGCCCGCCTTGGGTGGCGAGACGATCAGCGCCCGCTGACCCTTCCCGATCGGCATGATCAGGTCGATCACCCGGGTGGTCATCACGTTCTGCTCGGTCTCCAGCCGCAACCGCTCATTGGGGTACAGCGGAGTCAGTTTGGTGAACTCCGGGCGCTGTCTGGCCTGCTCGACGTCCAAGCCGTTGATGGTGTCAACCCGGACCAGCGGGTTGAACTTCTGTCGCTGCTGCTCACCGTCGCGAGACTGGCGCACTGCTCCGGTGATCGCATCACCCCGGCGCAGCCAGTACTTGCGGACCAGCGACAGTGACACATACACGTCGTTGGGACCGGACAGGTAGCCCGACGTGCGAACGAACGCATAGTTGTCCAACACATCCAGGATCCCGGCGACGGGCAGCAGCACGTCATCGTCGCGGACTTCCAGCTCACCACCGTCACGGCGGTCGGTACCACGGTCAGGGCCGCGATCGATACCACGGTCAGTGCTGCGGTCGGTACCACGGTCAGTCCGGCCACGGCGGTTGCGGTCCCGGAAGCGTCGGCCGCGACGGCGCCCGGCCTCGTCATCATCGTCACGCGACCCATTCGGGACAACTGCGTTCTGGCTGACGTTCTGACTTCCGTTCTGGCTAGCCGGAACCTGCTCACTCTGGGTTTGCTCACTCGACGAACGAGGTGCATCACCAGCCCGGAGCGGGCGACGGCGCCGGTTGCGAGACCGGTCCACACCATCGGTGTCCCCCTCCTGCGGCTCCCGGCCTTGCTGGTCCCGGTCTTGCTGGTCGGGAATCAGCGGCTCGACCCGAACCGGGTCAGCAACGGGAGCCACCTGCTGCTCAGCTCGTGGGGCCGCCATCGGCTCCCCTACTGGAGGAGCCGCTGCCTGCCCTTGTGCCGGAGCCATCGTGGGGGTGTCCGCTCGGGCCGTGGGAGCGTCCGCTCGAGCCGTGGGGGTGTCCGCTCGAGCCGTGGGAGCGTCCGCTCGGGCCCCCGTTTGAGGATCGACCCTGTCCAACGGGAGCTGTTCCGCGGCGGCAAGCCGCTGGATCCGGGGGGTGCCCTGACGCTCCTTGATCGCGGAGATCAGGTCGTTCTTGCGCATACCAGAGATGTTGCGGATGCCCATTTGGCCAGCCAACGTACGCAGCTCAACCATCACCATTCCGGACAGTCCGCCACGGCGATGCAGCACCGCCCCGTTATCCGAAGACGGCCCAGCTTGGTCGGCCGTGGACTGGTCCGAAGATGCCGCAGCGGGAACATCGCTGCCTAGCATGTTGATGTCGCTCACACAGGTCCTTCCTAACCAACCTGAGACCCAGCTCAGGCCAGCCTGTTCACCGTCCGGCGGTATGCGGACGGCACCTGGTCCGGTGCGGAGGCTCGGGTACCCGAAAATATCGGTTCGAGCCGACCGGCACGGGACATGTTCAGCTGTGGCAAAGCTCGGGTGCCAGCCTTCCCGCTACCACTGAACTGGATGGCGGGAGATGAATTGTTCAGGTGAGAGGCCCTGAACGCGGCACCGGCGCCCGTGCACGCAGTGTCTGAACAGTGGCCAGCCTATCGGTCCGGCGCCATCCCGGCAACAACTGACCCGCGGATGGGTGGATCACCCCCATTCGGCGACGGCTGCGACGCCGTCCCAGGCGACGATCGTGGCGCCGTCACGGGCAACGTCAAGCCGCCATGGGGTGAAGCCCACGGTGTCCACCGTGGGCGGTAACTTCCCTCCGGCGGGCAAGGCGAGCACCGTCGGCCCGGCACCTGACACGGCGGCGGGTACCCCAGCCGCGCGTAACGCGTCCACCAACCGCCCCGTCGCCGGATAGGCCGCGCGCCGGTAGAACTGGTGCAGCCGGTCCTCGGTGGCGGGCAGCAGCAACTGCGGGGCTGCGGTCAACGCGTGGACGAGCAGCGCGGCCCGCCCGGCAGTGAACGCCGCATCGGCATGCGGCACCTCGGCGGGCAGCAGGCCCCGGGTGAGTTCGGTCATCGACGTCTCCTCCGGCACCAACAACACGGGTGCCAGGTCCGGATGGGGCTCCCGGCGAACAGCGCGAAAGGCCTGCTCATCCTTCCAGGAGATCACCAGACCGCCCAACAGGCTGGCACCGGCATTGTCAGCATGCCCGTCGAACTCAGCCGCTAGATCCAACACCGCCTCATCCGGTGCCATTCCCGCGAGTGCATAACCGGCCAGCACCCCGGCGACGGCCGCCGCCGCTGACGAGCCCAGTCCCCGAGCGTGCGGGATGCTGTTGTGACAGCGCAGCACCAAACCCGCAGGCCGGCAGCCCAGATGTGCGCACGCGGCCCGCAGCGCGCGCACCACCAAGTGCTCCTCGTCGGTGGGCACCTGCCCAGTGCCCTCACCCCGTACCTCGACGCGCAAACCCGACGCCACCGGCGTCACGTCAACCTCGTCATACAGCGACAGCGCCAGTCCGAGCGCATCGAAACCCGGCCCAAGGTTCGCCGTGGACGCCGGTACCCGAACCCGGTAGCTCTTCAAGAACTACCAACCCCCCGAAGCGCTGCTCGTAACGACAGCCAACCCCGGCCAGCGCTCACGACAAACCCAGCGCGGCGGCGACGGCAGCCGGGTCGATCGGGACTGGTTCGGGAGCGGCAACGCCACGCAGCGCGGTGTCCGGGTCCTTGAGCCCGTGCCCGGTGACCGTGCAGACCACCAGAGAACCGCGCGGCAGCCGGCCGTCGCCGGCGACCAGCAACATCCCCGCCACCGAGGTGGCCGAAGCCGGTTCGACAAACACCCCTTCCTGCCCGGCCAGCAACCGGTACGCGGCGAGGATCTGCTCGTCAGTGACCGCCTCGAACAACCCCGCCGACTCGTCCCGAGCCCGGATCGCCCCGTCCCAGGAAGCCGGGTTGCCGACCCGGATGGCGGTGGCGATGGTGTCCGGATCCAGCACCGGCGCGCCGTGCACCAGCGGCGCGGCGCCAGCAGCTTGGAAACCGAACATCCGTGGCCGGCCGGCCACCACGGCGTCGGTGTGGTACTCCGTGTAGCCCATCCAGTAGGCGGTGATGTTACCGGCGTTGCCGACCGGCAGACAATGCACGTCCGGGGCCCGCCCCAGCACGTCGCAGACCTCGAACGCGGCACTTTTCTGCCCCTGCAGCCGCACCGGGTTCACCGAGTTCACCAGTGCGGCCGCCGGGTAGTCTGCGGCGGCCTTGCGCGCCAGCTCCAGGCAGTCGTCGAAGTTGCCGTCGACGGTCAGAATCCGCGCGCCATAGGCGGTGGCCTGCGCCAACTTGCCCAGCGCGATCTTGCCCTGGGGCACCAGCACGGCGCTAGGAATCCCGGCCCGGGCCGCATAGGCGGCGGCCGAGGCAGCAGTGTTCCCGGTCGAGGCGCACAACACCGCTTCCGCCCCGCGAGCCAGCGCCTCGGTCACCGCCACCGTCATCCCACGGTCTTTGAAGGAGCCGGTCGGGTTGGCCCCCTCGACCTTGAGCAGCACCTCGCAACCGGTGCGCTCGGATAGCACGGGGGCGGGCAGCAACGGGGTGCCGCCCTCTTGCAGGGTCACCACCCGGCAGCCCGGGCGGACCCAGATCCGGTCCCGGTAGGCCTCGATCACCCCGGGCCAGCGCTGGCCCGCAGCCACCTGCAAGCTCACGTGACCTCACCTTCCACCCGCATCACGCTGACCACCTCACGGACCACGTCCAGGCCGGCAAGCTTGTCCACAGTGGAGCGCAACGCGGCGTCCGGCGCGGCGTGCGTGACGATCACCAGAGTCGCCCCGTCACCGGCGGTGCGCCCGCTCTGGCGCACCGCCATGATGGACACTTGGTGCTCGGCGAAGACCTGCGCCACCTGCGCCAGCACGCCCGGACGGTCGGCCACCTCAAGACTGGTGTAGTAGCTGGTCGGGGTCTCCCCCATCGGTCGGATCGGGAGGTCGGCGTAGGCGGACTCGCGTGGCCCGTAGCCACCCGCCACCCGGTTCCGAGCGACGGCCACCAAGTCCCCGAGCACTGCGCTGGCGGTCGGCGCCCCACCGGCACCCTGGCCGTAGAACATCAACGCGCCGGCGGCGTCCGCCTCGACGAACACCGCGTTGTAGGCACCGCCGACCGAGGCCAGCGGGTGCGAGCGGGGGATCATCGCCGGATACACCCTCGCCGAGACAGACTCGGTGCCGGCGCTGTCAACCACCCGCTCGCAGATCGCCAGCAGCTTCACCGTGCGGCCGAGCTCCCGGGCCGCGAGGACGTCGGCGGCAGAGACCTCAGCGATGCCCTCGCGGTAGACGTCGGCGCTGGTCACCCGGGTATGGAAAGCCAGCGAGGCGAGAATGGCCACCTTGGCAGCAGCGTCGTAGCCGTCCACGTCGGCGGTCGGGTCGGCCTCGGCGTAGCCCAGCCTGCTGGCCTCCTCCAGTGCCTCGGCGTACCCGGCTCCGGAGGACTCCATTCTGGATAGGATGAAATTGGTGGTGCCGTTGACGATGCCCGTGACGCGGGTGATCCGGTCACCAGCCATCGACTCCCGCAACGGGCGCAGCAACGGAATCGCCCCGGCCACCGCCGCTTCGAAATACAGGTCGGCGCCGGTGGCATCAGCCGCGACGTACAACTCGGGGCCATACTCGGCGAGCAACGCCTTGTTGGCGGTGACCACGCCCCGCCCTTTGCGCAGCGCGGCCAGCAGCAGTGACCGGGCCGGTTCAATGCCACCGATCACCTCAACGACGACGTCCACGCCGTCCCGGCTGATCAGTTCGGCGGCGTCGGTGGTGAGCAGCTCAGCGGGAACGTCAGGATGCCGCCGCGGACGTCGCACTGCCACGCCGACCAACCGCACCGCGGTGCCGACCCGCGAGGCGAGCTCAGCGGACTGCTCGGTGAGCAGCCGCATCACCTGACTGCCCACCGTGCCGCAGCCGAGCAAGGCGACCCCAATGGGTCGGCCCGGCACGCCGGCCTCCCGCCTCACCAGACCTCCAGGGACAGCAAATCGGCCAACGTCTCGCGGCGCAGCAGCAGCCGATGCGCGCCGTCCCGCACCGCAACTACCGCCGGGCGGGGCAGCAAGTTGTACCGGCTGGACATGGAGTAGCAGTAGGCGCCGGTCGCGGCCACCGCCACCAGATCACCCGGGGCCAGGTCCTCAGGCAGCCAACAGTCCCGGACCACCACATCGCCGGATTCGCAATGCTTGCCGACCACCCGGGACAGCACCGGTGGTGCCTCGGAGCAGCGCGACACCAGCCGGCAGTCGTAACTGGCATCGTAGAGCGCGGTACGCACATTGTCACTCATCCCACCGTCCACCGAAACGTACCGTCGCCGGGTGGACGTGGTCACCGTGACATCCTTGATGGTGCCTACCTCGTACAGGGTCACCGTACCGGGCCCGACGATCGCCCGGCCCGGCTCGACGACCAGCTCCGGAATGGGCAGACTGGCCACCCGGCACTGCTCGGCCACGACGGACCGCAGTTGTCCCGCCAGCCCGGCCAGCGGCGGCGGATCGTCCTCCGCGGTGTAGGCGATCCCGAGCCCACCGCCGAGGTCGAGCGTGGCCACCCCGGTGATGGCATCGGAGCCGTGCTCGTCCCGGATCGCCGCGAACAAGCCGACCATTCGGCGTGCCGCGACCTCGAAGCCGTCGACGTCGAAGATCTGCGAACCGATGTGGCTGTGCAGGCCCACCAGGCGCAGCCCGTCGGATTTGAGCACTCGCCCCACCGCCTCCGCGGCGTCACCGGTGGCCAGCGAGAACCCGAACTTCTGGTCCTCGTGGGCGGTGGCAATGAACTCGTGGGTGTGCGCCTCGACGCCGACGGTCACCCGGATCAGCACCGGCTGCACCACCTCGTGGTGGCGGGCGATGTCATCCAGCCGGGTGATCTCCAGGAAGGAGTCGAGCACCACCGCGCCGACTCCGGCCACCACGGCGGTGCTCAGCTCGTCAAGGGACTTGTTGTTGCCGTGCATCGCGATTCGCGGAGTGGGGAAATCAGCCCGCAACGCGAGGGCGAGCTCCATGCCGGTGCAGACGTCCAAGCTCAAGCCCTGCTCGGCTACCCAGCGGGCGATCTCGGAGCATAAGAATGCCTTCGCCGCATAGTGTACCCGCTGCGGGGCGCCGAAGGCGGCCGCGTACTCGGCGCAGCGGGACCGGAAGTCCGCCTCGTCCACCACGAACAGCGGGGTGCCATAGGTCCCGGCGAGCTCGCTGACCGGCACCCCGGCCAGCTGTACCACACCGTCATCGCCGCGGTGCGCGCCGCGCGGCCAGACTGCTGGGTGCAGCGCGTGCAGCTCAGTGGCACCGGCCGGGCACGGACCAGCGGTGGAGGACCGGGCCAGCACGTCGGCATGGCGCGGGCCGGCCGGATGCGCCCTCACATCCGCTCCGGTGCGCCGGCCCCGAGCAGACCCAGGCCGTTGGCCAGAACCTGCCGGGTCGCCTGACACAGAGCCAGCCGGGCAACGTGGCGCGGGCCCGGCTCCTCGTCACCCATCGGTAGCACCCGACAGCTCCCGTCGAACCGGTGATAGGCGCTGGTCAGTTGATCCAGATAGCGCACCAGCCGGCGTGGTTGCGCGGCCACGCTGCGTGGGTATTCCCCCAGCATGCGGATCAATTCACTCTCCCGCTCATGGTCCAGCAGTTCAAGTCTGGCGTGCTCGCAGCTGATCCCGAGGTCGGCAGCCTGGCGGGCCGTCGCGGCCAGCCGAGCGTGCGCGTACTGCGCGGCTTCGACGGTTGGTAGCTCTTCAAGACCGGCCAACCCCCCGGTTGGTCGGTCTTCAACAGCAGCCAACCCCCCGGTTGGTGGTTTAACAACCAGCCCCCCGGTTGGTAGTTCTTGAAGGCCGGTTACCCCCCCGGTTGGTGGCTCTTGAAGAGCACCGAACCGCTCCCTGGCCCCGAGCACCTGCCTGACGATCTCCACTTGGGCACCGGCTGTCAACCACAGGTTGACGAAGCCGGGACCGGCGACCACCGCGGAACACACCCCGCGGCGCTGCATCAGCTCCTCGGCCAGCCACCCGGCAAGCTCCCGCGGTGGCACGCCTGCTCTCATCCCGGCCTGTAGCGCCACGGTGATCGCATAGTCACCGTGCTCGGGGTCACGCGGGGGGTGGACGGTCACCGTGTCGGGGAGCACAGCAGGGTCCAGACCGCGGTCAGTCAGCACGTCGTGGGCGACAGATCGGACCAGCTCGGCAAGTGCAGCGGGAGTCACGTCTGGGAGTCTAGGTGGACGCCCAGGTTCACTCGCCTTTGACGAGGAGTCCTTAACACTGACGCCGCGGTCGGGCAACAGCAGTCGAGTGAGGACCAAACCAGGTATGCCCAGTGGCAAGAACAGCAAGACAGTCCGCAACGCCCGTTCGGTGGTGACCGCAACCAAGCCCACACCGTGGGGCACGGTAGCGGCGGTGTTGGCCGTCCTGGTGTTCGCGATCGGCATTTTCGGCTACGTGTTCACCCGGTATGAGGACCGTCACACCTTCACTCCCGCGGCTGACCACAAGGATCCTTCGACGCAGATCCCGGGCATCGTCATCCAGGACTATGCCGCCCGCGGCCATATCGGTCCGGATAAGCGAGTCGCCTACGACCACAGCCCACCCTTTGGCGGGCCACACGACGCGACCTGGGCAACCTGCAGTGGTGTGATCTACGCCACACCGGTGCGCAACGAGAATATGGTCCACGCCCTCGAACACGGCGCGGTGTGGATCGCGTACCACCCGGACAAGATCACCGGGCCAGCCCTGCAGTCGCTGCGGGACCGGGTGCAGGGGACGAACTACCTCATGCTCTCCCCTTACCCTGGCCTGAGCTCACCAATCTCCCTGCAGTCCTGGGGACACCAACTCACGGTGACCGATCCCGCCGACAAGCGGATCGATCAGTTCATCCAGTCCCTGCGGCTCAATGAGTACACCTACCCAGAGATCGGGGCCAGCTGCGACGAGCTTCCCGGCCTGTTCGACCCGGCGAAACCACCACCGTTCGTCGCCGCACCGCCCGGTCCGGACGCCGTACCGCTAACCTTTTCCGCGGGTCGCGGCGCGGAACCACCCGCCCCGGGCGGCACACAACCAGCACCCAGCGCCCCCGCGGGTGGGTGACATACCATGGCGGAAACGATCCTCGAGACCGGCTCGAGTGAGCGGAGCCCCACCAGCGCAGCCACTGCCGCTCGTTGGCGGCGCCTACTGGTGGGCGGCGCCGTAGTGTTTGCCGTGCTGCTGCTCGGGGCGGCACTGGGGATGTCGCTACAGCGTGCCGGCTGGGTGTCGACACAGCCCGAAGGCGGCACGGTGGACATCGGATTCGCCCAGGACATGTCGGTTCACCACCGCCAAGCGGTGCTGATGGCCGGCCTGGCCCGAGAGCGCAGCGCCGATCCCGCGATCCGGTTGATCGCCTTTGACATCGAGACCAACCAGCTCGAGCAGATCGGCCGGATGCAGGGCTGGCTGAGCCTGTGGAACGCAGCACCGCTGCCCACCGGCCGGTACATGACCTGGATGGCCGACAGCGCGGCAATGCTGGGGATGGCGCACGGCAGCGCTGGGGCGGCGGTGATGCCGGGGATGGCCTCCCCCGCTGATCTGGAGCGCCTCCGGGCAGCCGAGGGCACCCAGTTCGACGTGCTGTTCCTGCAACTGATGCTGCGCCATCATCAGGGCGGTGCGCCGATGGCCCAATACACCGCAGAGCACGGCGAGACGACGCAGGTCCGCAACCTGGCCGAAAAGATCGTCATCTCGCAGGAGGCCGAGAGCGAGCACCTGGCCCAGCTGATCACCCAGCGCGGGGCGCAGCCCCTACCACCGCCGAACTGAGCGCCGGTCAGTGCGGTACGCTTTGCGACGGCATGCCCCCGTAGCTCAGGGGATAGAGCACCGCCCTCCGGAGGCGGGAGCGCAGGTTCGAATCCTGCCGGGGGCACCCCTCGCTGAGCAGCGAAAACGGCCCCTGACCGGCGACAACAGGTCAGGGGCCGTTTTCGTCATGTCCGGCGGCATCCGGTGCGCAACGACGGTTGGCGGGTGTTCGCGCCCAATACGCGCCCAAGTTCGTGCCTCAGGTTGGGCCGTGCCCCAGCGCCTCCTGCACCCGGCGTCTTGCCACCTCGTCATGGCCGTCGAGACACTTCGCGTAGACCTTGAGCAGCACCTCCACGGAATGGCCCGCCCACTGGGCAACCTGCGTCGCTGGTACTCCCCCGTTGAGCCAGGTAGACACGCACGCGTGTCGTAGGTCATACGGGGTCCGCGCAAGTGGTGACTCGTGAACCGCCTTACTGAACGTCGCTAGGCGCGCTGCCCTCCACACCCGCATGTAGGTAAGTTTCGGCAACTCGGCGACCCGCTCGCCAGGGAACAGCCGGCCCCCAGCACCTGTGCCGAATTCGCGGATGTGGTCATGGAGCATGACTGTAAGCTCCGGCGGGCAGGGAACTGTTCGAGAGTCACCCCGTGCCCTGTTCTTGAGCTGTCGCCGGTCCCGCTGGTTTCCGTCGTTGGTCCATGCCGTTCCGGCGTACGGCGTCGCTTCATTGATGTGCAGCTCGCCCCAGCCCTCGGCGGGCAATGCCAGATTGTGACTCCGTACGTTCGCCGCTTCCTCCGGTCTGAGTGCGGAGAAGTACATCAGCCCGAAGAACGCCACCAGGCGCGGACCGCTAAGCCGCGCTTCGCGGACAGCGCGGAGCAGCGTGCGCGCCTGGATGGGGTTTACCACCGATCGCTTGTCGATCGCACCGG
>JBOHFG010000461.1:0-20120 GCA_050699575.1 Pseudonocardiaceae bacterium
CAATGCCGTTAAGTTAGAGACTTAAGGCCGTTAAGTTAGAGACTTAAGCCGGGTCGCCAGCGCCGTGTGATCGTGCCAAAAATAATACGGCGTGTCGAGTGTCGAAAGGCCATAGAAACACCGTTGATGTCGATATTATTCGTGGCGTGGCGAATGACGCAGAGGGTTCTTCTCGAGTATCGGACCGGTTGACCGACCACATCGCGCTCGGGGTGTTGAGTGGCCTGATCCATCGGGACATCGTCGATGATGTCATCAACGCATGCGGGAAACGGGAGCGGCGGTCGCGATTGTTGCCCGCGCATGTCGTGGTGTACTACGTGCTGGCGTTGAACCTGTTCTTCGGTGAGGCCTACGAAGAGGTGATGCCCCAACTCGTCAACGGGTTGCGGTTTCTGGGGAACTGGCGGGAGGGCTGGAAGGTGCCCACCGTCAGCGCTCTTTCACAAGCACGGACGCGGTTGGGTGAGGCCCCGATGAAATTGTTGTTCGAGCGGATCGCGGTGCCGAGGGCCCGGGCCGGTACCCGCGGGGCGTGGTTCCGGGGCTTGCGGGTGATGGCCATCGACGGACTGGTCCTCGACGTGCCCGACACCCCAGTCAACGACGAGGCGTTCGGCCGTAGCGGCAACGCGCAGGCACCCGGCCCGTTCCCCCAGGTCCGCCTCGTCGCCCCGGGTGAGTGCGGCACCCACGCCGCCGTCAACGCCGAGCTGGGCGGAGTCACCACCGGTGAGCGGACCCTCGCCGCGGCGCTGATCGCCCGGTTCACCGCGGGCATGCTGGTGCTGGCCGACCGGAACTTTTACAGCTATCAGGCCTGATGCCAGGCGGTAACGACCGGGGCGGAGCTCCTGTGGCGGGTCACGGCGAACCTGACGCTGCCCGTGCTGGAATGGCTACCCGATGGCTCCTACCGATCAGTGGTGATCAACCAAAATCCGCGGCCGACGCCGCGAGGCGCTCATCGCCGCGGCGGCCACCGGTGGCGACCTCGACCCGACCCAGGCCACAGCGGTCCGGGCCGTCGAGTACATGATCGAAAAACGGCCCGGCGGCGAGGAGCTGTTCTGCCTCATCACCACCATCACAGACCACGAGCTCGCACCCGCACTCGACCTCGCCAAGGCCTACAACGAACGCTGGGAAATCGAACTGTCCTTCAACGAGATCGAAACCCACCAAACAGGCCACAGCCGGGTGCTCCGATCCAAAACCCCGGAACTGGTGAAACAAGAAATCTGGTCACTCCTGCTGACCCACTACGCGATACGCCACGTCATGAAAGACGCCGCCGACACCGTCGGCACCGACCCCGACGACTTATCCTTCATCCGCGGCTACCGCGCGATCCGCCGCCAGGTCCCCAACCAGGCGGGTTTTTCCCCCTCGGAAACTCGCCATCGCGCTCACTGAAACCATCGACGAAATCATCGAACGACCCAACCCCCCACAGCGAAACCGAACCTACCCCCGAGTGATCACAAGATACCGCGCCCACAGCCACCGCATCAAACGCTCCACCGACCAGGGCCAACTCCACGACAGCCCACCAAAGATCCACATTTTCAAGGTCTCATGCCTAACTTAACGGCATTGCTGGTAGCGGTGACGTCGGTGTAGCTCGATGCGGTCTGAGTCATCGTGGTGTTCTTGGGTAGGTACTGCCCGCTACCCGGATGCATCCGGGATGTGGACTCAACCTGCCGGGAAAGGATTACGCAGGAAGAACTCCCACATGCGGCGAGTAATATCCACGCCGTCAGTGCCAGCGGGCCACAGGTGTCCCGCCTTGTAGACACGCCACACCACTTCAACACCCGCCTTGCATGGGCCATACGCGGACGCTTCCACCGGTACGTTCGGTTCCGTTTTCGGGGTAGCCGAGCAGCTGTTTCGTTTCAACCAGTTATCGCGGTGTTGGATAGCGCGCGGAAAATCGCTGATGGCATCGTCTATGCCGTGGAAGATGCCCATCGAAATCGGGCGACCAGACGAACGATCCTGAGCGCAGGGGCTACCGAGCAGCGTTGGGTCTACCCCCGCGTAGACGGCGATTGAAGCGAACACATCTGGTGCGTCGCACGCAAGCCGGGCCGCCATGAGTGCGCCACTGGAGTGGCCCTCCGCGTACACCCGGCGCGGATCGACACACCACGTACCGGAAATATCCCGGACGACGTCGCGCAGATAGGCGACATCGTGGGACCCCGTGCTGAAGTCCCAAGCCGATCGTTGAGGCTGCGCCGACGGGTAGGCAACAAGGAATTTCCGGCTGGCCGCGATCTTTGACCAACCGGTCACCTCCTCGTGTCCCTGGGGAGCTTGGAGGAAGCCGTGGAGGCCGAGTAACAACGGTGCCGACGGCCCAGGTAGGCCAGCCGGCACATTAACCAGATACTCACGGCCATTGACCTGGCGACTGATGGTTCCCAGTGTAGGCTTCAGCGTGCAGCCAGTATTGGTCATCGGATTCTCCTCATCCTTGACAGCGGGCGGACTATTCCACTGCCCTCGTGTCATGAACATAAGGATTGTCGGCGGGACGGAGCATCAGGAACTTCCCTAGCTTTTAGCCCTGACTCTTCACGATCTTGATGGTGTGGGCGGGTCGTCAGATGAAAGTGCCCTCTGGCTAGGCCGTGACGGCCACCACAGCGAAGGACTCACCAGCGAGTTCAACAGCGTGGTGTGCTGTGGCAGCCTCCTCGGAGGTGAGCAGGATCTGAGTGGGTTGGCCATCCAGAGTCACGGTGGCTGGCTGAGCACTGAGGTTGATCACTACCCGCAGTGCGCCGCGGCGCAGGACCAGCGTCCGAGCGGGCTCGTCCACCTCGACGATCAAGGCGTCCAGCCGGGGGTCGGACAGCTCCGGGTAGCACTTGCGCAACGCGATCAGTGACCGGTAGAGCCGGAGCAGGGTAGCGTGCGGCTCGGTCTCCGGCTCTGACCAGTCCAGCCTGGAGCGAAGGAAAGTCTGGTCGTCGTTCGGATCGGGGACATCTGTTGCCTCCCAGCCGTGCTCGGCGAACTCAGCGTAGCGCCCGCGCCGGATGGCCTCGCGCAGCCCGGCGTCGGGCATGAACGAGAAGAACTGGAACGGGGTGAGTGCGCCCCACTCCTCACCCATGAAGATCATCGGTGTGTAGGGGGAGCAGAGCACCAGCGCCGCGCCGCAGGCCATCAGGCCAGGGGACAGGGCGGCTGAGATCCGGTCGCCGGTGGCGCGATTGCCCACCTGGTCGTGGTTCTGCAGGTAGGCGAGGAATTTCCAGCCGGGCAGGTGTGCGGTGTCCACTGGGCGGCCGTGGGTGCGCTGCCGGAAACCTGACCAGCGCCCATCGTGGAAGAACACCCGGCGCAGGGTGCGGGCCAGCTCGGGCAGAGCGCCGAAGTCGGCGTAGTAGCCCTGCCGTTCGCCGGTCAGTGTGGCGTGCAGGCAGTGGTGGATGTCGTCATCCCACTGCGCGGCCAGCCCGTAGCCCCCAGCGGCCCGTGGGGTGACCAGCCGCGGGTCGTTGAGGTCGGACTCGGCGATCAGCGACAGCGGCCGTCGCAGGTGCGCGTCCAGCGTGTCCACCTCAGTGGCCAGCTCCTCCAGCAGGTGGGTGGCCCGAGTGTCGCGTAGCGCGTGCACAGCGTCCAGCCGCAGCCCGTCGAGGTGATAGTCACGCAGCCACTCCACCGCGTTGTCGATGACGAAGCGGCGCACCTCGTCGGAGTGCGGGCCATCCAGATTCAGCGTCGGGCCCCAGATGGTGCGGCCAGCGAAGTAGGGGCCGAAGCGGTCCAGGTACGCGCCGGACGGGCCGAGGTGGTTGTGCACCACGTCGAGGACCACCCCCAGCCCGTGGGCGTGGCAGGCGTCCACGAAGCGCTTGAACGCGTCGGGCCCGCCGTAGTTCTCCGTGACCGCGTACCAGCCCACCCCGTCGTAACCCCAGTTGCGGGGCCCGTCGACAGCGTTGACCGGCATCACCTCGACCAGATCGACGCCCAGCTCGGCCAGATGGTCGAGGCGTTCGAGGGCGGAGTCGAAGGTGCCGGCGGGGGTGAACGTCCCAATATGCAGCTCGTAGAGCACGCTGCCGGGTAGCGCCCGGCCGGTCCAGCTCTGGTCGGTCCACTCGAACGCGCCGTGGTCGTAGACCCGTGATGCGGCGTGCACCCCGTTGGGTTGCCACCTGGATCGAGGGTCGGGTAGCTGGGTGTCCTCGTCGTCCAGCCGGAACGCGTAGTCACTGCCCGGCCCGGCGTCGACCTCCACACTCCACCAGCCACCTGCTGTCCGGGCCAGTTTGTGCTCGGCGCCATCGACCACGACCCGCACCTGATGCCGCTGCGGGGCCCACACCGTGAAGTTCACAGTCACTGATCCTGTCAGGGTCGGGTGGCATTGTCTGGCCATGACCACGGCGAGGGAGCACCATGGGGGCATGGCCACTGGGCTGGACGGGTTCAGCCCGGCGGGGGAGTTCACCGTCGAGGATCTCGAGCGGATGCCTGATGACGGGCTGCGCTACGAGTTGCTGGACGGGACGTTGTTGGTGAGCCCGGCTCCCGGGGTGTGGCATCAGGAGGTGGCGTTCGCGCTCGCCCGGGCGTTGCACGACGCGTGCCCGCCGGAGCTGCACGTGGTGATCGCGCCGTTCGAGTGGCGCGGTAGCCGGCGAACCGCGCTGCAACCCGATGTGCTGGTCGCCCGGCGTGGTGATCTGCTCGCGGTGGAGGGCGGGAAATACCTCGCAGCGCCTCCCGTGCTGGCCGTCGAGGTGCTCGCACCTAGCACCCGGCGGATCGATCGGCTGTCGAAACTATCCGCCTACGAGGAGGCCGCCGTCGCGTCGTACTGGCTCGTCGACCCGGACCCCGACAACCCCTCGCTGCACGCGTTGGATCTGGTGGATGGCCGCTACGTCGAGGTCGGGTGCCCCTCGGGTGAGCAGATATGGCGGGCGCAACAGCCGTTCCCGGTCACCATCGCGCCCGCAGACCTCGTCGCCGGCCTGCGCCGGGCGCCGTGAGCGACTAACCGTCACCACTCCGCCAGCAGACTCCGCCGAGTGTCCAGACTGTTACGGTGTGCCCTCAGCGCGGGCGTATCGGTTTGGCGGTGCTGCTCCCGTGACCCGTCACCGGCCGTGGAGGAGAACCAAACGGGCGAGTGACAGCGCGGATGAATTCTTCCGTCGAATGGGTATACCCCGGTATGAGGAGGAGCAGGCGAGCCAGCCGCTGAGCGATGACGATCGCAGGAGGTGACCACGATGGGTCAACCGTTACCACCCGACACCAGTGACAGCATCGACGTCGACCTTGAGGCGATGCGTCGCGACGCCCAGACCTGGCGCGCCGCGGCTGACCGAATGGGCGACGCCGCGGCAGCGGCAAGACAATTACAGCTCAACGGTCATGACTTGTCGTATTTTGCCGAGCGTACGGGTCTTACGGACGCCTACCGGGATGTGCAGCAATGGGTGGTGGGCCTCCTCGAAGGAGCGCACAAGAATCTCGGTTTCATGGCTGATGCCTTGACCGACACGGCCGCCACCTACCGGGATGACGACGCCACTGGCGCCGGGAGGCTCAACAAAATCACGCCGGGAGGAAAATGATGAGCACGCCGGTCGGTGTCGGGAGTGGTGAGGATATCCAGGAGCTCCTCGACAGAGCGCAACGACTCCTTGATCGAATACGCAGCAAGATACAAAAACTCATAGACAAGATCAATGGTGTACTGCGGCATATTCCGTCCTTTCTTGACTTTATCTTCGACAAGATCAAATCCGGTATCCGGAAGATGAAAGAACTGTTCACCAAGTTGGTCAGCAAGATCCAGGAGTTCTTTGTGTCGCCCGGGTGGCCCCCGACGCTTTTCGAAGCGGGTGATCGCTGGCTCGCACAGGTGGCGCAGCCGTCGGCGACGTCCGAGGCTGCGGTCAGCACGGGCCGCCTCCATGTCGACGACTACTGGAAAGGGTCTGCGGCCGACGCGTACAAGGATATATTGGGGGTGCAGCAGCACGCGTTCGCAGCCATGGCCGCGCTGGCCAGGAAGGTCAAGGAGTTCCTGCACACTGCGGCGTGGGGAATCATCAAGTTTTGGGTTGCCGTCGGTCTCGCGCTGGCGTTCCTGGCGGTGGCGGTCATCAGTGCGATCGCGGCTTGTACCACGGTGGTGGGGGCTCCTGTGGCGCCGCTTGTGGTGCTCGCCGGGATCGGTAGTGCGCTGGCCACTATCATGTCGGTTTCCTGGGCGGTGTTCGTCGAGTTCCAGGATGTCAAACAGGGGGCCAGCAGCATGCGTGAGGAGAGGCAATTCAACACCGACTTCGACGGTGACAACTGGCCGGCTGCCACCACTGCGGGTGAGTGGAAGGCGGACTGAGATCCTCATGTCTGGAAGAGAATCGGCCGCCCCGTCGAGCAACAGTACGGAGTATGCTGTTTTTCCGCCAGGCGGGGGAGGTCACGAACGGGTCAGGCTCGTACTTTTCGCCATTCTGTTGATCACTCCTTTGGGATTTGGTGTCCCACTGTTGACTCTGGCGTTGCTCGCCTACGAGCCGGCGGGCCAGGACGTGCGCTCCGCGGTCTCCCTCGGGTGTGTGGCGATCATGGTGTTCGCCGTGCAGGTGAGGGCACTCGTGCGGGCTCGCTCTTCGATTGTGGGAGATCGAGTCCACCTACCTGGGATCGCGCGGGCTAAGCGGCTCCTGATGCTGCTCAGTGCGGCCGCGGTGGTGCTGGTGCCACTGCTGGTTGTTGTGGTGGTCCTCGGTATCGGTCCGGGAATCGTCGGCGCCGTTACCTTTTTCGGGCTCGGTGTCATTGGATTGCTGGGCGCGCTCCGGTTGGGGAAGATCGAGAGATTTCTGGCGAGTCAGTCAGTGAGCAGCAAAGCGACGGGGTAACGGGCCAGCAGATCGGCAAGGGAGACAGATCCCGACGCCGAGAAACCGGTGAACGCGTCGGTCCAGGAGCCTTTGGGTAGGGGCAGCGCCGTCTCTCCCCAGCTACCGCGGGCGGCCAGCCCAACCGGTAGCCGGGTGGCGACCGCGACAACGCCGTGTCGAGCGAACGCGACGGCGTGCGATGCGCCAGGGCCGGTTGCGCGCAGCGGGGTGTAGCCGGTGAACCGTTCGGGATGGTCGCGGCGGGCGCGCAGGGTCCGGGACACCACGAGCAGCTTGGCCGCACCGGAGTCGTCAACCTCGGGCTGCCAGCCGCTGTCGATCCGGGCCAGCAGGTCGGTGCGCGCGGCGAAGTCCACCGGGCGGCGGTTGTCCGGGTCCACCAGCGACAGATCCCACAGCTCGCAGCCCTGGTAGGTGTCCGGCACACCGGGCATCGCCAGTTGCACCAGCACCGCGGATAGCGAGTTCGACCGTCCCGGCGAGATGATCCGTGCCGCCGCGCCGGCCACCGCGCAGCGCAGCGCGGGGTCGTCCAGCGCGGCGTCGGCGAGGGCATGCATCGCGGTCTCGAACGGCTCGTCCGGGTCGGTCCAGTTGGTGTGGGTCCGCGCCTCCCGCATCGCTTTGTCCAGGTAGGCGTGCAGCCGCTCCGGCGGCAGCGGCCACGTGCCGACCAGCGTCTGCCAGAGCAGATGTCCCAATGCGGGATCGGGCACGGGCGCGCCGGCCGCTCGCGCCAGCGTGGTGAACTCCCGGACAGCGTCCGCCCACCACTCCGCTAGTTCGGCGAGCACCGCCAGCCGGGCTCGCACATCGGCGGAACGCTTGGTGTCATGGGTGGACAGCGTGGTCATCCCGCGCGGGGCGATCTCCTCGCGGTGTGCCAGGGCGGTGTGGAAGGCGTCGAGCTCGAGCCCGAAGCGGGCCGGATCGCCGCCCACCTCGTTGAGCGCGACGAACCGGGTCCAGCGGTAGTAGGCGGTGTCCTCCACCGCCTTGGCCATCACCGCACTGGAGGTCTGCTGGAACCGGACGGCGAGCTCGTCGGCCGGGTCCCGCAGCCGGGGCGCGAGCGCCGTGAGTGCCGCGGCCAGATCGGGACGCTGCTGCTGGGCGTCCGCCAGCGCTGCGGCCAGGTACTCGACTCCATCTCGGGGCAGGTAGGACCGGTATACCGGGAAACAGGCCAACACCTCGGCCAGCGCATCGGCGACGTCGGGTATCTCGGGGGCCAGCGCCGCCAGGCGACGCAGCTCCGCGCCGAGCATGCCGGTGGCCACGTCGAGCTTGCAGTCGTGCACCAGCTGCGCCCAGTGAGTGCGGACGCCGGTCAGCGAGGTGTCCAGCGCGGTGAGCGTCGCTTCTCCGGCTGGGTCGATGAGCACCCCGTCGACCTCGGCGAGCGCGTCGTAGCCGGTGGTGCCGGCGACCGGCCAGGACGCCGGCAGTTCCTCGCCGGGTTCGAGGATCTTCTCCACCACGATCCAGGTATCGGGGGCGTGCTCGCGCAGCCGGTGCAGGTAGCCCGCGGGATCGGTGAGGCCGTCCGGGTGGTCGACGCGCAGGCCGTCGACGTCGCCCTCGGCCACCCAGCGCAGCACCTCGCCGTGGGTGGCGGCGAACACCTCAGGGTCCTCCACCCGGACTGCGGCGAGTTCGCTGATCGCGAAGAACCGCCGGTAACCCAGGTCCGCGCGCCAGGAGACCAGCTGGTAGTGCTGTGCCTCGTGCACCTGGTGTGGAGTGCTGCTGAGCGTGCCCGGTGCCAGCGGGAAGACGTGCTCGTGGTAACGCAGTACGTCACCGTCCACTCGCAAGTCGGCCAGCGCGGCGGGGGAGTCGGCCAGGACGGGCAAGCGCAGCGGCCAGCCGGTGATGTCGAACCATCGCGCACAACGCGAGGACGGCCCGTGACGCAGGAGATCCCACCAGGCCGGGTTGGCCTGCGGGTCGGCCACCCCAAGGTGGTTGGGCACGATGTCCACCACCAGCGCCAACCCGTGCTGGCGAACGGCGGCCACCAGCGCGCGCCGGCCAAGCTCTCCACCCAGCACCGCAGAGGCCCGGCTGGGATCCGCGACGTCGTACCCATGCTCCGATCCCCGCATCGCCGCCAGCAGCGGCGAGGCGTACACCGCGCCGGTGCCCAGCGACGCCAGGTAGGGCACCAGGGCAGCGGCATCGGTGAAGGTCAGACCGGGGCCGAACTGCAGCCGGTAGGTTGAGGTGAGAGTCACCATGGGGGGCGTCATGAGGTCTCCTTCGAGCTGATCTGCCCGCGGACCTCGCCCAGTCCGATGCTGGTGCCCTCGGGGCCAGGTGCTGTCGCAGTGATCGACACCTCGTCGCCGTCGACGAGGAAACTCCGGGTGGAGCCGTCCGCCAGGGTCAGCGGCGTCGAGCCGTTCCAGCTGAGCTCGAGCAGCGAGCCGCGCTCGTCCGGTGCGGGGCCGCTGACGGTGCCGGAGGCAAACAGGTCACCGGTGCGCAGGCAGGCGCCGTTGACGGTCAGGTGCGCCAGCTGCTGCGCGGCCGTCCAGTACATCCCGGCGAACGGCGGGCGGGAGATCAGCTGGCCGTTGAGCCGCACCTCCAGCGTGATATCCAACCCCCACGGTTCGGTGCCGGCGTCATCAAGGTAGGGCAGCGGTTGGGGATCCCGCACCGGCGGCTGACGACGAGCCGGTCCCAGAGCTTCCAGCGGGACCACCCACGGGGAGATCGAGGTGGCGAAGGACTTGCTGAGCAACGGCCCGAGTGGGATGTACTCCCAGGACTGGATGTCCCGGGCGGACCAGTCGTTGACCAGGCACACGCCGAACACGTGGTCGGTAAAGGCAGCCAGTGGGACCCCTCGGCCGAGAGTCGACGGCGTACCGACGACGAAGCCGACTTCGGCCTCGAAATCCAGTGCGGTCGACGGCCCGAAGGTGACTGCACTGTCGGGGAGGCGTCGCTGCCCACGCGGCCGGGACACCGGTGTCCCGGAGATGACGACGGTGCCGGCCCGGCCGTGGTAGCCGACCGGAAGGTGCCGCCAGTTCGCCGGTAGCGGTGGCTGGCCCGGCCGGAAGATCCGTCCGATGTTGGTCGCATGCTGCTCACAGGAGTAGAAGTCGACATAATCGGCGACGGTGAATGGCAAGTGCATCGTCACGTCAGTGGCTGGGAGGAGCAGTGGCGCGAGGATCTCGGCGTACTGCTCGCCAGAGAGCCACCGGGTCAGCGCGGTGCGCAACGCGGTCCAGGTCGGGCGTCCGGCGGCCAGCAGTGCGTCGAGACTGCCGCCGCGGAACAGCGCGGCACGCTCGGGCCACAGCGCCGTACCGGCCACGGTGAGGTCCAGGATCGCATCGCCCACCGCCACCCCGACGTGCGGCTGCGGCTGGGCCGCGGCGGTGAAAACACCGTAGGGCAACGTGTGCAGACCGAACGGGTGATCGGCGGTGACCCCAGTCCAGCTGGTCACCTGGCAAGGTTGGTGGCTCTTCAAAGGCCACCAATCGGGGGGTTGGCCGCCCTTGAAGAGCCACCAACGGTGGGGTTCTGTCCGGACCAGCTCCACGGATACGCCGGGTCCTCGCAGGCGGCAGCGCCCTCGCCCAGCTCCAGCGGGCGGAAGGTATCCACCATGATCGCCAGCTCGTCGAAGAACTTGGCTCCGAGGCTGCGCTCGATCGCACCTGGCTGCGGGCCGTGGGCGTGACCGCTGGGATGCAAGGAGAGCGAGCCCTGCGCTATCCCGCTGCCCGTGCGCGCCTCGTAGTTGCCCCCGCAGTAGAACATGACCTCATCGGAGTCGACGTTGGAGTGGTAATAGGGCACCGGTACCGCCAGCGGGTGGTAATCGACTTTGCGGGGCACGAAATTGCAGATCACGAACCCGGTACCGGCGAAGACCTGGTGCGCCGGCGGCGGCTGGTGGATCCGCCCGGTGATTGGCTCGAAGTCGGCGACGTTGAGCGCGTAGGGGTACAGGCAGCCGTCCCAGCCCACGACGTCGAAGGGATGCCGCGGGTAGGTGTATGCCGTGCCGGTGACGCCTGCCGCGCCGCGGTGTTTGACCAGGACCTCGACGTCGAGCCCGTCGGCCACCACCGGAACACCGGGACCCCGCAGATCCCGCTCGCAGTACGGCGCGTGTTCGAGGAACTGGCCGAACCGGGACAGGTACCGCGGTGGCGGGGCGAGGTGACTGTTCGCCTCGATGCAGTACGCGCGCAGCGGTTCGTCTGGGCTCGGCACCCACCGGTGGGTGGTGCCGCGTGGCAGCACGGCGTAGTCACCCGCACCGACCTCCAGCGCACCGAACACCGTCTGCACCGTTGCCGACCCGGACTCGACGTACACGCACTCGTCGCCCAGGGCATTGCGGTACAGCGGCGAGGCGGCACCGGCGACGACGTAGCAGATTCGGACGTCGGCATTGCCGAGCACCAGCCGTCGTCCGGTCACCACATCGTGGTGTTCCCACTCCTGGCCGAACAGTTCGGGCAGCCGCAGGTGCCGGGGTAGCAGCGGCTCATTGGGTGTCGTGTGGTGGTCGGGCAGGCTCCACGACCGGGCATCGATGATCGCTGACGGGATCTGCTCGTGGTAGAGCAGCGAGGAGTCCGACGAGAAGCCGTCGGCACCCATGAGCTCCTCGTAATAAAGCGAGCCGTCGGGGCGGCGGTGCTGGGTGTGCCGCTTGCGCGGGATCGAGCCCGCCTGCCGGTAGAAAGCCATGGCGCTACAGGTTGCCTCGGCGAGCCTGCTCGCGCTCGATGGCTTCGAACAGGGCCTTGAAATTACCTTTGCCGAAACCCAGCGAACCGTGCCGCTCGATGAGCTCGAAAAACACCGTCGGCCGGTCTTGCACTGGCTTGGTGAACACTTGCAGTAGGTAGCCGTCCTCGTCTCGGTCGGCAAGAATGCGCAGGTCACGCAATGTCCGGACGGGAACCCGGGTGTCGCCGACCCACTCGCCGAGGGTGTCGTAGTAGGCGTCCGGGGTGTCCAGGAACTCCACCCCCCGTTCCTGCATCGCGCGCACAGCGCCGACGATATCGCCGGTCGCCAGCGCGATGTGCTGCACGCCGGGGCCGCCGTAGAACTCCAGGTACTCGTCGATCTGCGAGCGCCTGCGGCCGACCGCGGGCTCGTTGAGCGGGAACTTGATCCGGTGGTTGCCGCTGGTCACGACCTTGGACATCAGCGCGGAGTACTGGGTGGCGATGTCGTCGCCGACGAATTCCTTCATGTTCGTGAAACCCATGACCCGGTGGTAGAACGACACCCAGACGTCCATCCGGCCAAGTTCGACATTGCCCACGCAATGGTCCACCGCCTGGAACAGCCGGCGTCCCGGGGCGAGCAGCGGTGGCCGTGCGACGAAACCGGGCAGGAAGGGGCCGGTGTAGCGAGACCGGTCGACGAGGGTGTGTCGAGTGTCACCGTAGGTCGCCAGCGCGGCCAGCCGCACCGAGCCGAACTCGTCGGTGGTCTCCTGGGGTTCCGCGAGGATGGTGGCGCCCTGTCGGCGGGCGTGGGCGACCGCGTGGTCCACGTCAGGTACCTCGATGGCGAGATCGCTCACTCCGTCGCCGTGCGCCGTCACCCGCTCGCCCAGCGGCGTGCCGGCGTGCCCCGCCCCGGTCAGCACGAACCGGACCCCACCCGAGACCAGCACATACTCCACCGCGTCTCGATAGCCCTGCTCTGGACCCCGATAGGCCACGCACGTCATGCCGAACACCGTCGAATAGAAGTGCGCGGCCTGTCGGGCGTTGCCGACGACGAACCGCACGTGGTCTATGCCGATCACCGGGAACGGGTCGGTGGTCACCCCACGATGCTAACTCTCGCGCTCATGCTCTGTGAGATGATCCCGAAAGAGCTGCGGTGTTCAGGGCCGCGCGCATCTGGGCGACCGGTGCACAGCGGCCGGTCATCAGCTCGACCTGCGCTACGGCCTGGTGCAACAGGACCGCCAGACCGCTGACGGTCCGGCAGCCCGCGCCGATGGCGGACGTGGCCAGTGCGGTGGGCCACGGCGAGTAGACGACGTCGAGCACCACCGGCCGGGAGGCCCATTGCCGAGCGCCCCACTGCTGGCCACCCAGCGCGTCGGTGGCGCCGGGTGGCAGGGTAGAGATGACGACGTCAGCCTCGGGAATGGCACCCTCGAGCAACCCACCGGAGATCGTCGGTTGGACACCCAGCCGGTCGGCTGCCGCGCGCAGGTCCGCCGTTGCGGCCGGGTTGCGCACCAGAACGGTAGGTGTCGTCTCGCCAAGCTCACGCAGTGCGGCGAGCGCGGCTCGGGCGGTGCCACCGGCGCCGAGGATCACCGCAGCGCTGACCCGGTCTAACCCCGCTTCGCGCAGCGCGGCGAGTATTCCGGTCACGTCGGTGTTCTCGGCCCGGCGGGGGTCCCCGGGTTGCCCGAGCACCAGAGTGTTCGCCGCGCCGACCGCGTCGGCCAGCGGGGAGACCTCATCGGCCACGGCGAGCGCCGCCCGCTTGAGCGGCATCGTCAGCGACAGCCCGGCCCACTCCGGTCCGAGCTGATCGACGAAGCCGGGCAGTGCTGCCTCGTCGCATTCTTGCGCCTCGTAGTGCCACCCGGTCAGGCCCAGCGCCGCATAGGCAGCCGTGTGGAGCGCCGGGGACAGCGAGTGCCGGATTGGGGAACCCAGCACCGCTGCTCGTCGCTTCATCGACCTATCAGCCATCGTTGACCGGATCTTCCCGTACTGTGCATCCTTCGTTCATCAGGCAGCCGGTATCCAGGAACCGGTCACCTGCACGGGCATCTGCACTTGCACGGGGCGTTCGCCTTCTGTTATTGAGAGCTTGCAGGGTAACTCCGTGTCTGTGGTTCGCAGCTGTTCGGCGTTCAACACTGTCAATACCATGAGTGTCAGGAGGTAGGGACTGATGGAACGGCCGGGCTGGGCGACGGACGACGTGGACATCGAGCACCCCAGTCCGGCTCGGATGTATGACTACTATCTCGGGGGCTCGCACAACTTCGCGGTGGATCGGCGGATGGCTCGCCAGGCGATCGAGCAGTGGCCGGACCTGCCGTTGATCATGCAGGCCAATCGGGCGTTCCTCCGCCGCTCGGTGCGCTACCTCGTCAGCCAGGGCATTCGCCAGTTTTTGGACGTCGGCTCCGGCATCCCTACCAAGGGAAACGTGCACGAGGTCGCTCAAGTCGCCTCGCCCGAGGCTCGCGTGGTCTACGTGGATATCGACCCCGTGGCCATCGCGCACAACCGTGCCATCCTGGCCGGAAATCGGCGCGCTGACATCGTCCAGGCTGACCTGCGCGATGCCACGATGATCTTCGAAGACCCGCGGGTCAGGCGGCTGCTCGACCTGAGCCAGCCGGTCGGTGTGCTCATGGTGGCTATGTTGCACTTCATCCCGGAGGAGGCCGACCCTGCGACCATCGTTGCTCTCTACCGTAAAATGATGCCGCCCGGAAGCTATCTCGTCATCTCGCACGCCACCCACGAGGGTCAGCCCGATCAGGCCGGGGCGCACATCGAGCTCTACTGGCGCGCTGGCGCGCCGTTGACCATGCGCTCGCGGCGCGAGATCGAGGCGTTGCTCGAGGGGTTCGACCTGGTTCCTCCCGGGATGGTGTTCATGCCATTGTGGCGTCCGGACTCGCCGGTCGACGTTGATGACCATCCCGAGCGGTTCACCGGTTACGCGCTGGTGGGCCGGCGAAGATGACCAATGTTGATCATGAAGAGTTCGCCCGGCGATGGGCGGACGCGATCATCGGTACCAGCTACGTGTCGATGAGCCGCCGGTTGCTCACCAAACACCTGTGCGGGCTTACCCAGCAGCTGGTCGAGGCGATGCGGGCCACTGAGTTCGACCCGTCGGTCGGGCGCCGGGTCGGCGTGGAGATGGTCACGGCACATTTCACCGGCACCGAGACGCTCAGCCGGACTCTTGCGCTGATCGCCGCGGAGTTGCCGGGGCTGCTGGGCCAAGCTCCGCCGGACGCCGACGTCGCCAGTCGAGTCGCGCGGCTGACCGGCAGCGTGGCCGCCGGCTATGCCGGTGCGTTGCGTGAGCGCAGCCTTGATGAGCAGGACGCGATCTACCGCGCTGGGCTGCGGGCGCGCCGGCAGGCCGAGCATGCGCTGGCCGCCAGCGAGGCGAAGTTCCGCGCGGTGTTCACCGAGGCGGCGATCGGGATCGCGATCGGCGACTTGGAAGGTAATATCACCGACGCCAATCCGGCACTGCTACAGATGTTCGGTTACACCCTCGAGGAGTTCGCTAAGCTCAATGTCAATGGGATGGCTCATCCGGATGACGCCGCCAGCGTGTGGGAGATATACGGTGAGCTGGTTCGCGGTGAGCGGGATTACTTCCACATGGAAAAGCCGTACTACCGTGCCGATGGTGGTGAGATCTGGGTCAATCTGACGGTGTCGCTGGTGCGTGACGAGTCCGGAGCGCCCGACTACCAGGTGGCCATGCTCGAGGACGTGTCCGACCGGCGTCATCTGCGGGACAGGCTGAAGCACCAAGCTTACCATGATCCGCTGACCGGGCTGGCCAACCGGGCAATGGTCTCCGAACGGTTGGCGCAGGTATTCACCGAGCCGGCGGGTGAGCGCCGGCTCGGGTTGTGCTTCCTGGACCTGGACGGGTTCAAAACGGTCAATGACCGCCTAGGGCACGACGTCGGTGATGAGTTGCTGAAAACCGTCGCGTCCCGGCTGACCCGTTGCTGCGGACCGGCGCAGCTGGTGGCCCGGATGGGCGGCGACGAATTTGTGATCATCGTTGAGGATACCGCCGGAGAGGCGGACATGGCCGCACTGGCCAATAAGGTCCTGGCCGCGATGGCTGAGCCGATTCAAGTCGGCGATCACGACTTGAACGTGACGACGAGTATCGGTGTCGTCGAGCGACCGGTGGCCGACACCAACCCGGATGAGCTTTTGCAGGCCGCCGACATCACCATGTACCAGGCGAAAAGAGGTGGTAAGGCGCGCTACGCGATGTTCGACCGCAACCGCAACGACAACGAGGTGGCCCGACTCACGCTGTCCGCGACAATGCTGGGCGCGGTAGAGCGCAGCGAGTTCTTCCTCGAGTACCAGCCGCTGTTCGGTCTGCTGGACCACGCACTGCTTGGTGTGGAGGCGTTGGTGCGGTGGCGTCACCCGACGTTCGGCCTGCTCGGGCCCGAACGGTTCATCGGCCTTGCCGAGGACAGTGGGTCGATCGTACAACTCGGGCACTGGGTGCTGAGTCGAGCGTGCGAGCAGGCCCGGGCCTGGCAGGACGTCTTCGGTACGGCCGCGCCGTTTGTCAGCGTCAATCTCGCACCCCGGCAGCTCCACGAGCCCGCCCTGGTGGCGGACATCACCACGATCCTGAGCGACAATGGGCTTGACCCGTCCAGCCTGCACCTCGAGCTCACCGAGCAAGCCCTGATGGGCGACGACATCGGACCTGTCACGGTGTTGACGAAGCTGCATGGCATGGGCGTGCGAATAGCCCTGGACGACTTCGGTGACGGCTACTGGAACCTTCCCCATCTGCGTCGGCTGCCGCTGCACGAGCTCAAGTTGGCGGGCTCGTTCGCGGCGGGCCTGCAACCTCCGGCCGATGCGGACCGTCGGATCGTGGCGGCACTGGTCAACCTGGCACACGCGCTGGACCTGACGGTCACCGCGGAAGGCATAGAGACACAAGCCCAACTCGGGTGGTTCCGAGCGGTGGGGTGTGACGCCGCTCAGGGCTCGTTGCTCGCCGCACCCGGCACTCCTGAGCAGATCGCTACCATGCTATGGGCCGCCAGCTCGCTGTGCGATGTCGGCGGCGAAACAGGGTGACGTGCTTTCCCCCTGATCGGGTGGGGGCGGGGCGCAACCGATCCGGCGCACAGGCGTCTCGTTGATAGCTGCCGATCAAACCACCGGCCAATGATTGCGTAGCGTTGACGGTCGTGCGCGCTACGTGTTCACTCACGGGGTGCGTCCCGACATGCCGGACAAGGGGAGGGCTCAATGACTCGACGAGGTGTGCTGACTGGTGTGCTGGTCGGCGGACTGATGGCTGGTGGTTCGCTGGTCGCCATGCCGGCGAGTGCGTCACCAGTGCCTGTTCCGCTGTCGTCGTCGCTGGTCGGGCAGTTGGTGTCGGCGACTTCCGGCCGACTGCAGGTGATGGTGCATGGAGCGACGCTCGCGGACGCCGACCGGGCGGTCACTGCCACCGGGATGCGGCGGGTCACCGCTTTTCGCAAGATCGGCGTGGTGGTCGCCTCGGCGACCAAGCAACAAATCGAAGCGGCACGCATTCAGCCCGGCGTGACCTACCTCGAGGGCGACCAGCCCCTCGCGGCGCATGCCGCCACATCTTTGCTGGCCACCCGCGGCTTGGAGGCTCGGCAGACCTTGGTCGGGGCGAACGGTGGGGCACTGGATGGCACGGGCGTCACCGTAGCGGTGATCGACTCCGGGATTGACCCCACACATCCCGCATTCGCCGGCGGCAAAGTGGTGCGCAGCCTCAAGAACGTGTGCCTGGACGAGTCCAGTATGGACACCAACTGCATCATCGATGTGCCGAGCGGTGTGGACACCGACGCGCTGTCGCTCGGCGGTCACGGTTCCCACGTGGCCAGCATCGCAGCGGGCCGCAATGTCACTCTCAGTGACGGAACCACGGTGTCCGGCGCCGCGCCCGAAGCCAAGATCGTGGCCCTGTCCACCGGTGCGGCCGTGGTGATCCTCAGCGCGGATACGTCGTTGAACTGGGTACTGGAGCACCACGCCGCACCCTGTGGAGCGACAGTGCCGTACGCTCAATGCCCGGCGATCAGGGTGGTCAACAATTCCTATGGCCCGCAGGGTGGGGGCAAGTTAGATCCCAATTCGGCGACCGTCAAACTTCAGCGCCAGCTCGTGCAGGAAGGCGTGGTGATGGTCTGGGCCGCCGGTAATGACGGCGGGGACGGCTCGAAGAGTCTCACCAATCCGCCGGCCCAGGACCCGACCGGCGGAATCATCTCGGTGGCCGCCTACAACGACCAAGGCACCGGGACTCGCAGCGGCCCGGTGGCCGCCTTCTCCTCGCGCGGCCTGAAGACGGACCCTTCCACCTGGCCGGACATCTCCGCGCCGGGGGAGAACATCATCGGTGCCTGCCGCGCCTACCTGCTGATCTGCTCCACTGGGCTCAAGCCGCAGAGCGGTCCCGGAATGCTCGATGTGGGTAGCTACAATACTCTCAGCGGAACGTCGATGGCGGCACCACAGATCACCGGGATTGTGGCATTGCTCTTCCAGGCTGACCCCACTGCGACGCCCGCGGACATCGAGAAAGCGTTGAAGTCAACCGCCTTGCATTATTCCAACGGCGCGCCTTACCAGCAGGCGGGTGGGTACTCGACATCCTTTGACAAGGGCACTGGGCTGGTCGACACGGTGGCTGCCGCGCGAGCATTGGGGGCCCGTCACTCCTGACCTCTGCCAGCTGGGCCGGCCGGTGGTAGCTGATTTTTTCCGGCGCGACACACGGTGGCCGCTGGCGTACCGGCGGCCACCCAGGCACAATGGGTAACGGATGCCCAAGTGATCACGAGGACGTAGGGGAAGACGCTCCTCGTCGATCAGCGGAGGCACCACATGAGCACCAGTGGGTTGATTTACGTCCACTCGTCGCCGTCTGCGGTATGTCCGCACGTCGAGTGGGCGGTAGCGGGCGTCCTGCAAACCAGGGCGGACCTACAGTGGACTGCGCAGGTGGCGGCACCAGGCCAGCTGCGCGCCGAATGCGGCTGGTCCGGCGAGCCGGGTACTGCGGCGGCTTTGGTCGGCGCGCTGCGCGCCTGGCCGATGGTTCGTTTCGAGGTGACCGAGGAACCCAGCCCTGGGCTGGATGGTGAGCGGTTCTGTTTCGTGCCCGGACTCGGGTTGTGGCGGGCCCGCACCAGCGCCAACGGTGACATCGTGGTCGGCGAGGACCAGTTGCGGGCACTGGCGGCCACTGCCCGCGACGCGGAGTCCTTCGCCCACCAGCTCGACCAGCTCCTTGGCGCGACCTGGGACGACGCGCTCGAGCCCTTCCGTCGCGCCGCCGACGGCGCCCCGGTGACCTGGCTGCACCGCGTGGGCTGAGGGGCGCTGCGGGCGTAGGCTGCCCCGGTGGCGCAGCACGTTGCCCGACGCGGGTGGGTCGTGTTCGTGGTGGTGTTTGTGGTGGTCGTCGGTGCGGTGGGTACCGGGGTGCTGTTGCGCGACCTGCGGCCCCCCGCTGGAGCGGGTGGCGTGGGCTCGACCGGTAGTCAGGCACCGCCGCGACCGCCGGAGCCAGGACCGGCCGTTGTCGTGCTCACCGAGGATGTCATGCTGCATCCGGACGCCGATCGGATTCATAGAGTGTTGCAGAAGTACTTTGACGCGATCAACGCAGGCGACTACCAGCTCTGGCGCACCGCTGTGACCCCGCAGTGGGCGCGGGATGTCGGCGAAAGCGCCTGGCACGGCCTGTACCGGTCCACTCTGGACGGCAGCATCGTGGTGCATCGGCTGGAGCCCCGAGTCGGCGGCGGGCTGGTTGCGTTGACCTCGTTCACCAGCCTGCAGAACCCCGTCGACGCACCTCCCGGGTTACCGGTGCGGTGCCTGCGGTGGTGGGTGTCCTACCCGCTGATCGGTGAGGGCGACCAGCTACGATTGGCCACGAGCTCGCCCAGCGCGAACCTACGGGTGCCCTGCTGAGGTTGGTGGCTCTTCAAGGACTACTAACCCCGGTCTTGGATGTCTTTAACGACGGCCAAGGTGGCCGGTTGACCGATCGGCTGGGCCTGACGGCTGGTCTGGCTGAGGTGGAAGGCTGCCACGAAGATCCTTCTTGCAACTGGATGGCATGGTGGATCAGCGGCGCGTGGGACGGCACGTTCGGCCGAGCGCCTAGGCGCTTGGGGTCGTCCGATTGACAAAAAGTTGTCGATGTCGTGTCCGTGTGCCACGCTCGGAGGTGCACCCCTCGGTAGCTGAGGGAGACAGCCGGCTTGCCGGTACAACCCCATACGTTGGCTGTCGCAGATCCGGCCAAAAGGGACGCAGACACCTCGTCTCCTGCGCGGAGACCATAGGGCGACCCATCGGAGAGGCGGCCGCTGGACCTGATCGGCCCGTGCCGTCTACCTGCGTAAACGCAAGTAATGCGCGG
>JBOHFG010000462.1:0-1528 GCA_050699575.1 Pseudonocardiaceae bacterium
TCTCCCGCAGCACCCGCGGGAACTCGCACACGCCCTCGGCGGCTGATCCCGCCCGCACCATCGCGGCGGCGGTCACTGGGTGACTCCGGCCTGCTCGCGGGGGCTGGGCACCCTCTCGACCGCGGCCCGCAACCGGCCCGCCTCCGGATGCATAGAGACCTGTGATGAGGTGACCGAGGCGTGTCCGAGCAGCTCAGCGACCACATCGATACCGCATCCGGCGTCGGCGATGTTGCTGGCGCAGGCATGGCGAAGTTGATGCGGACGGACCGGAGTGTCCAACCCGGCCCGCCGCGATGCCGCCGCGAGCAGCTCCCCGACCCCATCCGGGCGCATCGGCGCGCCGATCGGCGCCCGGAACAGGTTCACGAACATGAAATCGCTGCTAGCAGCCTGCGCAACCCTCATCCGTTCGAACTCGTAGGTGTCAAACGCCTGCACGACAAGGAAGTCCAGCGGCATCGCCCGCTGCCGACGGGACTTGGCCCACGCCCGGTTCGGGTTGTCCTCCCGGCGCACCACGTGCAGATGCGCCCGGGCGACCTCGCACCCCAGCGGGCGCGAGTCGACGAGCAGGTGCACATCCCCGCGGCGCAGCCCGCACAGCTCCCCACGGCGCAGTCCGGCCCGGGCCATCAGCAACACGATCAGCCGGTCCCGTGCCGAGCGGCACGCTCGCAGCAACGCGACGTTGTCGCCATCACTCGCCCGATCCACCGGCACCTCGGGCTCGTGCAGCCGATGCCGGGCCCGCAGCCGCCACGACATCGACCCGTCCTCACCGCGCGCCTGCTCGGGCAGGTCACGGTCATCGGCCACCTCATAGAGCAACGCCACCAAACGCGCCGGGGCCGCCCCGGCGGCGACCGCGTGCGCCACCATGCCCCGCACCGCGCTCAACACACCGTTGATCCGCGACGGTGACCGAGACGGCCGGCTGCCCGGTCCGGCCAACACCACCGCCGAACCAGCACCACCCCCATCAGCGCCCGAGGCCAGCGGCCCAGCGTGGGCCAGCCACGTCATGAACAGGCCCAGTTGTTCGACACCGGCCTCCCACGACCGGCCCGAGTGCGCGCACCAGCGCAGGAACAACGCGATCGCGTGCGCATACGCCTTCGTCGTGGACTCCGCACCGTCACAGCCGAACCGCTGATGCCGCAGGAAACCATCGGCGACGGCCACGACCTGCAAATCCTCATCCAGCACAGTCCAATACCGCTGTCCGGACGGCAACCTCACCGGGAATGCCCGCACTCGTTCTTCCTCGCTCTCCAGGTTGACAGTCGTAAACGACTACCAGCCACGAGCACCACACCCAAGGAGAACCGCCGCACCACCGGGCCAATCACCCGGTTCGGGCGACATCACACCACGGCCCAGGGACCCCCGGAGAAGATCCCGGTGTGCCGCAGGACCTCGATAACCGCCCAGGCCCAGAACGCTTCGTGTTCGCGTTGGCCGACGTCGATGATCTCGCCGGTGGTGAGGTCCTCGACTTTGTCGGGTGGAAGGCTGTCGCGGTAGT
>JBOHFG010000463.1:0-3800 GCA_050699575.1 Pseudonocardiaceae bacterium
CCACTTGCGCCGGACCCTGGCCGTCTACCTACAGCACTTCAACACCGCACGGCCACACCGGACACTCGGGCAACTCGCACCAGCCCAGGCCGAAACCCAATCCCCACACGTAATCAACCTAGTCGACCACCAGATCCACCGCAGACCCATCCTCGACGGACTCACCAGCGAGTACCACATCGCAGCATGATCGAACACGAGCACCCGCAAATCTGCAGGTCAACCCTAGAATCCCTATATTCGAGCCCCACAAGCGCCCGCGAGGAGTGCACGGACAAGGTTCTGATCTACAACGGAAAATACGCGACGTTAGTAAGAATTGGACTTCAGGCGGAGAGCGTCAGCTGTCGCGTTAAGCTGTGCTCCGATGCGCGACCCAGATTACGCGGACTATCAGCAGCCGTGTCACGCCTGGCGGCCGGGGTTCCTCGACCAGGCTGTGATGTGGCGCAGAACCCGGGTACGGAGGGGTGGGTCCAACTTGGCTAGTTCCTTCTCAGCGGACGGGCGGAAGCGAACGAAGTAGTGGACGCTCACTGCTCGTCCGGATACGCGGCCAGGTCATCGGCATACACGCTCAGCAGGTCCTCTAACGGAATGTCTGGACCAGGATTGGCCCGCGCCATGCGGGCGCTCCGAATCTCCTCAGCGTTTTCTAGCGCTTCGATGGCCGCGGCTCCCGCGGTAGCCACATCGGGAGGGACGATCGCGGCGACCAGTTCGCTGTTATGGGTCAGGTACACCACGCGACCCTCGACAACGGCGTCCACCGCCTCCGCGGGGCAGCGGAGTGCGGCGGGAGCTCAAATGCGTGTGCAGTTGTCATGTCTCCAGGATACGACGTGACGGCGCCAGTAGCACCAACCGACCCGTCGAGCTCAACGACATGGTCCTCGCCGCCGACCACTACGAACTGGTCTACGAACTGCCAGACGAATGAGGGAACTGCCCTGACAGGCTAGACGCGCACCAGCAAGGCGCCCCGGTCGACGCGCATTCGCAACCCCCGCACTTCACCCACCGAGTCACCATCGAGTTGGGCCAGCTGGGGAGACTCCGCGTTGATGATGACGGTGCGGCCCTGCCAGTGCTGCACTATCTGGCGGCCCCGGCAGCGGCGGGTAAGCACCCGCGCGGTCACCCCCAACCATCCCATAATGCCCCTCGGCCCGATGGACACGACGTCCAGCAGCCCGTCATCGATCTTGGCCGCGGGCATCAGCACCAGCCCGGCGAGAAGCTTGCCGCAGTTACCGACCACCACCGTGCGGACTTGACGGGGCGGCTCAATCTGGCCATCCACGGCGAGAGTGATCGAGGCACTGGGACCTCTCAGCGCGCGCATTCCGGAGACGAAATACGCCAGTGAGCCCAGCCGGGCCTTCAACTTGTGGGGCGCACCGGCCATAATTGCCGCATCAAAGCCCACTCCGGCCATTACCATGAACACCTGCTCCTCGGCACGATCGTCGATGAACACCCGACCGACGTCGACCGCGCGGTTTTTCCCGGACAACGCAATCCGAGTGGCTTGGGCCGTGTCATTGAGCACAATGGTGAGGTTGCGAGCCAGCAGGTTGCCGGTACCCGCGGGCACCAGGCCCAGTGCGATGCCCGATCCGGCGAGGACTTGCGCCACGTGCCGGATCGTGCCGTCCCCGCCGCAGGCGAGCACCACATCGGCGCCGGCGGCCAGCGCGATCCTGGCCTGACCTCCACCCGGGTCCTCGACGGTGGTCTCAAGCCACAGCGGTCGCGCCCACCCCAGCTCCACGCACACCTGGGTGATCTGGGTCTGTAACTTCCCCAGATCACCGATGTTGCTCGGGTTGACCACCACTGCCGGCAACGGGCAGTCTGACGGTGCGCGAGGCGCCAGCTCGGGTTCCACAAACGCTGAAGATACGCCCTGCGGCGGGCTCAAACCGACACGTCAGCAGGGGGACTGGGAGCCCGGCACGGCGCTAAGGTCTAACCCGGCCACCGCACACGGGCAGGCGTCCCTGGTGGCCACGACTTCCACACGATGTACGCCACGCCCAGTCCGATCGCACCACCGGCGAACACGTCGCTCACGTGATGTTTCTGGCTGCGGATCAGGGACCAGTGGGCCGCGGTCGCGGCACCTGCGAGCGGAATCATCAGCAGGGGCAACTCCTGGGCCACGCCGAAGACAAAGGCGCTGTCCGACGCGGTGTGGCCCGACGGGAAGGACGAGGTGTACGGACCGATTCGGCCCTCGCCAGCGCCTTGCGGGCGGCGCCGGTGGACGAGGGGCTTGACAACGATGTTGGCGATGAGGGCAGCGACGACGTAACACACGCTGCCTCGCAGGGCCGCTTGCCGACCCTTTGTCCCACCCTTCACAGCGAGCGCAGTGGCAACACCACCCCAAAACGGCGGCTGTTCGACGATACGGGCAGCACGGGCAAGCCAGGTGAGAGGAGTTACCACGTTCTGTGCCTCCTCGTTGGGCGACGATCGGTGGTCAGGGAGAATCGATACTGAGGAGCCGATCACGGTGATCAGCAAGACGCGACGTTCGCTTTGATCACGTTGGAAACCAATTCCCGAGGCTCTTCGAAATAGTCCATTACGATAATTCCAATGCGCCCCGGCGGAGATTCAGCAAGGTAGTCGTTGAGGCGTGGATTTATTTTCTTCGAGTAGCTGCGCGCCGTTAGTCCAACAGCGCTGGAAAACGTAATGTAAAACTCGTGCGGATCGCCATTTCTAGCTTTTTCTATGTGCTCAACAACAAATTTTAATTTGTCATCATCTCCAGGGTTTTGATAGCGATCTTCGATATCGTAGAATGGGGGTGATACGCTTCTGAAACACTGATCTTCTGGCCAGTAGGAAAGGTCAAACCCAACACCTTGACTACCCTCGAATCTGCGCAACAAGATGATCCTACCGCGAACTTCTCCCAACTTTGTTTCAGATGTGAGCGCAGGACTGGTGGTCACAGAAGTACTACCGGGAGGAGTAGCGGCGAAATTGTAAAACAGGGGGATGTCCTCGATACACTCCCACGTCTTCGCATTAAATGTATCTTCAAACGAACGGGTGTTTTTACCGAAACTTGCCATGTCCATCACGGGTAACTTGCAAAGAATTTGGGAAGGAGCGAACTTGCCGAGCGCGTCATCGAAGCGACTCTCGTCATTTACTGACATCAAAATAGTTTCAGAAGGGTACCGCCTAAGGAAATCAAAGCAAATGGTCAGAATATCCACGTAGCTCTTTTCTGTGCAGACAACGTCATGATGTACACAAAGGTTGTCCTGGCAATGTGCAAACCTGATGTCGAGAAAGCGTATTCCCGCATTCAGCTGGTCGGGCAGATCCAGCTCCTGAGTTTTTCCAAGTCCGAGAAATCCGTGGACACAGCAAGAATTGTGTGTCCCGGGAATACTCAGCATCATCACTGAAATGTCATCAGGGAGGTAACGCATCCAAGAAGTGTGAGTAATGAACTCGTCCATCATGTCCTTCCGGTCGTCCACGGCCGACGAATGAACACCCCTGCCCCTGTTGCCGACAATGATCACAGATTGGGCTGTCCCCGTCAAGCGCAGCGCACACCGTGAGCAGATGGTGGACGAGCAGCAGGTAGCGGCGAGACACTGGCTAGGCGACTATGGGGTAATCTCTCACCGGGCCAGCAGGAAGCTCGCCGGCGAATACGTATAGGTGGGCCGAGAGTTTGCGCCGGCTACTACCCGGGAGCGACGCCCTGTGCCCCGGTCGCCCGATGCCGGCCACACCCGTGTCGATGGCACTGCCGCTGCGGTTCG
>JBOHFG010000464.1:0-5851 GCA_050699575.1 Pseudonocardiaceae bacterium
ATACCGCCATCCCGACCGCGTTGCGCTACACCTTCTTCGCCGGGGAACCCCTCACCGGTGAGCTCGTGCGCGCCTGGCGCCAGACCTGCCCCGCCACCCAGGTCATCAACCTATACGGGACCACCGAGACCACCCTGGCTAAATGCTGGTACGCGGTCCCCGCCGACTGCCCCGACGGAGTGCAACCAGTGGGCCGGCCCATCCCCGGCGCCCAGGCACTCGTGCTCGGACCCCACGGGCGGCTCTGCGGAATCGGTGAAATCGGGGAAATCACGGTGCGTACCCCCTACCGCAGCCTGGGTTACCTCCATTCCCCCACCGGCAAGCCCACATTCGTCCCCAACCCACACACCAGCGACCCCACTGACCTGCTGTATCCCACCGGTGACCAAGGCCGATACCGGCCCGACGGCACACTCGACATCCTTGGGCGCCTCGACCGGCAAATCAAAATCCGCGGCGTCCGGATCGAAACCGACGAGATCGCCGCAGTTCTCACCACCCACCCCGGCGTGTCCCAGGCCTGCGTGACCACCCAACCAGACACCCAAGGCCACCCCGCCCTGGTCGCCTACCTCACCACACCACAGCCCACCCCGGTCACCCCGGCACAACTGCGCACCTACCTGGCCCAGCGACTACCCGCAGTCATGGTGCCAGCCACATTCATCCACCTCAACCACATGCCACGCACCACCAACGGCAAAATCGACTGGCAAGCCCTGCCACCAGCACAACCCACCACCACAACCCACCACCACAACACCCCCCGCAACCCCACCGAAGAGATGTTGTGCACGATCTGGGCCCAGGTGCTGGGTGTGGCCGCGGTCGGGATCGATGATGACTTCTTCGACCTGGGTGGGCACTCGCTGCTGGCCACCCGGTTGATCGCTCGGGTGCGCGCCACGCTGGGTGTGGAGTTGGGGTTGCGTGTCCTGTTCGAGGCTCCGACGGTGGCTGGGTTGGCCGGGTGTCTGGATGGTGCGGGGCGGGCGCGGTTGGCGTTGAGGGCGGGCGCGCGCCCGGATCGGCTGCCGTTGTCGTTTGCCCAACGCCGGTTGTGGTTTTTGGCTCAGTTAGAAGGCCCCAGCGCCACCTACAACATCCCCTTGGCGTTACGGCTGTCCGGGGAGTTGGACCGGGAGGCGTTGGGGGCCGCGCTGGGGGATGTGGTGGCCCGTCATGAGAGTCTGCGTACGGTCTTCCCCCAGCTCCAGGGCGTGCCCTATCAGCAGGTCCTGGATACCCAGACCCCGTGCCCAGCGTGGACGGTGACCCAGACGACCGCGGCGGAACTGCCCGGGATGATGGCTGGAGCGGCCCGGTACGGGTTCGAGCTGGGCACCGAGGCGCCGGTGCGGGCCGAGTTGTTCGCACTGGCACCCGATGAGCATGTGCTCCTGGTCGTGGTGCATCACATCGCCGGTGATGGCTGGTCGATGCGCCCACTCTCAGCCGATCTGGCGGCCGCGTATGCGGCGCGCTGCCAAGGCCGGGCACCAGGGTGGGCGCCGTTGCCGGTGCAATACGCCGACTACACCCTGTGGCAACACCAGCTGCTCGGTGACCACACCGACCCCGACAGCCTGTTCGCCACCCAACTGGCCTACTGGACCCACACCCTGGCCGGGCTGCCCGAACAACTGAACCTACCCACCGACCGGCACCGCCCGGCGACAACGTCCCACCGCGGCGCTCAGGTCAAGGTGCACTTAGACGCCGAGCTGCAATGCGGGTTGACCCGCCTGGCCCGCCAGGGCGGGGCCAGCATGTTCATGGTCCTGCACGCCGGGCTAGCCGCGCTGCTGTCCCGGCTGGGCGCCGGTGAGGACATCGCGATGGGCAGCCCGATCGCCGGGCGCACCGACCAGGCGTTAGACGACCTGGTCGGGTTTTTCGTCAACACCCTGGTGCTACGCACCGACACCTCCGGGCACCCCACCTTCGCGCAACTGCTCGCCCAGGTAAAAGAAACCGCCCTGGCCGCGTATGCGCATCAGGATGTGCCGTTCGAGTATCTGGTCGAGGTCCTCAACCCCACCCGCTCACTAGCGCATCACCCACTGTTCCAAATCATGCTCGCGTTACAGAACACCCCCCAAGTCGGCCTCGACCTACCTGGACTAGACGCCATCCCTGTCCGGGTGGACACCGGTGTCGCCAAGTTCGACCTGTCGGTCAGCCTGTCCGAGCGGCGCGGTGTCGACGGGACCCCCGAAGGCATCAACGGGTTCGTCGAGTACGCCAGCGACCTGTTCGACCCCACCACCGTCGAAACAATCCTCACGCGCTGGGTGTGGTTGTTGCAAGCAGCGGTCACCGACCCAGACCGGCCGATCAGCCAGATCGACATCCTCACCCCCGCAGAGCACCGCAGGTTGCTGGTCGACTACAACAACACCGCCGCACAGGTATCCCCTGCTTGCCTATCGGACCTGTTTGAAGCTCAGGCGCACACCACCCCCGACGCCACCGCGGTGGTGTTCGAGAACACCACCCTCACCTACACCCAACTCAACACGTGCGCGAACCGATTCGCCCGCGCGCTGATCGCTCGGGGTGTAGGCCCCGAGCGGATCGTGGCGCTCGCGCTGCCCCGCTCACCCGAACTACTGGTCGCGATCCTGGCTGTCCTCAAAACCGGCGGCGCCTACCTGCCCCTGGACACCGACTACCCGCCCGCCCGGATCGAGTTCATACTCCACGACGCACAACCAGCACTACTACTGACCACCACCCAGATCGAAGAGAGTCGACCCGACACTGGTTCGACCGCTCGGTTGGTGATCGACGATCCCACCACCGTGGCGGTGGTGGACGAGTACCCGGACACCGACCCCACCGACACCGACCGCACCACCCCCCTCACCCCAGCGCATCCCGCCTATGTCATCTACACCTCAGGCTCCACCGGTCGACCCAAAGGCGTGGTGGTCAGCCACCAGAGTGTGGTCAACTTGTTCTCCAGCCATCGTGAGGATCTGCTCGCGCCGTCGGTGGCGACAGTGGGAGGTCGCCCGCTGCGGGTCGCCCAGACGACGCCGTTCACCTTCGACGCATCGTGGGATCAGCTGTTGTGGCTCCTTGATGGCCATGAGTTGCATGTCGTCGATGAGGTGACGCGGACCGATCCGGATCGGTTGGTGGCCTACGTCGCCCGCCAGCGCATCGATTACGTCACTACCACGCCGTCTCATGTGCAGGTGCTGGTGTCGAGAGGGTTGCTGGATAGCGGTCGGTGGCGGCCGGCGGTGGTGGCGGTAGGCGCGGAGGCCGTGTCAAAGCGGTTGTGGGACCACCTACGGTCGGTGAGTGAGGTCGAGGGGTTCAACCTCTATGGGCCGACCGAGTGCACGGTCGATACGCTCATGGCTCGGGTAGGTCACTCGCCCCGTCCGGTGATCGGTCGGCCGATCGCCAACACGCGGGTGTATGTGCTGGATGCGGGGTTGCAGCCGGTGCCGCCGGGGGTCGCGGGTGAGTTGTATGTCGCTGGGGTGGGGTTAGCGCGGGGTTATCTGCGCCGGCCCGGTTTGACCGCTGAGCGGTTCGTGGCGTGCCCGTTCGGCGTGGTGGGTGGGCGGATGTACCGCACGGGGGATCTGGTCCGCTGGCGGTCTGACGGGAATCTGGAGTTTGTGGGCCGTGCGGATGATCAGGTCAAGATTCGGGGGTTCCGGATCGAGCCCGGTGAGATCGAGACCGTGCTCACCGCGCATCCCGAGGTCGCCCAGGCCGCGGTCATCGCTCGGGAGGACCGGGCCGAGGACCAGCCGGGGGATAAACGGCTGATCGCTTATGTGGTAGCCGCGACGGGTCATGGTTGCCGGGTGGATGTGCTGCGGGAGTTTGCGCGGGGGCGCCTGCCGGAGTACATGGTGCCCGCCGCGGTGGTCGTGCTCGACGCGCTGCCGTTGACCTCGAACGGGAAACTGGACCGTAAGGCGTTGCCTGTCCCGGAGTTCGGGTCGGGTGGGGCGGGTCGGGCGCCGGGGACACCGCGGGAACATCTGGTGGGTGAGTTGTTCGCTGAGGTGCTGGGTGTGGCCGGAGTTGGTGTCGAGGAGGATTTCTTCGACCTGGGTGGGCACTCGCTGCTGGCGACTCGCCTGCTCGCCCGGATCCACGCCACGCTGGGTGTGGAGCTTTCGCTGCGTGCTTTGTTTGAGGCACCGACGGTGGCCGGGGTGGCCGCGCAGTTGTACATGGATGATCCCCGGGACGCGTTTGATGTGATCCTGCCGTTGAGGACCCGGGGCCGCCGTTCGCCACTGTTTTGCATCCATCCCGCCGGAGGAATCAGCTGGTGCTACTGCGGACTGATGAGACATCTCGGCCCGGACTATCCGGTCTATGGAGTGCAGGCGCGCAGTCTCGCTCGGCCAGAGCCGCGTCCGACTTCCATTAAGCAAATGGCAGCCGACTATGCCGAGCAGATACGCATGGTCCAACCAGTCGGGCCGTACTGCCTTTTGGGCTGGTCTTTCGGAGGCCTTGTGGCTCATGCCGTCGCTACTGAGTTTCAACAGCGCGGCGAACAGGCGGCCATTCTGGCCATCCTCGACGGCTACCCAGCTTGCGGGCGGCTCTCGCGTGAGGATGTGCCCGCCCCCGACGAACAGGACGCGCTCATCGCCCTGCTCGACATTCTCGATTACGACGCAAAGAGCCTGGAAGGTGAACCGTTGACGTTCACCCAGACGGTGGAGATCCTTCGCGGCCAGGGCGGCGCGTTGGCAAACCTTGAGGAGCACCACCTCGCGGCCATCACCAAGATTTTCGCCAACAACTCCCGTTTTGCGATGGACTTCACTCCCGGCCGATTCCAGGGAGACCTGCTGCTGTTCACCGCGACACTCGATCAACCTGAGGACACGCCCACATCTGACGCGTGGAGACCCTATATCGAGGGCACGATCGAAACCCACGACATCACCAGCAGACACAACCACATGACGCAGCCAGGTCCGCTGGCCCAGATCGGGCCGATCCTAGCAACCAAACTGCGAGAAATCACTGATCACGCAACACCATCTCACCGGAGTGCTAAGCCATGACGAATCCTGAAGCGTCCCGGGTTTGATGCACACCTCAGTTTGTGTGAGTAGCCGGGTTGGCTGTGTCGGTCGTAGCGTAGTAAGTCGGCTTCGGCTTCGGCTGGTGGGCGTCGGCTGAGGCGGTGCATGAGGCGGTCGTTGTTGTACCAGTGCACCCAGGCTTAGGTGGTTTCTTCGAGGTCGGCCAGGGTGGTGAGCGGTCCGTGCCGAAATGGGGAGTTCTCGCGTACGCATTCGGTTTTGTACAGGTAGGCCGATGGTGGTCTCGGCGAGGGCACTGTCAAGCGCGTCGCCCACCGTGCCGATGGAGGGCGTCAGACCGGCTAGCAGGAGGGTCTCGCTGAAGCGCACAGCTGTGTACTGTGAGCTGGCGTCGGAGTGGTGAAGGTGCTCCCGGCCAGTGGATGGCCCTGTCTGGCGCGAAAGCCGCAGCTTGGCGGATCGCTGATTCTACGAACGCGGTGTGCTTGCGCAGTGAGCATTCCCAGCCCACAATACGCCCGGCGAAGGCGTCAATCACGAATGCGGTGTAGCCGACGTCGGTGACCATGGGTACGTAGGTGAAACCCGCCACCCACAGCTCGTCGGGATACTCGGCCTTGAAGTGCCGTTTCACCAGGTCCGGGGCCCCGGCGGCCGGGTCGGCGACCGTGGTGCGGACCTTCTTGGCCCTGGTCGCGCCGTGCCAGCCGTGTTCGCGCATCAGCCGCTCGGTGGTGCAGCGAGCCACCGGAACACGGAGAGCGGAACAAACCGTGGTTGCGACCTCACGTCGCAACCACGGTTTGTTC
>JBOHFG010000465.1:0-3470 GCA_050699575.1 Pseudonocardiaceae bacterium
CGGGCGATGAGATGCTTATCTCGTATATTTTGATGCGGCGCAGCAGTATCGCCACTGATGCGAAGCGGCCCGGGCTGGCGTTGAAGCTCGCGGACGCCGCATTGGGCAACATGCCCCATCTTCCTCCCCGTTATTGCGCCGTCGCACTGCGCCAGCGGGCGCATGTCTTCGCACAGCTTGGCCAGCCAGATGATTGTGCAAGTGCCCTTGAGCTGGCGTTCACCTTCGCTGAGCGAGGCGCCGAGTCGGAGAAAGATCTGGCACGGTACTGCACGCCAGGATATGTCGAAATGGAAGCTGCGCACTGCTGGATCGAACTCGGGCAAGCGGATAAGGCTATCGGCACCTTGCAGCACAGTCTTGCGGGGTGGAAACCGGAGTTCCGCCGTGACCTGGGGCTCTGCCTGGCCCGTCTTGCGGTCGCGCATGTGAGCAGTGGCCAGATCGAGAATGGACTGATTGTTGCCGGCCGGTCACTGGAAATAGCGTGTGACACTAAATCGTCCCGGACTCAAGCGCAGCTCGCCCGGATCCCCGGTATGCTGATCGCACGTGGTGCTGGAGACGAAGCCCGGCGGTTTGACAGGAGACTCCGGTCACTGAAGCCGTGAAGGAAGAGTATGCTGATCACCACCGCAACGTCGGCCGAGGAAGCTCAGCGTGGCGCCACGGTCGCCATGCTCCCGGTGGGAAGTTTCGAGCAGCATGGCGACCACCTGCCACTCACGACGGACACCATCATCGCGTGCGCGATCGCACACCAGCTAGCGGCAACATATCACCCGCTGCTGCTTCCGCCGGTGACCATGTCATGCTCACACGAGCACGAAGGCTTCGAGGGAACCGTCAGCATCAGCTCCCGGACACTGATCGCCATCATCGATGATATCCGGTCGTCCCTGGCCAGGTCCGGAATCAAGTACCTGGTGCTAGTCAATGGCCACGGCGGTAACTACGTACTGTCCAATATCACGCAAGAAGCGAACGTCTCTGAGCGCAGAGTAGCGTTATTCCCGGGTCAGGAAGATTTCCGGATCGCACGCGGGCGCGCCGGCATGGAGACCACCACCAGCGAGGACATGCACGGCGGCGAGTGGGAAACATCGATACTCCTGCACGCACACCCTCACCTCGTCCGCCCGACGTACCTGCAGAACGACCACGACGCACCGCGCCGCCCTCATCTCCTGATCACAGGACTGCGACCCTACGCGGCGAGAGGGATAGTCGGCAGGCCCTCCGCCGCGAGCGCAGCGAAGGGACAGGCCGCGCTCGACAGCCTTACCAGCTCTTTTTCGGGCGTCCTGAAAGTCCTGACCGGCTAGCGCGTCAGCCCGGCGCGTTGTTATGCTCACCGCGCATGCGATCTATGTGCGAAGTCAGTAGCACGGTTTATTCTCGCCGCGCATAGAAGATATGCACGGCTTTCCTGAATCCGCGGTCGCCGCGGCCTTTTACTCAATGGCACGGCCCACGTTCGGCTGGGCCCGCCATCGAGTCGAAGGATTACCTCTGTCATGAGTACCGCGTCCCCTGGTACCGGTTCTCCCGGTGTCTTGTCGATCCGGGAAACCGCGTGGATTCTCGGTGTCGATACCTCCGAGGTATGCTGGTTGATCCGCGTGGGTGCGTTGCCCACGAGCCGTCACCGGTCCCGGCTGGTCGTGCCCGCGCACGCACTGGCGCGGCTGCTGCCCTCCCCTGACCAGGGGAGGGCGCGATGAACGACAAGGAGATGGTCGAGGAGGCCGCCGCCCGGCTGGATGACCTGGAAGGGACGCCGATCACGACGTTGTCCGACCTGGTGACCCGCGAGGGCGCCTGCATGCAGATCCAGGCCGACACCGAGGAACCGACCTGGATGGGCAGCAAGGCGACCGACCGAGAACTGGCCGCGAACATCTGCGCGGGCTGCCCGGTGACCGAGGAATGTCTGGAACTGGAGTTCCGCACGGCCGGGTCCACCACGCTCGGGGTATGGGGTGCGCTGGCCGACGATGACCGCCGGGCCACCTACCTCGCCTGGTTGCAACGCCGGGACGACCGCTCGCACCGACACGGTGGGAGAGGTGGCGTGATGCCTGAGCACGGGGCGCCGCTGGAGACCGGGCCGGTCAGCGTGCACGCCCCCTACAGGTCCTACCCCGACGGGCCCTACCGCTACGAGGGCTCCGGCGAGCGGTACGCCGCGCTGCTGGAACCCCTGCACGGGGTCCCGCTAGGTGCCTATGACCAGCGCATTCTGCACTGGCTGACCGGGTGGGACATCTCCGTGGTGGCGGTGGTGGTGTCACTGCTGTGGCGCGCCCGTCACGCCGGGCAGGACTGCCGGGACGGGGGTGAGTCTCGATGACTTCCTCGCACCTCGATGCGCTGCTCGTCGTGCTGGTGGCGCTGGCGGGCCTGCTGGGTGCGCTGGTCGCATTCCGCAGCGGCGCCCGCAGCGCCTACCAGGTCGCCCGGCACACCCAGCAGGTCACCCGGATGGGCGGCAACCTGGGCCGGGCGCTGGGCACCGCCGTGGTGATCGTCGGGGCGCAGTGGGCGGTGGTGAGTGCCACCACCGACCCGCGCGCCTGGGGTGTGGTGTTCGGAGTGCCCGCACTGTTCGCCGGTGCCGCGATCGCCCGCCTGTTCTCCGTCACCGAGATCATCCACCCGCCCACCCGCCAGCGGGATCGCCGATGACCAGCCACCCGCCACCACAAGGCGAACCCTCTCTGCCTGCCGCGGCCCAGACGCGCGAGAGGGCGCCAGCCGAGCCGGTGTACGACGGCGAAGTCGTGGACGACCTGCCGCCCGCCGCGCGGCGGGCGGTGGTCCGCAGGTTCGTGACCTGGTGGGGCCGTTCCCGATCTGTGCCGCTAGCGCTCACATCCCGCCCAGCGCTGCGGCAGGCAGCCAAAGACATGATCGTGTGGGTCGTGCGCTCGCCGTGCCGATTCGTCGGTGCCCTCAGCCGGGGACTCGTCGTCGCCGTGCGCGGGTGGCGTCGGTGGGTCCGGGTGCACGACTACCGGGACGCGGCCGAGCAGGCCGAGAAGCTGGCGGACAAGTTCCTCGAGATCCGCGCCTTGAGTTCGTTCCGGTGGAAACTCACCGCAGCCACGATCTGGGCCAGCGCGATGGCAGTGATCATCGTCGATCTCGTCTACGGTGCTGGTGCCCTGTGGATCGCAGCCGGTGCCGGCGCGGTCGCGCTGGTGATCACCGGCCGACGCAAGGACGGCTCGCCGGGCCGTCAGGCGGTGCTGGCCGGTCCGCGCACGCTGACCTGGACCATGGACCCCCAGGTATTGGTCGACGCGTTCCGGGACGCGAAGCTGATCGGCAAGGACGAAACCCTGCGCCTAGTCGAGCGCGCCGCGCGGGTCGGTGCGGGGTGGGCGATCACCGTGGACCTCCCCGCCACCCGCAAGGCAGCCGATGTGATCAAGAATCGGGACGCGCTCGCCTCCGCCCTGGCGGTC
>JBOHFG010000466.1:0-1006 GCA_050699575.1 Pseudonocardiaceae bacterium
TTATCGGATGTGTTTAGCTACCACGCCAGTCTCGTCCGTGGTGAGCAACCCGAACCGGTGGCCCGTCGCCCGTTCCGGGATTATCTGTCCTGGCTCTCGGTCCAGGACCACCATCAAGCTGAGCAACACTGGCGGCAAGCGCTGACCGGATTCGACTCACCCACCCCGCTACCGTATGATCATCCACCCACTCGTACCCATACCACCAGTTCCACAGCATCATCAGCCTGTGTTCTGTCACCACAACAATCCACCCAACTACGAGAGTTCGCCCACCACAACGGGATCACAGTCAACACCATCATCCAAGGTGCCTGGGCGTTTGTGCTCTCGCGTTACAGCACCCACCACCAAGTCTGTTTCGGGGCCACTGTGTCCGGTCGGCCCACCGACCTCCCCGGCGCTGAAGACATCACCGGGATCTTCATCAACACCCTTCCCGTCCTCGTCACCCTCACCCCCACCGCCACTGCCCTCACCTGGCTACACCAACTACAAACAACCCAAGCCCACACACGCCAGTACGACTACGCCTCTCTCACCCAAATCCACACCTGGAGCGAGCTACCCGGCGGAGTCAACCTCTTCAACAGCATCATGGTCTTCGAGAACTACCCCATCAACGACGCCGCCGCCACCACACACGGCCTCCACCTCCGCGACCCCCACGCCCACGAGACCACCAACTACCCCCTCACCCTCGTCGTCATCCCCGACCCCCACCTCACCCTCCAACTCCACTACGACCCCACCCTCTTCGACACCACCACCATCACCCGTATCACACACCATCTCACCCACACCATCACCACCCTCACCACACACCCCACCACCCCACTCGAACACCTCGACCTCCTCACCGATACTGAGCGATACCGCATTCTTACTACATTTAATGACACTGACCACGACATCCCCCCGGCCACTGTTCCGGATTTGTTTGAGGCGCAGGTGAGGCGTACGCCTGATGCTACGGCGGTGGTGTGTGGTGAGGTGTTGTTGAGTT
>JBOHFG010000467.1:0-1105 GCA_050699575.1 Pseudonocardiaceae bacterium
GGTGAATTGCTTGCAGTGCCGTTGGTTAAGCACTTCGCTTATGGTCAGCGGGGCAACGGACCTCGCCTATCTCGGGGAGGTAACCAGTGAGCACACCCCCATCAGCACTCAGGGAGGCCTGCTGCCTGCTGCATGACGATCTCTACAGGCACTTGTATGAGGCGGAGTATCTGGCCGAACAGGACGGCGAGTGGTCCACGGACGACCTGGCAACGGCGCGCCAGCTGATCGGTGACCTGGTGCTGATCCTGCGCGGGTTGCTGATCGAGCACCGAGCGCGGGATAGCGGCGACTGCCAGATCTGCACCGTGTCGTGGCCCTGCCCGGTGGTGACCACGATTCACGCTGTGGTGAAGGATCCGCAGCGCCAGTTCGCCGCCCTCGTCATGCGAGCCAGGGACAGTGAATGATCCCCACCACCGGCGCTCCGGCGTGTTGTGACCGAATCGGGTGCGCTGTGCGGTTACCCTCGGCAGGTGTCAGCAGACTCCTGGTTACCAGGACCAGTGATACCAAGCTCCTGGTTGGCCGGCGCCCCGACACCGTGGGTGTGGTTCGCCATCGCCGGGCTGGCCGCTGCCGCAGGCAGTGTGCTGCTCGCCCTCGACCGCGGGCAGCGGGACGCGCACCTGCGGGAACGGCGCCGGTGGGCGGCGCTGCGCGGGTGGCAGTTCGTGTCCGTCGACCCGGCACTGACCGATCTCTGGTGCCACGGTGTGCTCGCCCGGGGGGGTCCCGGGCTGGCCAGGAACCTTGTGGCCGGAACCCTGTTCAGCCCGCTGGGCCGTCGCATGGTGCAGGTTTTCGACCACGAGCAGGACGGTCAGGTCTCTGGTGTGGTGGTCGCGGTGCAGCGTCGGGCGCCCGCCACCGAGTTGGTCGTTGAGCTGTGGCTGCCCGACCGGGCATCGCCATCGGACCCGAGTCTGGTCAGGCTGGGTCCGATGGGTGACCGGGTGGCCCTGGTGAGCGATCCGGACCAGGCTGCCCCGCTGGTGACCGACGAGCTGGTCTTCGCGGCCAACGCACTGGGCCGGGATGTCCCGGTCGCCTGGCTGGAGCAGGACTGGGTGCTCGCCGCGGCGCCGTGCGCGGCCACCCCCGC
>JBOHFG010000468.1:0-3390 GCA_050699575.1 Pseudonocardiaceae bacterium
CTTTTATGGCGACCTTCGGGTTATGCCGACGGGGAGGCTGTGGTGGCTGGCCGGGGCGTTGTCGGCGGCCCGGAGGTCGGCATAATCCAGCGCCGGGTGGGGTTCAGGCTGTTCTCTCCATGTGATCTTTTGGAGAGGAGCACGGTTGTGCACAGCGTTCCCGATCCGTCCAGGGTCCGATTCGACGGGCCTCTGGCGCCGTTCGCGCCGGGGCTGGCGGTGGAGCTGGCGTCGTTGGGATACACGAGGACATCGGCGACGGTGCAGATGCAGTTGGCTGCATCGCTGTCGCGGTGGCTTGACGTGGCGGGTGTCGGTCTGGATGAGCTGACCGGGCCGGTGATGGAGCGGTTCTTGTCCGAACGCCGCGCGAGGGGAACCAGTCACTACTCGCCGCGGGCGCTTGCCCCGATCGTGGATTTCCTGCGGCGGGTGGGCGTGGTGCCAACGGCAGTTGCGCCGCCACCACCGGTGACCGCGGTCGAGGTGTTGCTGGAGCGGTTTGCCCGCTACCTGGCCAAGCAGCGGGCGCTCACGCCGGCGGTGGTGCGGGCCTATGTGCACTGGGTCGGGCCCTTCACCGAGGACGTGCTGTGCCCTGCGGGTGTTGATCGGGTCGGTGAGGTGAGCGCTGGCGAGGTGGCGGCCTTCCTGGCTGCCCGGTTGCCGGTGATGTCACGTAAGTCGGCGCAGATGACCGCCTGCGCGCTGCGGTCACTGCTGCGGTTTTTGCACGCCGAGGCGCTGGTCGAGGGCGTGCTGGCCGACGCCGTCCCCTCGGTCGCCTCGTGGAGGCTGTCCGGGCTACCTCAGGCGCTGACCAGCTCCCAAGTCCAGGCGCTGTGGCATGCCTGCGATAGTTCAGATCCGGTGGGCCGACGGGACCTCGCCGTGATCATCTTGATGCGCCGGTTGGGTCTGCGCTGCGCCGAAGTGGCTGCGTTGCGGCTGGAGGACATCGACTGGCCAGCCGGGACCGTCACGATCCACGGCAAGGGCAACCGCATCGACCGGATGCCGCTACCAGTAGATGCTGGCCAAGCCCTGGTGGACTACCTGCGAGGTGGGCGACCGGACACGAGCGCCCGCACGGTGTTCGTCCGCGCGAAGGCACCGTGTACGCCGTTGCGTTCCTCCAGCGTCAGTTGCATCGTGGCCCGGGCCGCTCGACGGGCGGGGCTGGGAATCGTGCACGGGCACCGGTTGCGCCACACCGCGGCGACCGAGACGTTAAACGCTGGTGCAGGTCTGGAAGAGGTCGCCCAGTTGATGCGTCACTCCGGAGTGGCCACCACGGTCATTTACGCCAAGACCGACCAGAACAGGCTGGCCCAGCTGGCCCGCCCCTGGCCCACACCGGCGGGTGCGCGATGACCCCGGAGTCGCTGCGGGAGCTGGTGGCCGACTACCTGCGGGTGCGCCGCTCGCTGGGTTACAAACTGGAGTGCACCCAGCGGCTTCTGGTCGCCTACGTCGGCTACCTCCAGGCCCACGACGCGCAGGAGGCCACCGTCGAGCACGCCCTCGGGTTCGCCACCGCACCGGTCGATGCCTCCCCACGGTGGCAGGCACTCCGGCTCTCAGCGATCCGGTGTTTCGCCCGGTGGGCCCACCTGCAGGACCCGACCGTGCAGGTGCCCCCGGCCCGGCTGCTACCGGCCCGATCGACCCGGGCCGCGCCCTACATCTACACCGCCGACCAGATCGCGGCGCTGCTGGCCGCGGCCGACCGGTTGCGTCCGGCGATCCGGGCGGCCACCTACCACACACTGATCGCGTTGATGGCCGCCACCGGCATCCGCACCGGAGAAGCTCTCGGCCTGGACGTCACCGACCTGGACCAGCAGGCCGGCACGCTACGGGTCACCGGCAAATACGGTAAGACCCGCCTGCTGCCCCTGCACTCCAGCGTCCAGGACGGGCTGACCGCGTATCTACGACAACGAGACCAGCTCCCCGCTGCAGCCAGCAGCTCCGCTTTGCTGGTCACCCTGCGAGGCACCCGACTGCTCCCGCAACTGGTGCACCCGGTCTTTCGTGCCCTGACCGACCAGATTGGCCTGACCCCGGCGTCCACGGTCTGCCGACCCCGACTTCATGACTTTCGGCATTCTTTTGCGGTCGCCTCGATGCTGGACGCCTACAGGTCCGGCACCGACCCAGCCGCAGTCCTGCCGGTCCTGGCGACCTGGCTCGGGCATGCCGACCCCGGTGACACGTACTGGTACTTGACCGGCACCGCCGAACTCCTGGCTGCCGCCACCGACCGCCTCCAGGCCCTTGCCGGGCAACCCCTTCGCGGTGGTGAGCTGTCATGACACACCTGGCACCCACCCTGCAGACCTACTTCACCACGCGGCTAACCAGTCAGTTCGGCGCCAGCCCGCACACCCTGATCGCCTACCGCGACACCTGGCGGCTGCTCCTGCGGTTCATCGCCGACACCACCGGCACACCGCCGCAGGACCTCGAGCTGTCCGCCCTGACCGCCGGGGTGATCAGCGACTTCCTCACCTACCTGGAAACCGTCCGGGGCAACACCATCAGCACCCGCAACGCCCGCCTGGCCGCCCTGCACTCGTTCTTCACCTACGCCGCCTACCGCCACCCCGAACACGCAGCCACGATCAGCCAGGTCATGGCCATCCCACCCAAGCGACACCACCGCACCGACGTCACCTACCTAACACCTCCGGAACTGACCGCGCTGCTGGCAGCCCCCGACCAAACCACCCCGGCCGGGCGACGCGACCACGCCCTGTTCCAGGTCGCCGTCACGACCGGCTTACGCGTGGGCGAACTGACGAGCCTCACACTCGGCGACCTGCACTTAGGCCCCGCAGCCCACGTCACCTGCCGCGGGAAAGGACGCAAGAACCGCATCACTCCGCTCGACGCCCAGACCGTCGCCGTCCTCCGCGCCTTCACCACCCTGCCCACCGGCACGGAGATCCTGTTCCCCACCCGCACCGGAACCCCGATGAGCCGAGACGCCGTCGCCAAGCGCCTGACCCAGCACACGGCGACCGCCAGCATGACCTGCCCGACTCTCGCCAGCAAAATCGTCACACCCCACGTCCTGAGGCATACAGCGGCCATGAGATTACTTACCGCGGGCATCGACACCACGGTCATTGCTCTCTGGCTCGGCCACGAAAGCACCGAAACCACGCAAATCTACCTGCACGCCGACATGATAGCGAAACAGACAGCGATGGACAGGACCACCCCCACCGGAACCAAGCCCGGCCGCTACAGACCGGCCGACGACCAACTTCTGGCCTTCCTCCAACGCCTCTGATTATGCCGACCTCCAGGCCGCCGACAACGCCCCGGCCAGCCACCACAGCCTCCCCGTCGGCATAACCCGAAGGTCGCCATAAAACGGGT